>JBIOEJ010000125.1:0-16965 GCA_044445965.1 Hyphomicrobiales bacterium
GCGAATGCTGCGGCGGTCTCGAACAGCGTAAAGGCGATGACGGCTGCTAACCTGATCATGGCGTTCCCCGGTTCGATCCAAAAGCGCGTCGCACTTTATGACCACACCCGAGCAAAATGCCAATCACGAACCGCGCATTATCGTCGCGCCTGCGTCGGCGCCGACAGGTTTCACACCAACGGCCGACTGCGTCGTCCCCTAGGTCAGTTAGAGCATTTTCTTAGCGAAGCATGCCCTCGCGAAGGTGGGGGGGCTCTGCTCGTCGCCGAAAATGCAGCAAAAACAATCAACCAGAACTCCGGTCCCCGGTCCGAGTCGATCGGACCGGGAAAGGCTCTAGCGTCAAATCACATATTGCTTCAGTGGTGCGAAGCCGTTGAACCCGACCGAGGAATAGGTCGTCGTATAGGCGCCGGTGCCTTCGATCAGCACCTTATCGCCGACCTCGAGGCTGATGGGCAACCAATACGGCTCTTTCTCGTAGAGCACATCGAGTGAATCGCAGGTCGGGCCGGCGATCGCGCAGGCCATCTTGCGGTCGTCGTCACGCCCGGTGCGGATGACGTAGCGGATCGCCTCGTCGGCGGTCTCGGCGAGGCCGCCGAACTTGCCGATGTCGAGATAGACCCAGCGCAACTCGTCGGCCTTAGACTTTTGCGAGACGAGCACGACCTCGGCTTCGATGATGCCGGCATCGCCGACAAGGCCGCGCCCGGGCTCGATCACCGTCTCGGGCAAAGCATTGCCGAAATGCTTCTTCAGCGAGCGGAAGATGGTGTCGCCGTAGATCCGCACGGAAGGCACTTTCTTCACATATTTCGCCGGGAATCCGCCACCGAGATTGACCATGGCGAGGTTGATGCCCCGCTCGGCGCAGGCGCGGAAGACGCGTGCCGAGATGCCGAGCGCCGCATCCCACATCTTGGGATCGCGCTGCTGCGAGCCGACATGGAAGGAGACCCCATGCGGGGCAAGGCCGAGGCGCTTGGCCCGCTCCAGCACCCCGATCGCCATCTCCTCGTCGCAGCCGAATTTCCGCGACAGCGGCCAATCGGCTCCCGAATTATCGACGAGCAACCGGCAGAATACGCGCGAACCCGGCGCCGCGCGTGCGATCTTCTCGACCTCGGCCTCGCAGTCGACGGCGAACAAGCGCACGCCCAGCTCGAAGGCGCGTGCGATGTCGCGTTCCTTCTTGATGGTGTTGCCCAAGGAGACGCGATCAGGCGTCGCGCCGGCCGCGAGCACGGCCTCGACCTCGGTGATCGAGGCGGCATCGAAGCAGGAGCCGAGCCCGGCGAGCAGCTTCAAGATCTCCGGCGCGGGGTTCGCCTTCACGGCATAGAACACCCGCGTATCCGGTAGCGCGCCGGCAAAGGCGCGATAGTTCTCCGCGACGACATCGAGGTCGACGACGAGACAGGGAGCGTCCTCTCGGCGCTCGCGGAGGAAGGCGCGAATCCGTTCGGTCATTTGAGCACCCATTGACCTTGCGCGATCCCGGGCGACGAGACCGCTTGGTGGACCAACTCGTCCAGGCAACGCCTGGACAACGATCGCTTGCGGTTCTCGGTTGCCTCACCCGCGCGATGGAGACGCGAGATGCGGTAGAGCCTTGAAACCGCGCCGGGCACGCCGACGACACGAAGTCGACGACAAGTCCGGCTGGTGCGCCGTAGCGACTACCCGCGCGGGTCGAACGACCCGCAGGAGTAGCCCACGTAACGGATAAGGAAAACCTCGTCCGCACGCCCGGCAAGAAGGACAAGCCTCTTCGGTAACCCGACCTTTGGAGGGCCGGCAGGAGACCAAAAAAGCCCGCTCCGTCGTTGCTTCAAGCCGCGTCCACTCGTGGAGAACGAGTGTAAGCCGGTCGCCTCCGACCGCCGGTCTGGGTGTGGGATCCTCGACCCCGGCGGCTGTCCGGCCTCTTGTCCGGATGCCCACCGACCGGCACGCAGCCACAGGCACGTGCGAATTAGGCAAGCGTCACTTACGCAATCGCGATCGCAGTTACAAGCGGTGTTTTCATCTTCCCACGATTTTTTCGTATCCGAGGCGGTGGCAACGCCACGCCGTGTCGGCCGCCGTCGCGGCGCTATGCCGTCCGGGCAGCGCGCGGCGAAATCGCGCGGTGCTCGTGTGCCCGGTAAGGCTGTTTCGCTGCCGCGAATGCTGGTAAGGAAAACGACGCTGCCGAAAATCCTTCGATCGAGCGAGCCGGAATAATGTCAGGTCAGGTAACGCGCCGCCGCGTGCTGTTGGCGGGGCTCGGTTCGACGATCGTCGCGACGACGATGCAGCTTGCCGATCAGGGAGCGGCCGCCCAGGCAGCCGATCCGACCAAGCCCCCCAATGCTCGTTTCGGGTATGACGATGTGGTGCGCCGCGCCAAGGATATCGCCACGGTGCCGTTCGACCCGACGCCGGCGCAGCTTCCAGCGCCCATCGCCAATCTCGATTATGATGCCTGGCGCGACATCCGCTTCCGCCCAGACAAGGCTTTTTTCCAATCGCCTGGCGGCTTGTTTCAGTTGCAGCTCTTCCATCTCGGCTTCAACTTCAAGCGGCCGGTGATCGTGAATATCGTGCGCGACGGCATGCCGGCACCGATCCCTTATTCGCAGAGCCTGTTCGATTTCGGCCGCACCAAGATCGACAAGGCCTTGCCGGTCAATACCGGCTTCGCCGGATTCAGATTGCATTATCCCCTGAACGCCCCGAAGGTGATGGACGAGCTACTCGCCTTCCTCGGCGCCAGTTATTTCCGCTTCCTCGGGCGCGGCCAGCTCTATGGGCTGTCGGCGCGCGGGCTCGCGATCAATGCGGGCGTCGGGCGCGCCGAGGAGTTCCCGTTCTTCCGCGAGTTCTGGATCGAGCAGCCGGCACAAGATAGCGACCGGGCCACGCTCTATGCGCTCATGGAGGGCGAGTCCGTCACCGGCGCCTATCGCTTCGTCATCTATCCCGGCATCGAGACCGCGATGGAGACGCAAATCACCCTGTTCGCGCGACGCCCGATCGCCGGTCTCGGCTTGGCTCCCCTCACCTCGATGTTCCTCATCGCGGAGAATGATCCGCGGGTGCGCGACGACTACCGGACCCAAGTGCACGATTCGGACGGCCTGCTCATGCAGGCTGGCTCAGGCGAATGGCTCTGGCGCCCGCTCCGCAATCCCGCCCAGGCTGCGACCTCGGTCTTTCTCGACAAGGACATCCGCGGCTTCGGTCTTCTGCAGCGCGACCGCTCCTACGAGCACTACCAGGACATCGAGGTGCATTATGAGCGCCGCCCGAGCTATTGGGTCGAGCCGACGAGCCCCTGGGGTGAAGGCGCCGTTGAATTGACCGAAATCACTGCCCAAAACGAGGCCACGGACAATATCGTCGCCGCCTGGCGTCCGAAGGGGCAGCTCGAGCAAGGTCAGACGCTCGCTTTCGGCTACAGGCTCCGGGCGTTGCTCGATGCGCGGGGGCTGCATCCGGGCGGCAAGGTCCGCGCCACCTTTCAGGCTGTCGCCAAGGCGCTGGGATCAGGCGAGAGCGAGGCGCCCAACAGTCGCCGTTTTCTCGTCGATTTCTCGGGTGGCGATCTTGCCTATTATCTGTCGGCGCCCGAAATGGTCGAGATCGTCGCCTCCGTCTCGGCGGGGCGGGTGCTGCGCACCTTCCTCGCGCCGAACCCCGATATCAAGGGTTTCAGGGCCGGCATCGACATCGCGCTCGACGCCGGGCAGTCGGCCGATATCCGCGCCTTTCTGCGGGCGCGCTCTCGGGCGCTGACGGAGACCTGGACATTACCGTGGAAAGCTCCCTGATCGGCCACGCCGCCCCATTGAATGTCCCTCGCTTCGCGCTAGCTTGAGAGCCCTTTTCGGCGCGCTCGAATGTCGCACCCCTTCACCATCCGCCTCGCGACCATCTCCGACCTCGATCGGCTGGAGGCGCTCGAGAATCGTGTCTTCGATATGGACCGCCTGTCGCGACGTTCGCTGCGCAACTTCATCCTCAATCCGAAGGACGCGTTCATCGTCGCCGACCGCGGCGATCATTTGGCGGGCTATGCGCTTCTGACTTTCCGCTCGGGCACGGCGCTGGCGCGGCTTTATTCGATCGCGGTATCGCCGGAGACCGGAC
This sequence comes from Hyphomicrobiales bacterium, assembly GCA_044445965.1. GTDB lineage: Bacteria > Pseudomonadota > Alphaproteobacteria > Rhizobiales > Beijerinckiaceae > GAS188. Next base: position 4,138 of record JBIOEJ010000125.1, read on the forward strand.
GCAGCGGCGTCGGCCGCGCGCTAATGCATGCCGCCGAAAAGGCGGCCATCGACCGTGACTGCATCGTCTTGCGCCTCGAGGTGCGCGCCGACAATCATGGTGCCATCGCGCTCTACTCCAAGCTCGGCCACAGGCAGTTCGGCGTCTACGAAAACTACTATGAGGATGACCAGGCCGCACTGCGCTTCGAGAAGCTGTTGGTGGCGCGAATCGCGCCGCCCTCGCGGCCTCCGCCTTATTATCGCCAAACCCTCGAATTCACTTGCGGACCCGCATGCCTTCTCATGGCGCTCGGCTGGGCCGATCCGGATTTCCACCCAAGCCGCGTCGCCGAAGTTCAGCTATGGCGCGAATCGACGACGATCTTCATGACTTCGGGCTTGGGCGGCTGCGAGCCTTACGGCCTTGCCGTGACGCTCGCCAGGCGAGGGCTTCATCCTTCGCTGCATCTCTCTGATGCAGGTCCCTTCTTCCTCGACACGGTGCGCAATGACGAGAAGCGCGAGGTCATGCGCCTGACCCAGGAAGAGTTCCGACGCGAGGCGGAGGAGTGCGGCGTTCCGGTCGCCTTGCGGCCGCTCGACGCGCCCGCGCTGCAGAATGTCTTCGACGAAGGCGCGATTGCGGTCGTGCTGGTCTCCGGCTACCGCATGTTCCATGAAAAATTTCCGCATTGGCTCCTCGCCTATGCGGGCGACCAACGCCATGTCTTCGTTAACGATCCCTATGTGGAGATCGACGACGAGGAGACCTTGGTCTCGGCGGCCAACCTGCCGATCCCGGCCGATGAGTTCCAGCGCATGGCGAGATTTGGAAAAGGCAATCTGCGTGCCGCGATCGTGGTGCGGAAGGGTCCCCACCGATGAGCTGGGTCATCGTCGTCGACAACCTCAAGGACTTCCCGAACGCCGACACGCCGCACAAGGTGATCACCACTTCCGATTACATCGTGCGCCCGAAGCTGTTCGAGACCGAGCGCGCCAACGTGGTGAACCTGTCGCGCTCCTATGCCTATCAGTCGAAGGGCTATTACGCTTCGCTGCTCGGCGAGGCGCGCGGCCACCGCGTGCTCCCCGAGGTGCAGACGATGCTCGAGCTGCGGGAGGCCAAGCTCTACGAGCACGTCATTCCCGAATTGGAGGATGCGCTCAACCGGTGTTACGCCAAAGGCAGAATGGAGAAGACGCAGTGTCGCATCCTTGTCTGCTTCGGCCTCGTCCGCGAGAGCGCCTTCGAAAGCTTCGGCAAACTGCTGTTTGATTGGTACCGCTGCCCCGCCATAGAGGTCTCGGTCGAGATCGACGCCGTGCCCTCGGGCGCTTGGGCCTCGATCGAGAAGCTGCGCCCGAGGCCGATCGTCAAGCTCGATCCCGACGAGACACAGTTCTTCCGCGACGCGCTCCACGCGCATACCAAGCGCGTATGGCGCGACCCGAAAGCGCGTCTCCCGGCGCGCTATTCGCTCGCGGTGCTGCACGATCCCGAGGAGGTGCTGCCGCCCTCGACGCTCGACACGCTCAAATATCTCGGCAAGGTCGGCGAGAGACTGTCGGTCGATGTCGAGCCGATCACCAAGAAGGGACTTTCCGATCTCGCCGAGTTCGACGCGCTCTTCATCCGCGAGACGACCTCGATCGACAATCATACCTATCGCTTCGCGCGCCGCGCCGCCCAGGAGGGCATGCCGGTTATCGATGACCCGATCTCGATGATCCGCTGCACCAACAAGGTCTATCTGATGGAGCGCATGGCGGCGAAGAATGTGCCGATGCCGAAGACCGTGATGCTCGCGGCCGAGGAGGATCTGCCGAAGGCGATGGCCGAGCTCGGCCTGCCGCTGGTGGTCAAAATCCCCGATGGCTCGTTCTCTCGCGGCGTACATAAGATCGATACCGAACTCGAGCTGCGCAAGCTGTTCGAGGAGCTCTACGAGGATACCGATCTCCTGATCGCGCAAAAATTCATGCCCACCACTTTCGATTGGCGTGTCGGCATCCTGGAAGGCGAGCCGCTCTTCGTCTGCCAATACATGATGTTCAAGGGCCATTGGCAGATCATCAAGCACGAAAACGGCTCGGCCCCGAAGGAAGGTCGCTTCAAGACGGTGCCGGTCGCCGAGGCGCCGCCCAACGTGATCGAGATCGCGGTGCGCGCCGCGCGCACCATCGGCGATGGGCTTTACGGCGTCGATCTGAAGGAGACGCCCGAAGGCGTGTTCCTGATCGAGGTCAACGATAACCCCAATCTCGAGCACGGCGTCGAGGACGTGCATGGCAAGGATGAGATCTGGGAGAGGCTGCTGCGATGGTTCATCAAGCGTATCGACGCGTGATGCCCTCGCACACCCCCCGCCTCACACGACCTCCCTCCAAGCCCGAACGTCAACGCTCGCGCACCATCTATGAGGGCGTGATCCGCGCCACGACGCGAAGCTTCCTCTTGGCGCTCGGCCAGTCGGATGCCGAGATCGCAAGGCCGCATGTGGGGGTGTTCCACACCGGCGGCGAGATGAGCCCCTGCAATCTGAACCTTTCCGAGCAGGCGCTGCACGCCAAGACGGGCATCTATGCGGGCGGCGGCATGGCGCATGAATGCCCGGTCGTCTCCGTCTCCGACGGCCTGTCCATGGCCCATTCCGGCATGCGCTTCTCGCTGCTGTCGCGCGAGCTGATCGCCGACAGCCTCGAAGCCAGCGTGCGCGGCCACCAGTTCGACGGCATCTTCGGCATCGCGGGTTGCGACAAGAACCTGCCCGGCCTGATGATGGGCATGGTCCGATGCAACGTCCCCTCGGTCTTCATCCACGGAGGCGCCGCCATGCCGGGCCGCTTGCGCGGCGCCGACAAGACCGTGATCGACACCTATGAGGCGATCGGCGGCGTCATCGCGGGCAGCACCGCCATGACCGATCTCGAGGCGTTGAGCCATGCCTGCCTGCCGACCGCAGGTTCCTGCCCGGGGCAGTTCACCGCCAACACCATGGGCATGGTATCGGAGGCGATCGGCCTTGCCCCGCTCGGCTCCTCGATGATTCCGGCCGTGTTCAGCGCCCGCGCGCCCTTGCTGCGTCAAGCCGGGATCGCCCTGATGCGCGCCGTCGAATGGCAATGGCCGCTGCCGCGCGACATCGTCACGCGCGAGGCCTTGGAGAACGCAGCCGCGGTCGTCGCCGCGACCGGCGGCTCGACCAATGCGGTTCTGCATATCCCTGCCATCGCCAACGAAGCGGGCATCGCCTTCGACATGGACGAAGTCGCCGCCGTCTTCGCGCGCACGCCGCTGATTGGTAATCTGCAGCCGGGCGGCAAATATCTCGCCCGCGACGCGTTCGAGATCGGCGGCGCGCCGGTGATCCTCGCCGAGCTCTTGCGCGGCGGCTTCATCCATGGCGGCGCCTTGACCTTCACCGGCCGCAGCCTCGCCGAGGAGCTCGCCTCGGCGAAGCCCGCCGATGGCGAGATCGTCAAGCCGCACGGCGCCCCGATCGCGCCGACCGGCGGTCTCACTATCCTGAAGGGCAATCTTTGCCCGGACGGGGCGGTGCTGAAGACGGCGGGTTTGAAGACCCTGACGCATCGCGGTCCGGCTCGCGTCTTCGACTGCGAGGAAGAGTGCCAGGAGGCGGTGCAGAATCGCCGCTACCAAGCCGGCGAGGTGATCATCATCCGCAATGAAGGCCCGCGCGGCGGCCCGGGCATGCGCGAGATGCTGGGCGTCACGGCCCTCATCTACGGGCAGGGCATGGGCGAGAAGGTGGCGCTGCTCACCGATGGTCGCTTTTCCGGCGCGACGCGCGGCCTCTGCATCGGCTATGCGAGCCCGGAAGCCGCGGCGGGCGGCCCGATCTCGCTGGTGCGCGACGGCGACATCGTCGCCATCGATGCGCGGCCGGGCACGGGCTCGATCACGCTCGAGATCGACGATGCCGAAATGCAGGAGCGTCGCAAGGCCGCGTCGGGCTCGCGGCCCCGACCGCGCGGCGGCGTGCTCGAAAAATACGCAAACGCGGTCGGTCCTGCGAATAAGGGCGCGGTCACCCACTCCGGCGATGTCGTCTGGCCGATGGATGAGTGAGCCGGTTCGACGCTTTGCAAGGTCTCGGGCCGACCGCGATCGAGACGCGACTATTCCGCTTTGTGTGAAGGCAAGCCGATGACGATCAGGGCCTTGGACCACATACTCCTCGCGATGCCCGCTGGAGGGGAGACCGAGGCGCGCGCCTTCTACGAAGGCTTGCTCGGCATTCCCGAAGTTCCCAAACCACCTCATCTCGCGAAACGAGGCGGTTGCTGGTTCGAACTGGGGACGCTCAAAGTCCATCTCGGGGTGGAAGCTGATTTCCGCCCCGCCAGAAAGGCGCATCCGGCATTCATCGTGACAAACCTCGCGCGCCTCGCGGCCGCACTGCGGGCTGCCGGTTGCACGCTGAGGGACGATACGCCGCTCGAGGGATATGAACGCACCTTTGTCGACGATCCCTTCGGCAATCGCATCGAGCTGATGCAACTGCTCTCGAACTGAGACATCGCCCGATCCTTCGACCCCTGGACAACCGCCCTCGGCGATGCAATGCGTCGAATAACCAACAGTGTCGCGCGCAGGCGCGCTTCAGAGAATTGCCGAGGGAGGCTCGAGATGAGACGGTTTTGGATGATGGGCGTAGCTGCCGCCGCGGCACTGGGTTTCGCCGAGGCCGCGATGGCCGACGGCATCAAGATCGGCATCACCATCTCGCAGACCGGTCCCGGCGCTTCGCTCGGCATCCCGCAGGCGAAAACCGTGCCGCTCCTGCCCAAGGAAATCGCCGGCCAGAGCGTCGAGTATATCGTGCTCGACGACGGCAGCGACGCCACCAAAGCCGTCGCCAATGCCCGCAAACTCGTGACCGACGAGAAGGTCGACGCCCTCGTCGGCGGCTCGATCACGCCAGCTTCCATTGCGCTCGTCGAGGTCGCCGCCGAGACCAAGACCCCCTTCATCTCGCTCGCCGGCTCCTCTGCCGTCATCAGCCCGATGGACGACAAGAAGAAATGGGCCTTCAAGTCGCCGCAGAACGACTCCCTGATGGCCGCGGCGATCGCCGATCACATGGTGAAGAACGGCGTCAAGTCCGTAGGCTTCATCGGCTTCTCGGACGCCTATGGCGATGGTTGGCTGAACGTGATCACCCCGCTCCTCGACGCCAAGGGCATCAAGCTCGTGGCGGCCGAGAAATACGCGCGCGCCGATACCAGCGTCACCGGTCAGATCCTGAAGATCCTCGCCGCCAAGCCCGATGTCGTACTGATCGTAGGCGCCGGTACGCCGGCGGCGCTGCCCGCGAAGACATTGCGCGAGCGCGGCTTCACCGGCCCCGTCTATCAGACGCATGGCGCCGGCAATAACGACTTCCTGCGCGTCGGGGCCAAGGATGTCGAAGGCACGATCATGCCGGCGGGCCCGGTGCTGGTCGCCGCCCAATTGCCCGACTCCAACGTCTCGAAGAAGAAGGCGATGGAATACGTCACCGCCTATGAGGCCGCCAACGGCAAGGACTCGGTCTCGACCTTCGGCGCCCATATTTTCGACGCCGATGTTCTGTTGCAGAACGCCATCCCCGTGGCGCTGAAGGCCGGCAAGCCCGAATTCCGTTCCGCGCTGCGTGACGCGCTCGAGGGCCTGAAGGAGGTCGTCTATTCGCATGGCGTCGCGACCATGACGCCGACCGACCATGTCGGCCAGGACGCCCGCTCGCGCGTCATGGTCACGGTGCAGGACGGCCGCTGGAAGCTGATGCAGTGAAGGTCGCGCCCGATCCGGCATGTCTTCCGCTCGCCCTGCCCTTCGTGCGGCGCTAGGCCGTTCGACCTTCGCCTCTTAGGCAGGCGAACGCGCCGCGCCCGCATGGACCTTTCGATCTTCCTCATCCTGGTTCAGGACGGCATCACCAGCGGCGCGATCTACGCGCTGCTCGCCCTCTCGCTGGTGCTCGTCTTCACGGTCACCCGGGTGATCTTCATCCCGCAGGGCGAGTTCGTGGCCTACGGCACATTGACCATGGCGACGCTCGAGGCGGGCGAGTTCCCGACGACTGCGTGGATGCTCGTCGCGCTCGGCCTTGCCGCGGCTGCCGCGGGACTCCTCGCCGATCGGCGCATGCTGAACGCGCCTCGCCTCGCGACGCTCCTCGCCGAGACCGTCGCGCTGCCGCTCGCGATTCTCGCCCTGACCGCGTGGCTCGCCCCGAGGAAGCCCGGCCTCCTCGTCGAGATGCTCCTTTGCCTCGCCATCGTGACGCCGATGGGTCTCTTCATCCATCGCATCGCCTTCCGCCCGCTCGCCGAGGCCTCGACCTTGGTGCTGCTGATCGCGGCGGTCGGCGTGCATCTGACCATGAGCGGGCTCGGCCTCGTCTTCTTCGGAGCCGAGGGCTCGCGCACCACGGGTTTCTCGGAAGCGTCCTTCAGCCTCGGCCCCGTCTTGGTGACCGGCCAATCCCTGTGGGTGCTCGGCGCCTCGGTCGGGCTGGTCGCCGCCCTCTACCTCGTCTTCGACCTGACCTTGATCGGCAAGGCGTTGCGGGCGACGGCGGTGAACCGGCTGGGCGCGCGCCTCGCCGGCATCGAGCCGGCGCTGTGCGGGCGCATCGCCTTTGGAGTCGCGGCCTTCATCGGCGCCTTGTCGGGCCTGTTGATCGGGCCGCTGACGACCGTCTATTACGATTCGGGCTTTCTCATCGGCCTCAAGGGCTTCGTCGCGGCGATCATCGCCGGGCTCGTCAGCTATCCGGGCGCGGCGGTTGCGGCGATCGTGATCGGCATTGTCGAATCGCTCGCCTCCTTCTCGGCGAGCGCCTTCAAGGAGGTGATCGTCTTCATGGCGATCATCCCGGTCTTGCTGTGGCGCTCGCTCATCCAGGCACAGATCGGCGAGGAGGAGTGACGATGCGGCGTCTCCTGCCGCTCGCCGCCTTCGCGGGCGCGCTGCTGATCCCGATGGTTCCCGGGCTGCCGCCATTTTGGATCACGTTGCTCGACTATATCGGCCTCTCTGCGATCGTGGCGATCGGCCTCGTGGTGTTGACCGGCGTCGGCGGCATGACCTCCTTCGGCCAGGCGATGTTCGTCGGCTTCGGGGCCTATACGACCGCCATCCTGACGACGCGCTACGGCGTCTCGCCCTGGGCAACTCTGCCGGTCGCGGTGCTGATCACCGCAGGCGCGGCCTATATGATCGGCGCGATCACGCTACGTCTTTCCGGGCACTACCTGCCGGTCGGCACGATCGCCTGGAACATCAGCTTCTATTACATCACCGGCAATCTCGATTTCTTCCGCCGCTATGACGGCATCTCGGGAATCCCGCCATTGTCGATCGGCGCATTTTCCTTCATCGACAGCGCGAGGCTCTATTATCTGATCCTGATCGTCGTCGCGGCCTCGATCCTGGCGACCGGGAATCTCCTCGATTCGCGCATCGGCAGGGCGATCCGGGCGCTGAGAGGCGGCGCCATTGCGGCCGAAGCCTTCGGCGTCGACACCGCGCGCGCCAAGATCTTCGCCTTCGTTTACGCGGCCGTCCTCGCCTCGATCTCCGGCTGGCTCTACGCTCATATGCAGCGGGCCGTAAGCCCCTCGCCCTTCAACATCGAGGCGAGCATCGAATATCTGTTGATGGCGGTGGTCGGCGGGGCGAGCCATGTCTGGGGGGCGCTCATCGGCGCGGGCATCGTCACCATCATCAAGGACCAGTTGCAGAACCTCTTGCCCAAGCTCATCGGGCAACAGGGCAATTACGAGATCATCGTCTTCGGCGTGATCCTCGTCGCCATCCTGCAGACGGCGCGCGAAGGGTTGTGGCCGCTGCTGACCGCGTCCTTCCGGCGCCTCGACCCAAGCATGAGGCGCCGGAGCCCGGGCGCGGTCGAGCCTTTGACGCGCCGTGCGACGCCGCGGCGAGGCCGGCCGCTCCTCGAGGTCATGGGGCTGCGCAAGACCTTCGGCGGTCTCGTCGCGGTGAATGATCTCGGTTTTGCGGTCGCAGCGGGCGAGATCGTCTCGCTCATCGGCCCGAACGGAGCCGGCAAGACAACGACCTTCGATCTGATCACGGGCGTCGACCGGCCGAGCGCCGGAGAAGTACGCTTCGGGGCACGGGAAATCACCGGCATGCCGGCGCGCCTCGTGGCGCGCCTCGGCTTGGCGCGCACCTTTCAGCATGTGCGCCTCATCGCCGGCATGAGCGTCATCGACAATGTCGCGATCGGCGCCCATCTGCGCGGGCGCGCCGGCGCGCTGAGCGGCATCGCGCGCCTCGACCGCCGCGAGGAAGCACGGTTGTTTCAGGAGGCGGAGCGACAGCTCGAGCGCGTCGGGTTGGCAGCCGAAATCGACAAGACGGCGACCAGCCTGCCGCTCGGCCAGCAGCGTGTCGTCGAGATCGCGCGGGCGCTTTGCCTCGATCCATCATTCCTCCTGCTCGACGAGCCTGCGGCCGGACTGCGTCACCAGGAGAAGGCCGCCCTCGCCGAGCTGTTGCGCAAGCTCCGCGACGAGGGCGTCGCCATCCTTCTGGTGGAGCACGATATGGACTTCGTGATGGGTCTGTGCGAGCGCGTCATCGTCATGAATTTCGGCTCGAAGCTCGCCGAAGGGACGCCGGCCGAAATCGGTCGGAACCCTGCCGTGGTCGAGGCCTATCTCGGGGCGGGCGCATGAGCGCGGTGCTCGAGGTGCGCGGCCTCTGCGTCGCCTATGGCGGGGTGCTTGCCGTCCGCGACGTGTCGCTCACCGTGGCAGCCGGCCACATCGCCGCTGTGATCGGCGCCAATGGCGCCGGCAAATCGACGCTCCTCAACGCCATCATGGGCATTCTGCCCTCGCGCGGCCATATCGGCTTTTCGGGCGCCTCGCTCGACGGCTTGCCGATCGAGGCGCGCGTCGCGGTCGGACTTGGCCTGGTACCGGAAAAGCGGGAATTATTCGCGACCATGAGCGTCGAAGACAATTTGCGCCTCGGCGGCTTCAAGCGCCGAGGCGAGGGACGCAAGGCGATGGACACCGCGCTCGGCGAGGTGTTCGCACTGTTTCCGCGATTGCAGGAACGCCGCCGCCAGTTCGCCGGCACGCTCTCGGGCGGCGAACGCCAGATGCTCGCGATGGGACGGGCGCTGATGGGCCGACCGAACCTCCTTATGCTCGATGAGCCATCGCTCGGTCTCGCGCCGCTGATCGTGCGCGATATCTTTAATATCGTCGCGACCTTGAAGCGCTCGGATGTGGCCATCCTGCTCGTCGAGCAGAACGCGCGCGCAGCGCTCCAGGTGGCCGATTACGGCTACGTCATGGAGAATGGCGCGGTCGCCATCGAGGGCCCTTCCGAAGCGTTGCGCTCCGACCCGCGAGTGGTGGAGACTTATCTCGGGCTTGCCAAGAAAGGCGCGGCGCTCACGACGTGATTATACTTTATGAAGAGTTAAGATGGAGGTGACAAAGTCGCGCCGACGTCCATTTCGCTCCGACATCGTTAAATTCTACTGCCCACGGCCGCCAAGGGCCGGTCATATAAACCGATTGTTCAGCATTGGCGGACAAGGGTCTAAGGGGGAACGCGCGTCTACAACTGCGTTCAACGGTAATCCGCCAGAGCAGTTGCATGGTCAAGATAGCGTCCAGGGAACCGAGACCGGCACCGGAAGGCCGGCCCGTTCACAAGGCTCATCGCGCGCGGCCGGCCGGCGACGTCTACGCCAAGCTGGCGCGGTTGGAGACCGCGATCGAGCATCTGAATCAGGGTTTTTCCATCTTCGATCGGGATCTTCGGCTCGTCCTGTGCAATAGCCGTTATGCGCGCCTGCACGGGCTGCCCCCTGAGCTGACGAAGCCAGGCACGCCGCTGCGGAGCGTCCTGGAGCGCCGCTTCGAGGTCGGACACAACCCGTCCGGCGATCGCGAGGAATGCATCCGACGCTGGACGGAGATCGCGCGTGCCCGCGTGCCGGCCAAGACGATGGTGCGGTTCAATGACGGCAGCATCGTCTGCCGTGACCATCAGCCACTCTCCGATGGCGGTTTCGTGTCGATCTTCGAGGATGTGACCCAGGGCATCCAGACCGCCGGCGAGCTCGACCGCACGAAGAGCTTTCTCGACGCCGTCGTCGACAACATTCCCGCGGTCGTCATGGTCAAGGACGCGCGTAGCCGGCGATACGTTTTCGCCAATCGCGGGGCGGAGCGCTATCTGGGGCGGTCGCGCGCCGAGATGCTCGGCAAGAACGCTCATGAGATTTTTCCCAGACTGGATGCCGAAGGCATCGATTTGCGCGATGATGAAGTCCTGCGCTCCAAGAAGGGTCACGCCTTTCAGGAATACACGGTGGCGGGCAGGAACGGCGAGACGCGCCACTGCACCTCGCGCCGCGTCGTCATGGCGGATCAGGAGGGCAAGCCCGGCTATATCCTCTTGGTCGTCGAGGATGTGACGGAGCAGCGCACGACCGAGAAGACGCTGGCCCGCACGCAAGGCTTCCTCGATACGGTCATCGACAATGTGCCGGCCATCGTCCTCGTCAAGGAGGTGGAGGAGCGCCGCTACAGCCTTGTCAACCGGGCAGCCGAGAATTTCTTCGGCGTGCCGCGCGCCGAGATGCTCGGCAAGAACTGCTATGATATCTTCTCGAAGGGCGAGGCCGACGCCATCATCGCGCGCGACAACATTGCGCTGAGCTCCGGCAACGATCTCACCATCAGCGAGAACTCCTTGACGACGCCCGGCTCCGGGCAACGCCAGGTCACCGTGAAGCGGCTGGTCTTGCGCGACGCCGAGGGCAACCCCCAATCCCTGGTTCAAGTGCTCGAAGACCAGACGGAACGCCTCAAGACGCAGGCAGAGCTCGACCGGGCGCGCAACTTCCTCGACGCGGTCATCGAGAACATCCCGACCCCCATCTTGGTGAAGGACGTCCGCAGCGGCCGGCACGTCGTCATCAACCGCGTCGCCGAGGCTTTCTTCGGCGTGCCGCGCGAAACCATGCTGCACAAGACCTGCCGCGAGGTCTTCAGCGAGGAGGTGGCCGACGCCGTCGAGGCGCGCGACAGGGAGGTGCTGGAGTCCGATAAGGGGTTCGCGGTCCACGAGCATGCCATGACGACGCCCGACGGCAAGACGCATTCCGTGGTCGTCAAACGTCTTCGCCTGAACGACGCGAACGGCGAGCCCCAGTTTATGGTGGTCGTGATCGACGACGTGACCGAACAGAAGCTCGCGGCCGAGCGCATCGCCTTCATGGCGCATCACGATACCCTCACCAAGCTGCCGAATCGCGCGACTTTCAACGAGCGGCTGGCCCATGCCTTCGAGGACGCGGCAAAGTCCGAAGAGAGCTTCGCCGTGCTATGCATCGACGTCGACCGCTTCAAGGAGGTCAATGACGTCTTCGGCCACGCGGTCGGGGACGAGTTCCTCAAGATCGTCTCGCAACGATTGCAGGATGCGGCGGACGGCGCCTTCCTGGCGCGCTTCGGCGGAGATGAGTTCACCATCATCTCCCCGCGCGGGGCGCAGCCGGCAACCGCGGAGGCGCTCGTCGACCGGTTGTTCGACACGGTGGTCGGCGATGTCGAGATCGACGAGCACCAGTTGCGCGTCTCGCTCAGCGTCGGCATCTCGGTGTTTCCGGCCGATGGCGCGGATGCCAATACCTTGCTCAGCAACGCGGACGCTGCCCTCTACCGCGCCAAGAAGGAGGGTCGCGACACATACCGCTTCTTCGATGCCGAGATGGATCGGCGCACGCGTGAGCGCCACGCGCTGCAGCACGATCTGCGCACCGGCATCGCGCGCGGCGAGCTGGTGCTGCATTATCAGCCGCAAGCCCGCATGAAGGGAGAGATCATCGGCTTCGAGGCCTTGATCCGCTGGCTGCATCCGGCGCGGGGCCTCATCCCGCCGGGCAACTTCATCCCCGCCGCCGAGGAGAACGGATTGATCGTGGCGATCGGCGAATGGACGCTGCGCGAAGCCTGCCGGGAGGCGGCCTCCTGGGAAACGCCTCTGCAGATCGCTCTCAACCTGTCACCGGTCCAGTTCCGCTACGGCGATCTGCCGAGCCTGGTGCATAGGGTGCTGCTGGAAACCGGCTTGAACCCGAACCGTCTCGAGCTCGAGATCACCGAAGGCGCACTGATCGGCGATTTCACGCGCGCCGTATCCATCCTGCGCCGGCTGAAGGCGCTCGGCGTGAGGATCGCCATGGACGATTTCGGCACCGGCTACTCGTCGCTGTCGTATCTGCAGTCCTTCCCCTTCGACAAGATCAAGATCGACCGCAGTTTCATCATGAATCTCAACGCCAATCCGCAATCGGCGACCATCGTGCGCGCCGTCATCGCGCTGGCTCGCGGCCTCGATTTGCCGGTCATCGCGGAAGGCGTCGAGACCGAGGATCAGCTAGCCTTCCTGACGAGCGAATCCTGCGACGAGGTGCAAGGCTACCTTATCGGCCGACCACGGCCGATCAATGACTATGCCGGCCTCACCGGCGTGACATCGGCAATGACGCATCGGGCACTGTTGGTCGGTTAGCGCTATCCCGCGAACAAGCGGTCGAGCTCCCGATGATCGGGAAGCGTGGCGTCGATGGCGCGGCCCTTGCGGATCACGGCCCGATCGGCCTGCGGACGGGCGACGACCTCGGTGAATGAACGCGCCCGAAACAGCACCAGATCCGCCGAGACGCCCTCCCGCAGGCTCGTCTCAACCTCGATGCCCATGATCGCGGCGGGCGTTGCCGTCACGGCCTTCAGCCAATCGGCGACGGGATGGTCGAGATGCAGGATGCGGGTGCCTTCC
>JBIOEJ010000126.1:0-16948 GCA_044445965.1 Hyphomicrobiales bacterium
CGAAACAGCACCAGATCCGCCGAGACGCCCTCCCGCAGGCTCGTCTCAACCTCGATGCCCATGATCGCGGCGGGCGTTGCCGTCACGGCCTTCAGCCAATCGGCGACGGGATGGTCGAGATGCAGGATGCGGGTGCCTTCCCGGAAGACCTCGAGCATATCGAGATCGCCATAGGCGTAGAAGGGATCGCGGGTATTGTCGCTCGCGATCACGACAGGGACGCCCGCCGCTTTCAGCTCATGCAGGGCGGTCACTCCGCGCCAGCGCGGGGTGCGCCGTGCCGCCGCGTCGCGGTCCTGAAGGTAGAGATTGCACATCGGCAGCGACACGATGGCGATGCCGGCCCTGGCGACCTTGTCGATGACGCGCTTTGCATACTCTTCCCCCTGCAGAGCCAGCGAGCAGCAATGGCCACAAAGGATCTTTCCCGCGAAGCGATGCGCGATCGCCGTATCGGCGATCGCCTCGAGCGAACGCGCGGCAGGATCGTTCGCCTCGTCGACATGGAAGTCGAGGTCGCGGCCCGTCTCGGCGGCGAGACGGAAGAGACGGTCGAGCGCCGCCTCGAGACTCGGCGCCATATAGGTGACCGCGCCGACCATGGCGCCATATTCGCGCACCGCCCAGGAGATGTCGGCGAAATGCGCCTCATCGAGTGCGAGCTCGGCGGCGAAGAGGGGCGAGCCTTGCAGCTCGACGCGCCCGCGCCAAGCCTCCCTCAACTCGGCGAAAACCGGCCAGGAGATGCGAGTTTGCGGGATCATCGAATCGATATGCGTGCGCATGGCGCGTGTTCCATGCGCATAGGCGCATTCGAGCCCGAACTGCATCCGGGCGCGCACATCCTGGGCATTCCATTTGGCCCGGTCGGCCTTGCAGGCCAAAAGGGCGGAGGCGAAGCTGCCGTCGGGGTTGCGCTGGCGCGGCCAGATATGACCCTTGTCGAGATGGGCATGGACATCGACGAAAGCGGGCAAGACCATCCCGCCGTCGAGATTGACGAGCGGCGTCGCATCCGCGCTCGGCGTATCGCCCGCGGTGATTGCGGCAATCCGCCCGTCCTCGATCAGCATGGAGACCGCGGCTAGGCCATCCTCGTCGGGCGCAAGCCCCTTTGCCGTGGCCAGGCACACCGGCAACCGCGCATCGACGAGGCGGTAGCGGGTGACGGAGCTTGGGATGCGCGCGATTCTGTTCATGTCTCACCATCGGCCCCAGAGGCTGTACCAGCCATTCCGCGGACTGTGACGCGTCTTCGAAACGCTCGCACTCGGTGCTGCCATCCACGCTATTCATGGGAGGGCAGCATGGCACAATCCGGCACGCATGGATCACGTTCGACGTGTGCAAGCGAAGATCGAAACGCGCCGCCGACCGACGGTGTTGGACGCCCTATTCGGTCGCCAGGCTCGGCATCGTTTCCGGCGACCAGTAATGGTGCGCGTATTGCAGCCGGCACAGATCGCGCAGCCTGTCCTCCGGGAGGCCCGTCGCCAGGCGGTCTGGCGCCATGAAGGACAGGTCGATCGACGGGCGACCTTGGGTGATCCATTCCGCCAGCAGCTCGCCCAGCGCCGGTGCGGTCGTGAGACCGCCGACGCAGCAGCCGCCGATCACGTAGAGCCCGCTGACGCCGGGTGCCGGGCCCAATATGTGCTCGCCATCCGCCGTCATCGTCGGCAACCCGCCACGGTATTCCTGCACGCCCACATCGCGGAAGACCGGAAACTGCGGCGCCACGCTCTCCGCCAGCCGCCGCAGGACCGACAGATCGAGCGCCAGGTTCTCGATGTCAAAATCAGCCGGCAGATCGCGCATGTCGTACTGCACCGGATCAGGCTCGTAACCGCCGAGCATCAGTCCGCCCTTCTCCGGCCGCACGTAGACGTTGGCGTCGATGATGCGCGTGATCGGCTGGTTCGGCCGCACGTCCGGCAGTGGCACCGTCACCATCAGCTGGTGCCGGGTTGGCACGGCCTTCACGGTCGATCCGCCCTGCGCGGCCACGAGACGGAGCCAGGCGCCGGCCGCATCGACCACGATGCGGGCCCGGATCTCCCCGCGGGGCGTGCGCACGCCGGCGACGCTGCCGCCTTCGGTGAGGATCTCCTCGGCCGGCGTATTCGCCAGCAGCGTGGCGCCCAATCGCGCGCTCGCCCGGGCGTAGCCGACGGGAACCTGCACCGGTTCGAGGTAGAGGTCGGTGCGCATGTGCATCACTGCCCGTACGCCTTCGGTCAAGAGATACGGCATCAGGCGCCGGGCTTCCTCGAGCGAGATCATCGCGACGTTGAGGCCGAGTTGCCTGCCCCGCGCCGCCTCCTCATGGAGTTGCGCCTCGTGTTCCGGGCGGCGGGCGACCTTGAGGCTGCCGGGCTGAACAAAGACCATCGGCTCGCCGGTCTCGATCTCGAAATTCACGATCTTCTCTACGCCCTTCGCCGCGATGCGCGTCATGATCGCGTCGGAACGGAGCTGGCCGCTCAGGCCGGCGGCGCGCGGGGAGCTTTGCGAGGCGAGTTCCCCCTTGTCGAGCAGCGCCACGGACAGACCGGCCTTGGCCAGGTGAAAGGCGGTCGCGGCGCCCAGCGCGCCGGCCCCGATGACGACCGCGTCGGCCCGTTCGGGAATTCCAAGCTCGTTCATGTCCCGCCTTCCTGCAGGCGGCCGCGCGCGAAGTGGCGTTCGAGCCGCCGCACCATGTGCATCATTGGCCATGCCATGATCAAATACATCGCACCGGCCAGCAAATAATACTCCATCGGCAGGTAATATGTCCCCGCGAGATCGCGGGAGCGGAGCATCAACTCGGGCGCCGCAATCAGCGACGCGATCGATGTGTCCTTCAACAGCGACACCAGATAATTGCCCATGGGCGGCAGCACGACGGGCACGGCCTGCGGCAGGGTGATTTCCCACATCACCTGGGGGCGCCGCAGCCCGAGCATCTGGGCCGCCTCGCGCTGGCCGGGATCGACCGCCTGGATGCCCGCGCGATAGACCTCGGCCAGATAGGCCGCGCCGTTCAGGCCGAGCGCCGTTACGGCGGCAGCGAAGGAATTCAGCACGATGCCAAGGGGCGCCAAGCCGAAATAGATCAGGAACAGCAGGGTCAGCGCCGGCATCCCGCGCACGATCTCGATGTAGAGAAAGGCGAGGCGGCCTGCCGATCCGCCGGCGAGGCGCAGAATGGCGAGCGGCAGGCCGAGCAGGGCGGCGAACAGGAAGGCCAGCGCCGTCATGCGCAGCGTGCCCCCGGCCGCTACCAGCAGCTCGGGCAGGCTGTCGGCGAAGATGTCCCAGGTCATCGGGTTCCCCGGGTCATCGCCGGCCGCGCGACAGGCGCGCCTCCGCCTGGCGGGTCAGGTATCCCAGCGGCAGGCTCATCGCCAGATAGATCGCCGCCGCGGTCACGAATATCTGCGTGGCGAGAAACGTCTTGTCGACCAGCGTCCGGGCGCGGAACATGAGCTCGGGCGCAGCGACCGCGGAGGCCAGCGCAGTATCCTTCAAAAGCCCGATCGCGAAGTTGCCGAGCGGCGGCAGCACCACGCGCACGGCCTGCGGCAGGATGACGATGCGCAGCGCCTTGAGCCGCGTCATCCCCAGCATCTGCGCCGCCTCCATCTGCCCCCGGTGGATCGATTCGATGCCCGCCCGGAACACCTCCGTCAGGTAGGCGCCGCCATTGATCCCGAAGCCGACAATGGCGGAGGGCAGCGGGTCGAGCCGGATGCCGATCTCGGTCAGGCCGAAATAGATGATGAACAGCTGGGTGAGCACCGGAACCGCCCGGAACACGTCGACATAGATCGCGATCGCGACGCGGAGCGGATGCCAGTCGAGCCGCTGCAGAACGGCGAAGATGAGGCCGATCAGCGCTGCCAGGACGAACCCGCCGGCGGTGACCTCCACCGTGGTAACGGCGCCGAGCAGCAGGATCGGGAGCAGGTCCCAGACGGTCAGCCAGGCGCTCACGATGCCGGCGTCTCGGCCATCGCCTGACGGTCCACCACGGCGCGCAGGAACGCCTGCGTCCGCGGATGGGACGGTGAGCGGAACAGCTCGCGCGGCGGCCCCTCGTCGACAATTCGGCCGTGATCCATGAACACGACGCGATCAGCGACATCCTCGGCGAATTGCATTTCGTGGGTAACGATCAGCATGGTCATCCCGTCGCGCGCCAGATCGCGCATCACATTCAAGACCTCGCCGATCAGCTCGGGGTCCAGCGCCGAGGTCGCTTCGTCGAACAGCATCAGCCGCGGCCGCATGGCGAGCGAGCGGGCGATGGCCACGCGCTGCTGCTGCCCGCCGGACAGCCTCTCAGGGTACTCGGCGGCCTTGTGCGCCAGGCCGACCTTGCGGAGCAGCTCGCGCGCCAGCGGCTCGGCCTCGGCGCGGCTGTGCTTCAGCACACGGGTGGGACCGAGCATGACGTTTTCCAATGCCGTCAGATGCGGGAACAGGTTGAAGCGTTGGAACACCATTCCGATGCCGGTGCGGATGCGGGCGATCTCCCGGTCCGACATCTCCCGCCAGCGCCCGTCGACGAGCTTTTCGCCGATGCGTTCGCCACCGATGGTCACATGCCCGGAGGTTGGCCGCTCGAGATGCGCGACACAGCGCAGCAGCGTGGTCTTGCCCGAACCGCTAGGTCCGATGATCGCGACCTTCTCGCCGACCCGCACGGAAAGGTCCACGTCTTTGACGACGTCGGTCTCTCCGAAGCGCTTGGTCAGGCGGACGGCTTGGACCAGAGCAACCGGCGCCTCCGCGCCGGTCAGGCCGGACATCAATCAGGCGAACAGCGACGAGAAATCCTTTGTCTTGTGCGCGCCGGGTCCGATGACGTTGCCCGCAGCGTCGCGGTCCACGCCGATGCGCGGGTTCTTCTCGGGCGGCACCAAATAATCGGGATTGCTGATGCCGTATTTACGCATCAGTTCGGCATTCTGCTTCGTCTGCCACATCCACTTCACGCCGGCATTGACGGCATCGAACAGGTCGAAATTCTCCTGGTTCATGCCCATCACGGTGTGCTGCTTGCTGGTGAGCTGCGGGAAGGCCGGATCCGCCACTATCGGGACCTGCTTGAGGTTCCAGTTCGGGTTCTTGAGGATCAAATAGTCGACCAGCGGCCCGTCCAGCACCGCGAAATCGAGCCGTCCCGCGACCACGTCGCGCACGCAGCCGTCGCTGTTGTCGTAGAGCTTCACCTCGCCCACGCCAGGCAGCTTCTTCATCTCCGGCACGATGGTGAAGCCGGTCACCGTGCCGATCGAGCGGCCCTTCACGTCGTTCACCGAAATGCTGGTCGTGAAAGGCTTGTCCTGTTTCATGCAGACGAAGGTTCCTGCGTAGTAGATCGCATCGGTGATCAGCAGCGCCTGAGAGCGCGCCGGTGTCCATCCCATGTTGCCGAGCATGACGTCGGCGCGTCCGCTCTTCACGGACTGCACGGTGGCGGACCACTCCATCTGGGCGGACTTGACGCCCAGGCCCATCTTCTTGGCGATCGTCGCGACGATCTCGGCGTCCGAGCCGATCAGCTTGCCGTCTTCCATTGCGATCATGGGCATCTCGTTGCTGTTCGCGAGTGTCAGCACGCCCGGCTCGACAGTCTTGAAGGAGGGCGCCGCAACGGCACTGCGCTGAGACGCCGTGAGCAGAGTTGCGCCCATGCCCACCATAAAGCCACGACGAGAGGATTCACAGAACGCCATGATCGGCCCCTTTCCGGTTATGTCAGGTCTTGGCGGGGAAGGTTAGCACCCTATCGGTTTCACGCAACCGGAAAACCATGCGGTCCAGTTCCTCGGGCGGTAGAGACGCCGCCCACACAGAAGCGCTGATCGTTCGCTTGCCTCTCCCTTGTGGCCCACCTTGCGGGAGAGGCGAAGGCTGCGAGGATCTCAGTAGACGTCGGCCTGATAGCGCCCGGCGCGCTTCAGGCCCTGCACGAAGGCGACGGCCTCGTCGAGGCTGCGCACGCCGTGCTCGGCCACGATATCGACGAGGGCTGCCTCCACATCCTTGGCCATGCGCTTGGCGTCGCCGCAGACATAGACATGCGCGTCCTCGGCGAGCCAGCGCCACAGCTCCGCCCCGACCTCGCGCATGCGATCCTGTACATAGTATTTCTCCGGCCCCTCGCGCGACCAGGCGAGCGACAGCCGCGTCAGCACGCCCTTTTTGCGCAGGGCATGCAGCTCGTCCCGATAGAAGAAGTCGTAATCCTGGCGCTGATGGCCGAAGAACAGCCAGTTGCGCCCGGTCGCGCCGATCGCGTCACGCTCTTGCAGGAAGGCGCGGAAGGGCGCGATGCCGGTGCCCGGCCCGACCATGATGACGGGTTTCGAATGGTCCGCCGGCAGGGCGAAATGCTGCGCCTTCTGCACGAAGACGCTGACGGGCGAGCCCTCGGCGATCCGCTCGGCGAGGAAGGTCGAGGCGACGCCGAGGCGGCGGCGCTTGCCGATGACATAGCGCACCGCGTCGACCGTGAGCGCCAGCCGGCCCGATGCATGCTTGGGCGAGGACGAGATCGAGTAGAGGCGCGGCTGCAAAGGTTCGAGCGTCTCGACGAAGGCCTCCGCGTGCGGCCGCACCTGCGGGAATTTGTGCAAGGTGGCGAGGACGTCGAGGCAATCCGCGTCGCCATCCGGATCCTCGCCGCGCGCCAGCGCCTTGGCCTTCAGGCGAGCGGCGCCGCCGCAGATATACGAGAACAGCTCGAACAGCGCGTCAGGCGCCTGGCCGAGCGAGACATCCTCGGCGAGGACCCGACGCAGCTTGCCTCCCCGCACTTCCATTTCATGGGAGGCTCCCAGCATGGCGATCACCTGATCGACGAGGCCGAGATCGTTCTTGGGGAAGACACCGAAGGAATCGCCGACCACGTAGTCGATCCCGCTCTCCTCGAGGTCGAACTCGATATGCCAGGTTTCCTTCAAGGAACCCGGGGCGTTGAGCAGCCGGCGGCCATGGAACTGGGCATCGACGGGCAGTTCGCGGCTGCGTCCACGCAGTCCCGTATCGGCGGGTGCGGGGATGGTTTCGAGCGCGGCGCCCAGATTGCCGCCGATCGAGGGCGCGAGCGCCTTCACCTCCGCCGGGCCCGAGAATTCGACGGCGAGCGCCTTCAGCATGCGCTGCGTCTCCTTGCCGCCGGGGGCGCAGAGATTGAGCCGTTCCTCCTTGCGCGCGAAAAGGGCGTTGGCGTAATCGGCGCAGTTATAGCCGCATTGCCCGCAATCCTGCTGCGCCATCGCGGCCATCAGGCGCGGTGCGAGCGGCTTGCCGTCGGCGAGCTTCATGCGCTCGGCGAGCACCATTGCAGGGTCGTGCCACGGCGCTTCGTCGTTATTGGCGAGAACCGGTCCGTCCGTCGCAGGTGAAGTTGCGCCGCCCATGGCGGGCGGCCCGGGCGCGGATGGCGCGCTCAGCACCGCCGCGAGAAACCCGGACAACCAACCCCGCTGCTCGGGCGTGAAGGGCGCGCCCTCCGGGATCAGCAGCGAGCCCACCGGCATCTCGTGGGCGCTCATTGGGCACTCACGCCGCCGGACCTGAGAACATTGCCTTCAGCGCCTCGATCCCGTGGCGGTTGGCGAAGGCATGGAAGCTTTCGTCCCGCGTGGCGCGGTGCGCCAGATAGGCCTTGAGCATGCGCTCCGTCAGGGCCGGCACATCGGTCGCCGGGATGCTCGCGAACAATTCGCGGCCGATCTTGGCATCGGCGCCGAAGCCGCCGCCCACCACGACATTGTAGCCCTCGACTTGCTCGTCTTCGCCGACCGCGACCTTGACGCCGACGAACCCGATATCGCCCACATAATGCTGGGCACAGCTATTCGGACAGCCGGTGAGATGGATGTTGACCGGCTGGTCGATATCGAGCTTGCCGTCGAGATGCTCCGCGATGGCGAGCGCATGGCCCTTGGTGTCGGAGAGGGCGAATTTGCAGCCCGTATTGCCGGTGCAGGCCACGAGCCCGGCGCGCACGCTGCTGGCGCTCGTCGACAGGCCGCAAGCCTCGATATGCGCGACGGCGTCCTCGACCTTCGCGTCCGGGACGCCCGAGATCAGCAGGTTCTGCCAGACCGTCAGGCGGATATCGCCATCCCCGGAGACGCGTGAAACGCAAGCCAGCACCCGCATCTGCGTCACGGTCATCTTGCCGACCGGCACGGCGACGCCGATCCAATTCAGTCCGGCCTGCTTTTGCGCATGCACGCCGATATGGGCGAAGCGGTCATGCGCCGGACGGGGAGCGACGAGCGCGGCGTCGATCCGCACCAGCTTGCGCTTGAGCTTCTCCTCCACCGCCTCCACGAATTTCGGGAAGCCCCAAGCGTCGAGCACATATTTCAAGCGCGCCTTCGTCCGGTTGCTGCGGTCGCCATGGTCGATGAAGACGCGCACCACCGCATCGGCGACCGATGTCGCCTCTTCCGGGCGCAAGATCACGCCCGTGTCGCGGGCGAGGTCCTTATGGCCGGTGATGCCGCCGAGCGCCAGGCGATACCAGATGCCGGCTTCGATCGCCTGTGCGTCGAACCGCGCCCCTTCGCGCACCTCGACCGCCTGGAAGCCGATATCGTTGGTATCTTCCAAGGTCGGGACCGAGCCGCCGCCGTCGAAGCCCACATTGAACTTGCGGGGTATGCCGCAAAGGGAGCGGTCGTTGAGGATATGATAGTGCCAGGCCCTCGTATGAGGGCGCGTGTCGATCAGCTCCTGCCTGTCGATGCCGGCCGTCGCATGGCCGGTGACGTTGCGGATATTGTCCGCGCCAGCGCCCTTGGTGATGATGCCGAGCGCCGCCAGCCCCTCGATGAGGTCAGGTGCGCCTTGCGCCTTCACCTCCCGGATCTGCAGGTTCGCGCGCGTCGTCACATGGGCATAGCCGCCGCCATGGCGCTCGGCGAGCCCCGCCACGCCCTCGAATTGCCAATGGGTGAGGATGCCGTTCGGCATGCGCAGCCGGCACATATAGCTGTCCTGCGCGGGCGCGACATAGAACAGCCCATGGAAGCGCCAGCGGAAATTGTCGTCGGGCTTCGGATAAGCGCCTGAGCGCGCTTGCGCCCGCAAGCGCGAATAGGCATCGAAGGGGTGCTCGGCGCGCTTCCATTTCTCCGGGTCCGACAGCTTGCCGCCCGAGGCCGTCACCTTGTCTTGCGCCTCGAGATGCGCCTTGTCGGGGCCTTCATGTCCGGCCGCGAGCCCGGCTGGCGCCGGCGCGCCGCCCGCCTGCACGGAGCGCAAGGCCTGCGCGCCGGCGAGGAAACCCTCGAGATAGCGCTTCTGGTCGACGGTGAAGTCGGCCGTCATCTTGCCGAAGCGGCGGCGGCGCCGGTCGGAGGCGTCGCCACCAGCGCCTTCGCGGCGCCTTTCGGGCTCGCGGCCAGATAGCCGAGGGCCACGAAGCCCGCCCCGCCGACGATATTGCCGATCGTCACCCAGATGAGGTTATAGGCCATGCCGCCGAGGCTGACGCTCGGCGGGTGGTTGCCGAGCAGCGCCACCGCGAACACCGTCATATTGGCGACCGAATGCTCGAAGCCGCAGGCGATGAAGGCGAACAGGCACCACCAGATCAAGATGCATTTCGCCGCGTCGGAGGTAGCCCGCGCGCTGGTCCAGATGGCGAGGCAGACGAGCCAATTGCACAGCGCCGCGCGGGCGATGAGGGCAAGCGCCGGCGCGTTCATCTTGGCGGCCGAGGCGTTGTAGATGAGGTCCGCTCCCTCCTTGAGTACCTGGCCGCCGCCCGCGAGCCAGAACACCAGGGCGAGCAGGACGGAGCCCACGAGATTGCCGGCCCAGGTGACGACCCAGTTGCGGCCGAGCCCGGTCCAATCGGAGGCGCCGCGCGCCAGCCCGATGGTCATGAACATCGTATGGCCGGTGAAGAGGTCCGAGCCCGCGAAGATCACCAGCGTCAGCGCGATGCCGAAGCAGGCCCCCATGACCAGGCTGCGCAGCGAGGGATCGATCTGCTGGCCGAGCGTGAAGATCAGGATGATGCCGATGCCCACATAGGCGCCGGCCATCATCGAGGAGATGAAGAAGGCCAAGGGCTCATCGCGCGAGAAGGCGGCCTTGGTGGCCGCGACGTCGGCGAAATTGTCGAGTGTCTTCGAATACATGTTCGCTCCTGTTGCGGCCCTTGCATGTAATGCTTCAGCCACCGCGGCGATCATTCGCGGCCCTCTTCGGCGGGCACGATACAATCACCATGCCAACGGAAGGCGGCGGCATGCCCTTGAAAAAGCGGGTGAAATGCCCGAGCGGGAGCACGGACCATGCACAGCCTCTGCGCGGGCTGCATATTTTTGGTGCAGTGCAAGGCGATTCCCGAGCATGCGTCCGGCTCCTCGGCGGCGGGGACGCCTGCGGCGGCATGCTCTGGACAAAGCAGGAACGTGCATGACAAGCTGCCGCTATTCGATCAGGCGCCCGGACCGCAATCCCGAAAGGAACCAGCATGGCGACGCCCGCCTTCCGAGCAAGCAGCCCCGCCACCGAGATCGGCCCGGCGCCGCGCCTCGGCGATGCCCATCGGCCGCGTCCCCTCCGCTTCATCAGGCGTCAGCAGCTCGGCGATTGGCGCCTCAAGGTCTACGGCATCGCCACCCCCGGCCGCACACCGAGGAGCGAGCTCGTCGAGGCGACGCTCGCTTGCGCCGGCAAGGTCCTGCCGGAGATCGACCATGATCGCCCCGGCATCGGCTTCGTCATCGCCCATGACGCGGCGACGGTCGGCATCGCCCTCATCTATTGGTGGCAATCGGCGAACGAGTTGCACCAGCGCGTCTTCACGAGCCCGCTCGAAGAGCCGCGTGCGCTCAAGCCGGTCGCCGACTCGGCGGCGGGCTGTGTCTGGGAGCTCGGCATCATCGATTTCGAACGCCGCGCCTGGATCGAGGACGTGCTCAAGGGCGGCGACCTGGAACTCTATCTCAGCCGATCCATGAATGCGGATGTTTGATCGGCGGCATCGCTGATCGGCCTCTGCGCCGCATCACGCCGCCGCCTCGATGCGATGTGCGATCCACTGATGGCGTCTTGGTTTGATTTTCCGCTTCAGTGAAGGCTTCGGATGCCGGCCGCTGACGAACGGTGCTGCGTGCTCCGGCGGCCGGCGTCGGAAGACCTCCAGGGAGGAAACCGCGGGAGATGAGGTGTTGGCGCTGGAGTAGGCTCGAGCTATGGGGATTTGGGCCGCATTGAAGCGAGCAATTCATCGTCACGCCGAGTCTTCGCCCCTCCCACTGTCGTAAAGCCAGCGAGCGACCAGGGCCTCGGTATCCCCGCCGAACGCCTGCCGAGAGCCCTCCGACAGGACCGTGCCGGTCCGCATGACGTACACGTAGTCGGCAATCTCGAGCGCCCGCTTGATGTTCTGGTCGACCAGGAGGATCGCCTTGCCGCGCGCCGCGAGGCTCTTGATCAAATCATAGATGAGCGCTGCGACGCGCGGCTCGATGCCGGCAGTGGGCTCGTCGATGAGAAAGAGAACCGGGTCGAGCATCAGGCTGCGCGCGATCTCGAGCTGGCGCTGCTGCCCGCCGCTCAAGGTGCCCGCGGCCTGCCGCCGTTTCTCCCGCAATGCCGGGAACTGCTCATAGGCGCGGTTCACCAGCTCTTCGACGCGGTGGCGCTCGCCGCGGCATCCCCAACATCCCAGGCGCAGGTTCACCTCGACGGCGAGGTAAGGAAAAATGCTCGGGCGCTGGGGAAGATAGGCGACCCCAAGTCGCCCCATCTCGTGGGGAGCGGGGGCTCGCAACGGCTCCCCGTCAAGGCGGATTTCGCCCTCCCGCGCCGGGAGGAAACCGAACAGCACCTTGAGCAATGTCGACTTGCCGGTCCCGTTCGGGCCGAGCACGCATCGGACCTCTCCGCGCGTCGCCTGCACCGAGACGCCCCGCAGGATGTTGATCCCGGGCAGGTATCCGGCGACCAGGTCCCGCGCGGCCAGCCAAGGCGTGGTTTGCGCCGGTTCGACCGCCATCTCAGAGACCCGCATAGGCCGAGAGCACGGCCTGATCCGTTCGCACTTCGGCCGGGGGGCCATCGGCGATCTTGCGGCCTCGGGCCATCACCACGAGGCGCTGCGAGATGCGCAGGATGGACTCCATGTCGTGGTCGACGACGACGAAGGTGCGGCCGGCCTTGTGCAGCTCCTGGATGCGTTTGATCAACTCGTCGCGCAGATGGGGATGAACGCCCGCGAACGGCTCATCGAGGAACAGGACGGTGGGCTCCAGCATCAGGCAGCGTCCCAATTCGAGCAGTTTCTGCTGGCCTCCCGAGAGGTTCTTGGCGTGGAGGTGCTCCACATGCGCCAAGTTCAGAAATTCGAGATAAGTGCGCGCGCGACGCATGGCCTCCGGCCGCGTGGAATGCGGGCGCGTCAGCCCGGGAACGAGCATGTTCTCGAGCACCGTCATACGGCCGAAGAGCTGCGTCAGCTGAAACGTCCGCGCCACCCCCATGCCGGCAAAGATATGCGCGGGTCGGCCGCTCAGCCGCCTGCCACGCACGGTCACCTCCCCGCTGTCCGGAGCGAGGTGGCCGGTCAATGTGTGGATGAGGGTCGTCTTGCCGGACCCGTTCGGGCCGATCAATCCGATGAGATCGCCCTTCGCGACCAGGAAATCCACGGCATCATTGGCGACGATGCCGCCGAACCGGGTTGTGAGGCCCTTGCCCTGCACGAGGTTTCCATCCTCGCTCATGCGCGCTGATCCTCCCGGCCGACCTCAGGCGCCGCCGCCGGTGCGCCGAGCCGCCCTTCCCCCAACCGCACGAACTGGAGCCAGATCGGAGTGAGAAGGCCATTGCGGGCAAAGCGCATCGTCAGCAGCAGGATGACCCCGAAGATAGGAAGCCGCCACTGACCGTACTCCCGCAACAGCTCCAGCAGGAATTCCACGGCGAAGGCCCCGCCGACGGCGGTCGGCAGCCGCTCCATGCCGCCGATCACCGTCATGACCACCAAGAGGGCCATCAGATCGAGGCCGCCGATGCTCGGAGTGAGGATGCCGATATAGTGCGCGTAGAAGCCGCCGGCGAGCCCCGCGAAGCCGCTCGCGATCGCAAATACCAGGATCCGGAACCGCGCCACCGCGATGCCCGATGCGGCGGCGGCCTGCTCGTCCTCGCGGATCGCGCGCAGGAACAATCCCCAGCGCGAGCGCACCATCGCGCCCATGACGAGGAGGGAGAGCGCGAGGAGGCCGAAGGCGGCGTAGAAATAGGGCAGGCGGGAAGCCGCGTGGAACAGCGGCTCGGTGTGCAGGCCCGCCATGCCGGCGGTCACGTCGTCCTCGGTGGAGAAGGTGATCCTTATGATCTCGGCAAATCCCAATGTGAAGATCGCGAGATAGGGCCCGCTCATGCGCAGGCACACCCAGCCGATGAGCGCACCCAGCGTGCAGCACATGGCGACCCCCGCCGCCATTCCGAGCGGGATCGGAATGGCGAACCACTGCACCAGGAGCGCCGATGTGTAGCCGCCGATCGATGCGAACGCCATGTGGCCGAGCGAGAACAGCCCGGCATAGCCGGCCAGCAGCGACCAGCTCGACGCCAAGATCGCGTAGAACATGGCAATGATGGCGACATGCATCCAGTAGGCGTTCATCCGATCCGCGTAGGTGAGCGCCAGCACCGCGGCGGTGATGAGGACGTAGACGTGAAGCCCCCGCACGCGGCCTACTCCATCCGCAGATGGCGGCGGCCGAACAGCCCGGTCGGCCGGAAGATCAGGACGACCATCAGTATCAGCACCCCGAACGCGTTGGTATAGGCGAAGGCGCGGGTCGGATCGGGCAAGAACGCGGTGAAGAGCGACTCCGCTTCGCCGAGGACGATGCCCGCGAGGATGCTGCCGACCACCGACCCCATGCCGCCCAGGATCACGATGACGTAGGCCTGGATGTTGGGCAGCACGCCCATGTCGGGTGCGTGGGAGTAGATCGGCGCGATCTGGGCGCCGGCGGCCGCGGCGAGCGCGGCGCCGCCGCCGAAGGCGAGCGAGTTGAAGCGCCGGGCGTTGATGCCGACGATCGCCGCGGAATCGCGCGATTGGCTCACGGCGTCCAGCGCCTGCCCCCAGATGGTCCGGTGCATGAAATAGAGGAGGGCCAGGATCAGGATAATCCCGACGACGCCGGCGAAAACGCGGTCGTTGGTGACGATCAGGTTGCCGATCCGTAGCACCCCGGGAACGAAGGATGGCGGCTTGAGCGGAAATGGTCCGAACGCGATGATCGCTATGTTGCGCAGGAAGAATGCCAAACCGAAGGTGACGATGAGCCCGTACTCGTCCTTGCGCTCGGTCGCATCGCTGTAGAGCGGCGTCAGCATCAGCCGCTCCAGAATGATTGCGAGCGCAAAGAGCGCAGCCATCGACACGAGCATCGCCGGCAGCGGCGGAACGCCGATGAGCGTGATCACGTAGTAGGCGCAATATCCCCCGAGCATATACAGATCGCCATGGGCGAAGTTGACGATCTTCAGGATCGAGAAGATGAGCGTAACGCCGACGGCGATCAGCGCATAGATCACTCCGATGACGGCTCCGTTCGCGGCTTGAATGAAGAAGTAGTCCCAGCTCATCGCCTGTCGACCGCGCCCTCGGAGTCAGACAGCGGGAGAGGCAAGGCGTGTGCCCGGTCTCTCCCGCGATAGTGCCTTACGGCTCCATGCGCCGAATCACTTGCTCGGCTTGTTGTACATGTATTTCACGTCCGCGATGTCTCGCGGCCAGATGATCGGCGCGTCGTCGGCGTCCTGATCTTTCTTGTCATATTGGACGAGAGCGACCGGCGCCGCCATGAACTGGTGGTAGGCCCAGTCCGGACTGTGGCTGGTCGAGAAGCTGTACATTCCGCGGCCGCCGAGCAGGTGGGTCTGCTCCAGCGCGGCGACGATCGCCTTGCCGTCGGTCGATTTGGCTCGGGTGATCGCATCGGCGAGCACCATCATCGCGTCGTAATTCTCGATCGCCTGCGGCGACGGGTTCTCGTTGTATTTCTTCTTGAACGCCGCCACGAAGGCCTTGGTCTTGTCGTTCCACGCGTTCTTGGGCAACCCCACGATCTCCGTGACCAGGTAGACGCCGGCATCGCCGACATTCTTCCAGAATGTCGGGTCGACCGCCGGACCGCCGGAATTGGCGATGCCCGTATGCGCGGTCGGCGCGAAGCCTTGCGTGTATGACTGGCTCACCATCGGATAGGCGCCGGCCTCGCTGAACTCCGTCATGAAGAAGTCATAGGGCGGCGTGTGGCTCTTGAACCGCTCGATCTGTGCGGTGAACTCGGTGGAGTTCGGATCGGCGCCGACGACATCGTATTTGATGCCGTTCTTGTCCAGGATCGGCAGCAGCACGTCGCGCGCGCTCTGTCCGCCATCGGTCTTCTCGTAAATGACCGCCACGTTCTTGAAGCCGGCGGCGGCGATCCAATCGCCGTATTTGGTTGCGATCAGCGCCTGGTTGGGCGCCACCCGGAAGACCTCCGGATAGCCCTTGGCGGTGATGCTCAGCGCCCAGACGTCCACCGCGAGGATCGGGATGCCGGCCTTATGGGCAACTTCCATCTCGGCAAGGAAGACCGATGAGTGGAACTCGCCTGTGATGGCGACGACATGCTCCTGCGAGACCAGACGTTCGGCCGCCGCGGTGCCTTCCTCGGGTTGGCCGCGCGTGTCTTGGTAGCTGACCTCGACCTGGCGTCCGAGCAGACCGCCATTGGCGTTGATCTCCTCGGCCGCGAGCTGGGTCGCTTGCTTCATCAGTGCGCCTTCGGCGTAGCCGCCGGGCGGCGACAACGGACCGACCCAGCCGATCTTGATCGGGTCCGCCGCCTGCGCAGGCGCTCCCATGAGCAGCGCCGGCGCAAGGACGAGCCCGCCGATGAGCAGCAGATGCTTACCCGTGATATGCCGACCTTCTTTGACGCGCATTGTCTCCCTCCAATCTTTGTCGTGTTAGATGAGATGAGCTCTTGACGGTACCTCGGTGGCAATTTGCAGTTCAACACAGTGGAAGCCCCGCAGCAAGGCCGGACTGCGATCCGGGCCGAGCGCGGGCTGGCAAAGAGACCCGCCGGCCTCGGCGATCCATGGCTTTCTCGGACGAGGTCGCTCACGACGAACGGAGTTCCGCGATGGCGCGATTTGCCCGCCCAGCCGATGCCTCGCAGGTCGTGGCTCTCTATCATGCCGTTTGGCATGAGACCCAAGCTCCCTTCATGCCCATTGAAGAACGCACGCGAAGGACATTGACGTTCTTCGTCCGGCGAGTGTCAGCGTTGCGGGCGACAACTCTGGTGGAAGAGCGAGGTGGCTCGATCGTGGGATTTTCAGCTTGGAGCGGGCGGCTCTTGGGACAGATTTTTGTCGCTAAGGCCTTTCGGGGCACGAATGTCGCGCCTCTCCTCATGGCGGCCGCGGAACGTGAAATGGCGGATCGAGGTATTGCTGAAGCGGAATTACATTGCGTCGTGGGGAATGATCGTGCGCGCCGCTTCTATGAGCGTATGGGTTGGACTCACCAAGGAGAAATATTCGAGCCGGTGCTCGGCAAAGGTGGTGAGGTCGGCGTGGCGTTCTGGCGCATGATCAAAACCCTCTGTCAGCCGAACAAGTGAGACGGCGACTTCTCCTTGCGGCGCTCGATGCTCGGTCGGCCAAGCCTGCTCGACCTCGGCGAAGGTCTCGCCCTCGAAGATGATCGCGTCGCGCTGACCGATGAGGCGGCCTGCGAATGCGCCCTCATCGGCCTTCGCCCCTCAGCCAAGCCTCGCCGCGCGCATAAAGCGCCTCGACCTCCGGCCCCTTCAACCCGGGCATGTCGGGCTTCACCTCGTAGCCTATCTGCGTCTGCAGATAGGCGAGGTGGCGGTAGCCTTCGGGAAACCGCCGC
>JBIOEJ010000127.1:0-16709 GCA_044445965.1 Hyphomicrobiales bacterium
GGCTTGATCACCGGTGGCGGAGGTGGCGGAGGTGGCGGGCTGATCACCGGCGAAGGCGGTGGGTTCGCGCCTGGCGGTTTCGGCGGCTGACCAGGGACCGGCGCCGGCAATGGCGGCGGCGGTGGAGGCGGAGGCGGAGATTTCGGCGGTTGACCGGCGCCGGAAGGTAGCGGCAGAGGCTGCACCGATCCCTTGAGCGGCGGCGGTGGAGCACCGGGAACGATGGGGGTTTGCGGCAGCACCGGTCCTTTCGACGGCTGCCCCGGCGCGGCTGGCCCGGCCGGCGGCTTGCCTGGGCCCGAGGGCACTGGCAAGGGCTGGATGATCGGTCCCTTCGACGGCTGGGGCGGCGCACCCGGAACGAGCGGAGTTTGGGGCTGCTGCGGTCCCTTCAGTGGTTGGCCTGGCGCGCCCGGAGCGGCAGGTGTCAGCCCGGGGCCGGCAGGCAAAGGCTGGGGCGATGGAGACTTCGGCGGCTGGCCAGGGCTAGTCGGCGTCACCGGCTTGAATTGACCCGGTCCCCCGACCGGCACTACTGGAGTGGGCCCTTGGGGCTGTCCCGGCGGCACCTTGCCCGGCGGGAATATCACCGGCTTCGGCGGCACGGCGAGCGGCAGCGGCGGCACCTTCCCGACGATGGGGATCGGCACCGGAACCGGGACCGGGATGATCAGCGGCGGCGGCGGTACCGGGCTCGGCGGCGGCGGCAGGAAGCCCACGGCCGGGGGAGGCGGCGGCGGTAGCCGGTAGAACTCGACGATCGGCGGCGGCAGGATGATCAGCGGAGGGGGCGGTGGCGGCGGCAATTCGTACCAGCGATCATAAGGGATGAACTCGTCCGCGACCTCGGCCGGAGGCGGCGGCGGGATGTCGTAATCCTCTTCATAGAAGGTCGCCGGCGGGCTGTAGGGCTCGCTGAGCAGGCTCAACCGATAGCGCGCCTCTTCGGCATGCGGCCCCCTCGAATAGTGCTTGAGATAGGTCCAATAGGCCTCAGGCGTGCCGCGCGTCACGGTGCGGCGCCAGTAGAAGGCCTCGCGCCTGGCCGCGATGATCGCCCGAGCCCGCCTCGCGAGCGGCCCGTCCGGATAGGCGGCGATGAACTCCTGATAGCCGTCGATGGTATCGCGCTCGATCGCCAGCGAGAAGGCGTCCTCCATCGGCAATTGGCCGATCGGACGGCTGCGGAAGGTCGCTTCCGCGGGAGGCGGGGCAATGGGAGTTTGCGGCGTGAAGAAGGTGAACGCCGTGGCCAGCCCCGAGACGTTCCAAGGCAGTTGGCCGCCCTTGGTATCGGTCTGCACCCGCAGGCGCGTGCGCGCGAAAAGCTGATCGAGCGACAAGCCCGGCACGCGGATCATCTCGGCGAGCGCGCTCGCGTAAGCGCCATAGCCCTGCTTTTGCTCCTGGATCACATAGCCTGGCTGCTGCGAGAAGGCGACGAGAAGCCCCGGCTGCGGATCGAGCGCGGCAAGACCGGGCGCGACTTGCGGCGCGATGCGGAAAGGCAACGGGCGGGCAAGATCGAAGATGGCGATATGGGCCGCGCCCGGAATGGATTGGAGCTGCGCCAGAAGCTCGTTGATCGAGATCGTCTCGGCGCCGATCGCATCGAGGCTAGCGAGCATCGCATCTGCCGGAACGATGCGGTTATCGCCCTCCGCCTGCAGGCCGAAACCCGAAATGTAGACGACCGCGACCGCATTGGGACCGGCTTGGCCGAGCTTCGCGATGAAGGTCGCAGCCAAGCTCTCGAAGCCGGCCCGATCGACATCGCGTCCGCCGGTGACGTCGAAGCCCGCCTGCTGCAATTGATAGGCGATCAAGCCGGCGTCATTGACGGCTGTGGTCTCAGGGGCGGCCGACGCATTCGCGTAGGCCCCCTCCCCGATCACGAGCGCTAGTCGCGGTTGGGCGCCGGGCGAGGTCTGTGCATCCGCCTGGCCCAGCAGCAGCGCCGCGGAGGTGGCGATGACAAGCCCGCGAAACCACCGAATCATGACGCACTCCTTGCGTTCCGTCGGGTTCATCTAGGGCCCGGGCGGCTGAACGACCTATGAACCAACGCCGCCGGGAACCGACGGCGAGTTCTTCAATGCGCGGATCGCGAATTGGTTCCCTTGCCGTCACTTCTCCATGAGCCGGCGCACCTCGCCCTTGAGATGCGGCACGAGCTCCGCCTCGAACCAGGGATGGGCTTTGAGCCAACCGTTGTTGCGCCAGGAAGGATGCGGCAGCGGCAAGAGGGCCGGCCGATGCTTCCCGTCCAGAATGTCGCGCCAGCGGCCGACCGTTGCCGTGAGGCCGTCTTTCGCCTCCGGGCCGAGATGCCAGGCTTGCGCGTATTGTCCGATCAAGAGGATCAGCTCCAAGGCCGGAAGCGCGGCGAAGATGCGGCCGCGCCAGGCGGGGGCGCATTCGCGGCGCGGCGGCAGATCGGCCCCCTTGGCATCCTGCCCCGGAAAGCAATGGCCCATCGGCACGATGGCGATCCGGCGCGCGTCGTAGAAGCTTGCTTCGTCGAGCCCGAGCCAGGCGCGCAATCTGACGCCGGAAGCGTCCGTGAAAGGGCGACCGGTGACATGGACCCGCGTTCCCGGCGCCTGGCTCGCGATGCATAGCCGCGCGCCGGGAGAGGCCTGGATCACCGGCCTTGGCTCATGCGGCAGCGGCGCTCCATAAAGCGGAGCGTCGCGGCAGATGCGGCAGGCGGAAAGCTCTCGCAGAAGCCGATCGAGGGTCGTCATCGGTCCAGCATGCGTGTTAGATGAACCCGCCTTCGGGCATTCGCTTCAGGCAAGCTTCAGCAAATGTCGCGAGGTCATTCTCGCGCACCGCTATCATATGTCATCCGGGAGCCTTCATGTCTGCGCCCGTCGCCCCCTTCCTGCCGGATCGCTTCCGCTCAGCGGTACCTTTTTATGTCAAGGGGCGCCTCGATTATCCGCGCCGCCTCGTCGAGAATATCGCGGCCTGGATCGGAATATCCCCGGGCGATCAGGTGCTCGATCTCGGCTGCGGTCCCGGATTCCTGGCGATCGCTTTCGCCAGGCTCGGCTGCGTCGTCATGGGCGTCGATCCGGATCAGGCGATGCTGGACGCGGCCGCGGAGCTCGCCGCGGAGCAAGGCGTCGAATGCCGGTTTCGCAAGGGCTCATCCTACGATGTCTCGCCCGGGCTCGGCCGCTTCAAGCTCGTCACCATGGGACGCTCCTTCCATTGGATGGACCGGCCGGCGACGCTTGCGGCCCTCGATGAGGTCATCGAGGGCGGCGGCGCGATAGCGCTTTTCGGTGACCACCACATCAAATGCCGCGAGAATCGCTGGGTCGACGCGCTGGAGGAGGTCCGCCAGCGCTTCGAGGGTCGTGAGGAGTTCACCAAGCTGCAAAAGGCCGGCGAGGTCGAGCGCCACGAGATCGTGCTGCTCGCTTCCCCCTTTTCGCGCCTCGAGATCATGGGCGTCACGGAACGCCGCTCGCTCTCCATCGAGGCGGTCGTGGCGCGCGCCCTCTCCTACTCCGCCTCTTCGCCCGAGAAGCTCGGTGAAAAGCGGCCGGCATTCGAGGCCGCGGTGTGCGAAGCCGTGTCGCCCTTCGCCCATGACGGCCAATTGACCGAGGTGGTCGAGTTCACCGCTCGGATCGCCAAAAGACCGGGCGGCTAGAGTCTAGTGTGGTGAATTTGAAGTTCCTATCACATGGATGGCATGCGCGCGGTTAGGAACTTCAAATTCGAAAACCAAACTAGAAACAATAACTTGCTAGTGCAGCTTTTGAATCCGAAATTCGCCCCGCGCGTTGCTCCAACGTGATGCGAATTTCGGATTCGCTGCCCTTGTGGGCGGCGGGTGCCGGCGTGCCGCGCAGCATGACTTCCGTCCGCTACTCCGCGGCTTCGATCACCGGGCGGCCCCGCGCCTGGCGCTCCCGTTTCAGGAGCTCGGCCATCAGGAAAGAAAGCTCGAGCGCTTGCTCCGCATTGAGTCTCGGATCGCAATGCGTGTGGTAGCGGTCGGCTAGCTCCGCATCCGACACCGCCCGCGCCCCGCCCGTGCATTCGGTGACGTTCTTGCCGGTCATTTCGAGATGCACGCCTCCCGCATGCGTGCCCTCGGCCTGATGGACCGCGAAGAAGTTGCGCACCTCGCCCATGATCTGATCGAAGGGCCGCGTCTTGTAGCCGTTCGCCGCCTTGACCGTGTTGCCGTGCATCGGGTCGCAGGACCAGACGACATGGCGTCCCTCGGCCTTCACGGCTCGGACGAGCTTCGGCAGATGGTCGAAGACCTTGCCGGCCCCGAAGCGGCAGATCAACGTCAGGCGCCCGGGCTCGTTGCCGGGATTGAGGATGTCGATGAGCTGCAACAGCCCCTCCGGCGTCAGCGACGGTCCGCATTTGAGGCCGAGCGGGTTCTTGACGCCGCGGCAGAACTCCACATGCGCGTGGTCGGGTTGGCGCGTGCGGTCGCCGATCCAGATCAGATGGCCCGAGGTCGCGTAAGGGTCGCCGGTCGTCGAATCGATGCGCGTGAAGGCCTGCTCATAGCCGAGCAGCAGCGCCTCGTGGCTCGTGTAGAAATCGGTGACGCGCATCTCGGCATGGATATCGGCGCCGATGCCGATGGCGCGCATGAAATCGAGCGTCTCGCTGATGCGGTCCGCGACCGCGGCGAAGCGCGAGGAGGCAGGTGAGTCCTTGACGAAGCCGAGCATCCAGCGATGCACGTTCTCGAGGCTCGCATAACCGCCCGTCGCGAAGGCGCGCAAGAGATTGAGCGTCGCCGCCGATTGCCGATATGCATCGATCTGGCGTGACGGATCGGGGGTGCGCGCCTCGGCGGCGAATTCGATGCCGTTGATGATGTCGCCGCGATAGCTCGGCAGCTCCACATTCGCCACCCGCTCCGTCGGCCCCGAGCGGGGCTTGGCGAATTGGCCGGCGATGCGCCCGACCTTGACCACGGGCGATGCGCCCGCGAAGGTCAGGACCACCGCCATCTGCAGGAAAACCCGGAAGAAATCGCGGATGTTATCGGCCGAATGCTCGGCGAAGCTCTCCGCGCAGTCGCCGCCTTGCAGCAGGAAAGCATCGCCCGCCGCGACTTTCGCCAGCGCCGCCTTGAGCTTTCTCGCCTCGCCGGCGAAAACCAGGGGCGGAAAGCCCCCGAGCTGCTTCTCGACGGCCGTCAGCGCCTCCGCATTCGGATAGACGGGCGCCTGCTCGATCGGCATGGCGCGCCAGGAACCGGGCGCCCAGTTCTTCGTCTTGACATTGGGGGTCACACGCAAGCTCCTCCCTCCGAAGGCGCATGCTCGAGCGCGAGATATCGCCCTCTCGCGCTTCGCGGCACCTCCTTCAGCTCCATCGAAAGCCTCTATACACGACCCGACGCCGAGCCGGAAATGTTCCGGTTGCCAAGCTCCCGTTGCCCTTGGGCGCCTTCGTCGTTTTCCGGCGCAGCGTCGGCGCCACGTCGTCAAACGCGGCGAGTTGTCGCGGCCGATGGGGGAATAAACCTGCTCGTCCCCCGGTCTCAACCCCTGAAGCATCCAGGCTTCGGACAAGGAGACCGACATGACGCATGATGCTCACGACCACGAAGAGGGCAGGACACGGCGTAAGGTCCTCGAATGCATGACCTGGGCCGGTACCGGCATATTATGGACGCTCGCCGGCGGCATTCCCCGTTCCACCGGCTTGATCGGCGAGGCCATGGCGCAAGAGAGCAAGGCATTCAGCTTCCTCCAGCTCAGCGACAGCCATATCGGCTTCGACAAGCCCGCCAATCCCAATGCCAACGGCACGCTCGTCGAGGCGATCACCAAGGTGAATGCGCTTGCGACCCGCCCATCCTTCATGATCCATACGGGCGACATCAGCCATCTCTCGAAACCCACCGAGTTCGACACCGCCGATCAGATCATCGGCCAGTCCCGCCTCGATGTGCACTACGTGCCTGGCGAGCATGATGTGCTCGACGACGACCGCAAGCTCTATCTCGACCGCTACGGAAAGGGCGCCAAGGGCGCGGGCTGGTACTCGTTCGATGCCGGGGGCGCGCATTTCGTCGGTCTCGTCAATGTCGTCGACCTCAAGGCCGGCGGCATGGGCAATCTCGGCGCCGACCAGCTCGCCTGGCTCGAGTCCGATCTCGCCCCTCGCACGGCCAGCACCCCGATCATCGTCTTCGCCCATATCCCGCTCTGGACGGTCTATCCGGAATGGGGATGGGGCACACAGGATTCCGAGCAGGCTCTCGCAATGCTCAAGAAGTTCGGATCGGTCACCGTCCTCAACGGTCATATCCATCAGGTGATGCAGAAGGTCGAAGGCAATATCGCCTTCCACACCGCACGATCCACGGCTTTCCCGCAGCCGGCGCCGGGCGCCGCGCCCTCGCCCGGCCCGATGAAGGTCGAGGACGCCAAGCTGCGCACCCTCCTCGGCATCCGCCAGGTGAACTTCCAGCCGGGTTCCCGGCGCCTCGCCGTCATCGACCAGCCGCTCGTCGGCTGAGGCCCGCATCCGAAACCTGGAATTGCCGCCGCCCTCGCTCCTTGGGCGGCGGAAGCCAAATCTTTATCCGAACGAGGCTCGAGGAACATGACTTCCGCTTTCACCCGCGCGCGCGCCGCGCTCATCGCCATCGCCTTGATGGGCGCGTCACCGGTCGAGGCCGCGGATATGGCGGTCAAGATCGATAACTTCACCTTCACTCCCGATGCCGCCGAAATCGCCGTCGGTACCACCGTCACCTGGACGAACGAGGACGATATTCCCCATGCGGTCGCCGCTACCGAGCGCCAATTCAAGTCGCACGCGCTCGACACCGGCGACAGCTTCTCATTCACTTTCACGGCGCCTGGCACCTATGAGTATTTCTGCTCGCTTCACCCGCATATGAAGGGCAAGATTGTCGTCAAGTGAGCGCAATCGCGCATGCCTTGTTCCGGCCGGGCGTGCTTGCGCGTCACGGGCGGAAGGCTTCTCGGACGGCGGAGGGTCGCGGAATGGCCGAAGCGGAGCAGCGCGAGGCCGAGCGCTTCCGGACGCTCGCGCTCCCGATGCTCGACGAGGTCTATACCTTCGCGCGCTACCTGACGCGCGACGCGACGGAGGCCGAGGACGCGGCGCAGGAGACTTTCCTGAGGGCGATGCGCTATTTCTCGGGATTTTCGGGAGGCTCGATCAAGCCATGGCTTTTCACCATTCTGCGCAACGTGCTGCGCTCGCGCGATCCACGGCGCTTCGAGCCGCTGCCGGAGACGGATGCCGGCAAGACCGAGGCGCTCGAGCCGCTTTGGGGCGATGCGCAAGCCGATCCCGAGACGAGCGCGGCGCGAGCCGACGAGGCGAAGCATCTGCGCCAGCTCATCGGCCGCCTGCCGCCCATCTACCGCGAGGCGCTTCTGCTCAAGGAGTTCAACGATCTGAG
Source organism: Hyphomicrobiales bacterium (assembly GCA_044445965.1). Lineage (GTDB taxonomy): Bacteria > Pseudomonadota > Alphaproteobacteria > Rhizobiales > Beijerinckiaceae > GAS188. Next base: position 7,439 of record JBIOEJ010000127.1, read on the forward strand.
CTATCGTCAGATCGCCGAGGTGACGGGCGTTCCGATCGGCACCGTCATGTCTCGGCTCGCCCGTGCGAGGGAGGAACTGCAGGCGGCTTGGTTCGAGCTGGAAAATAAGGCGAAGATCAGATGAGCTGCGACGATAAGAGACCGCTCGTTCATGCGCTGGCCGATGGCGAGCTCGATGTCGTTCATGCCGGCGAGATCGAAGCGCATATCGCCCGCTGCCCGGACTGCGCCGCCAAATTCGCCGAAATCATGGCTCTCAGACAACGGCTGGGCGCGCCAGGCTTGCGGATGCGGGCGCCGGCCGCCTTGGCGCAGCGGATCGCGCAGGCGCTTCCGGGGTCGGCCGAGGAGCCGACACGGATTGGCCTCGGCAACGGCGCCATTTCCCTCCGGCCGAAGCCGCGCACCGCCTGGATTCTGCGGGCGCAAGGCGCGCTCGCAGGGGCCGGAGGAGCATTCGCGCTGGCAGCCTGCCTGGCGCTCTTCGTGATGCGCGCGGGCTCGAGCGGCGAGGTCGAGCGGAGCCTGGTCGATGGGCATTTGCGCTCGCTCGCCGGCGAACATCTGTTCGACGTGCAATCGACGGATCAGCATACCGTCAAGCCATGGTTCGCGGGCAAGCTCGACGTGACGCCGCCAGTGCCCGACCTGGCGCTGAAGGGTTTCACGCTGGTCGGCGGCCGCCTGGACTATGTCGGCGGGCGCGCCGCCGCGGTCGTCGTCTATAGCCGGCGCAAGCATGTGATCAATCTCTTCGTATGGCCGGGAACCGAAACCGGGCCCCCTGCGGCCGAGGTCAGCGGCTACGGGCTGCGCCATTGGACCAAGGACGGGCTTACCTTCTGGGCGGTGAGCGATATCGCCGAACCGGAGCTTGGCGAATTCGAGGCGGCCTATCAGGCGGCGAGTTGACCGGCAGAGCGGCTCTTGTCAGCGCCGCAGCCGCGCGCTCGGCGAGCGCATGGTGACGATCTCTTCGGCCGCGGTCGGATGCAGCGCGACCGTCTGGTCGAAATCGGCCTTGGTCGCGCCCATCTTGATGGCGACCGCCGCAAGCTGGACCATCTCGGCCGCGCCCTCCCCGTTTATGTGCAGACCGAGCACCTTGTCGGTCTCCGCATCGACCAGAAGCTTCATGAACATCTTCTCGTCCCGGCCGGACAAGGTCGCGAGCATCGGACGGAAATTGGCCGTATAAACATCGACCGCCGCATGCCTTTCGCAGGCTTGCTGCTGCGTCAGGCCGACGGTGCCGATCTCCGGCGTGATGAACACGGCCGTCGGCACATTGGCGCGAACGACGCTCCAAGGCTTGCCGCCGAAGACGGTGTCGGCGAAGGCGTGGCCCTCACGGATCGCAACCGGCGTCAGTTGCAGACGGTTGGTGACATCGCCGATGGCGTAGACAGAGGCCGCGCTGCTGCGGCTGAAGTCGTCGACCTTGACCTCGTCCTTGTCGCCCAGCTCGACGCCGGCACTCTCGAGGCCGAGCCCGTGCGTGTTGGGCTCGCGGCCAGTGGCGATGAGCACGACATCGCCGTCGAGCGTTTCGCCGTTATGGAGATGCGCGCGCCTGCCGCCGCCCGCCAGCGCCTCGATCTTGGCGAAGCGGCGCTCGAAATGGAATTTGACGCCGCGTGCCGCAAGCGCATGGGCGGCGCATTTGCGCAGGTCCTCGTCGAAGCCGCGCAGCACGGCGTCGCCGCGGTGGACGAGGTGGACCTCCGATCCGAGCCCGGCGAAGACGCTCGCGAATTCGAGCGCGATGTAGCCGGCGCCCAGGACGATCAATCTTCGCGGCAGGCTCGGCAGATGGAAGATGTCGTCGGAGACGATGGCGAGATCGGCGCCCATGACCGAGGTCTGTCGCGAGGGCCTGCCACCCGTGGCGACGAGGATGGTGCCGGCGCTCACCTTCCTCCCGGAGGCGAGTTGCACCTCATGGGGCGAGGCGATCGTCGCTCGTTCCTCGCGGATGGCGACGCCCGACCCGGTGAGGCCCTTGCGATAAAGCCCCGAGAGGCGCGTCACCTCCGCTTCGACCCGGTCGCGCAGGCGTTCCCAGGAGAAGCCTGGCGTCACTCCCTCGAATCCAAAGCCGACGGCATCCTCGAAAGCGTGCGGGAAACGGCTTGCATAGACGAGCAGCTTCTTGGGCACGCAGCCGCGGATGACGCAGGTGCCGCCGATCCGACTGTCTTCGGCAATCGTCACTCTGGCGCCATGGCCGGCGGCGATGCGCGCGGCGCGCACGCCGCCCGATCCGGCCCCGATCACGAAGAGATCCGTGTCGTAGGTCGTCATGCCCGAAGCGCCTCTTCCTGCCCGGCGTCCGGCCCGACGCTTTTCCCGGCGATGGCGCCAATGAGCCCGGCACCGGCGAACACGACCGCGATCCACCAGGCCTGCCAGGCTCCATGCCCGATGAGCATCGTCGCGGCGACCATCGTGAGCAAGCCGATGCGAGGCCAGAGCGCCGCGGCTGCGAGGCGTCGCCAGTTCCACAGAAGCGTGAGGACGGTCGCCAAGGCGAGGGCGCAGCCGACCACGCCGAGCTCGACGCCGATCTGGAGAAAGCCGTTATGCGGATGGCCGACGGAGAGCATCCGCCGAAACTCGGTCGCGACCTCGCCGGCAATCGCCGTATCGCCGAGCGTCACGGTGGTTCCAAAGCCCGCTCCGAGCACGGGGTGCACCAGCATGGCGGCGCCGAAGCTGCGCCAGATCTCGACCCGGTCCGCCGCATGGGTCCAGGCCAAGGCCTCGTAGGTGGCGCCGGGCAGCACCCGCCAGGCAATGTCGCCGAAGGCGAAAGCGCAGAGGAAGACGATGGCGACGACGATTGCCGTCGCAAGCAGGCAGGCGCGCGGGAAGCGCGCGGCGCACAGCGCTGCGGGTATCGACAGGGCTTGCGCGAACATGGCCGTTCCGCTCTGCGAGCACCAGATGGCGGCGGTCGTCGCGGCGAGCGCGAGCCAAAGCGCGAGCCTCGAGCTCATGGCGGCTTGGCGCAGCCCGCCCGAACGGTCCAGCGCCTTGTCGTCACGGATATTCCGCGGTGAACCGGAAAGCGCTCGAGGGTGCGATGATAGCGCGAGCCCCGCCAGCGGCCAGAACAACACCAGCAATACCAGCACCGGGCGGTTATATTCGAACGCCTTGGCGCGCAGATGCAGGGCATTGCGTATCGGCATGTCGAACCTGAGCTCGCCGATGCAGATCGATGCGGCGATGATCACGCCGATAGCAACCGCAACGCCGATCCAGCGCGGCGCGACGCATGGCAGGAAACGCAGGAGCACGGCTCCGGCAACCAACGGCACGACGCCTTCGCCGAGCGCACGCAAGGTCTGGGCGCGATCCACGCTCCAGCCGTAAGAGGCGATGCTCAGCGCCAGGAAGGCCAAGGCCGCAAAGCCCAGGCACGAACGCAGGGACGCCCAAAATGCCGAGCTGGCTGCGCTCCATCCGGCTCGCGCGACGAGCGAAGCGAGGAGGGTCGCGGCGGCCAGCGCCACGATCAGGGGAGCCGAACGGTTGGCAAGCGCCATGGCGACCGGCAGCGCGGCGCCGAGCAGCGCCGCGCCGGCGCCGAGCCGTGACGCAACCGTGACGGCGTTGTCCTCGAGGCGGCCTTGCAAGCTCGCGGCCACGATCATGGGCGAAGCAGCATCGAAGGTCGTCGCCGCATCCTCGGCCGCTCAGCGGCCCAAATCGACGCCGCGCTTCTTCATCTCGTCGACCACCCGTTGTCCCATGAAGGTCGCCAGCTCCTTGGTCCAGTCCTCGGTCGCGGCCGAGATTTGATCGAGCACCACCGGCAAGGTCGCCGTGTATTTCAGGCCGACCGGGCTCTGCAGAAATGCCAGCACGGCCTTGAGGGAGGCTTCATCGAGATTGCGGGCGTAGATATCCGCCGCCTTGGCGATGATCTCGCCTTTCCTCGCGTCGAGATCAGGCTTCATGGCGAGTAGGATTTCTTCAAAATCCTTGAAGTTGGCGGGACGCTTTTGCGTATAGGCTTGCAAGAGCTGCATCGCGATATTGGCGGCGAGCGGGTCGAAGCCCCTCAACACGCCCGAAGCTGCCAAGACTTCGCGCGCCAGGGCCAGATGCGATGCCGGAAGCGGGGGAAGCGGCGCCGCCGGTGCGGCGGGCTGCGCGGGAGCGGCGGGCGCCTGCTGAGCCTGCCCTTGCGAAGCCTCGCAAGCGACGAGCGCGCCGATCAGGCAAAGCCCGCCAATGACACGACGAAAATGACGATTGGCCACGAGATACTCCCTTTGAAGGCCGCCCAACTCGACCGGAGACGGCCGATCAGCCGAGCGTGCCGAGGACAGTAAGGTCGTCACCCCCGGCAATGATCGCGCCTCGCGCGAGCCCGATGAACAGGCCGTGCTCGACGACGCCGGGGGTATCGCCCAATCGGTCGGAAAGCGCAACCGGGTCGGGAATCGACCCGAAGGCCGCATCGAAGATGAAATGGCCGCTATCGGAGAGGAACGGCTTCCCGGCTGCATCCATGCGCTGCTCGATGCGGCCGCCGAGCCCGAGGCGCGACGCCTCGGATTCGATGGCGATCCGCGTCGCGGCAAGACCGAACGGCACCACCTCGATCGGCAGCGGAAAAGCACCGAGCCGGCGGACGAGCTTGGAGCGGTCGGCGATCACCACCATCCGCGCCGAGGCGCGAGCCACGATCTTCTCATGCAAGAGCGCGCCGCCTCCGCCCTTTATCAGACGCAGCTCATCGTCGATCTCATCCGCCCCGTCGACCGCGAGATCGAGCCGCGGCGTCTCGTCGAGCGTCGTCAACCTCAGGCCCTGACGTTGCGCCTGGGCACGCGTCGCCTCGGAGGTCGCAACGCAGACGACATCGAGGCCCGAACGAACCCGTTCCGCGAGGAGATCGACGAAGTGAGCCGCGGTCGACCCGGTTCCGAGGCCGAGCCGCATGCCGGGCGAGACGAGCGTCACGGCGCGCGCCGCGGCGGCCCGCTTCTGGCTATCTTGTGTCTGGCCCGGCATCGGGAATGCAAAAGGTGGCGCGAGTGACGGGGTTCGAACCCGCGACCTTACTTGCCGCGACCCTGCTGAGTAGCAGTGTAGCAGCCTGGAGTAGAGGCGTTCGCCGCAGTGCAGGTGAAGAACGTTCCCGGGCTCTTGCCCGCCGCGCTCTTGGTTGCATCCGCGGCCGACGCAGCGCCTTTACCTTTAGCTCCGCCAGCGTAACTCTCAGGTGGCGCTCTGCGTGGATCAACGGCAAGGCTATCTGGAATTTGGGGAACCCACGCCTCTGACTGCGGCACGGCGGCATAAACATAAGGATGAGCCCGCAATCGTGTCGCGGCCACCGCCTCGGCTAATGCGCCATGGGGAAGAGACAGGGCGATCACTGCCACGCTCAACAGCCGCATAGCGATCCCTCCCGTGTGGACCATGCCGAGCATCGAACCCATTGAGCGCGCCATAAGTAGTGGCGCTCGCTTACCTGTCAACCCCGCCGCGGCCGACGCAGTGGGTTCGGCCCAGCGGGTTGACATCCGAACGCGCTGGGTACACCGAACAACCATGCAGGGTTCACAATGAGCAAGCTTCAAATCCCCCATGACGCCTTCGTGTTCGTCGGCGATGGCCGCAAGGCGCTCTTTCTGCGCAATGCCGGCGATGAAAAATTTCCCAACTTCAAGGCCGAACGCGTTTTCGTCGAGGAAAACCCGCCGACTCATGAGCAAGGCACCGACCGTCCGGGGCGCGCATTCAAGCGTGCGGGCACCAATCTCCGCAGCGGCATGGCCACCACCGATTGGCACGATCTCGAGGAACACCGCTTCGCCCGACGCGTGGCCGCCGCGATGGAAAAGCTGGTGCGCGAGCGCAAGGTCAAGGCGCTCGTCGTCGTCGCGCCGCCGCGCACGCTCGCGGATTTGCGGGACGCCTTCCACGCCGATGTGAAAGGCCGCATCATTGCCGAAATAGACAAGGACCTGACGAAGCATCCGATCGGCGAGATCGAGAAGCACCTCGTCGGTTGACGGCGAGAGTGGTCCTCGAGCGCATCGGCAACCTCCTGATCGGAGACTTGGCGGAAAGTCGATCCCTCTAGCCGGCAAGCGCTCAAGCGAGTCTGCGTCCGCCATCCAATCGGTTCTCGAAAGCCATCGCATCCTCTCCAGTCAACTTCGCTCGTTCGCCTTCCGCGCCGCAGCGGGCGGAGCGGCTGCGAGATAGCGGGCAAACCAAAGCCCGGCACGGCCGATGACCGCCTCCAGCGCTCCTGGCTCCGGGAAAAGGTGGCTCGCGCCCGGAACGATCTCCAATGCCTTTGGACCTTTCAGCCGCCTCAGCGCCTGCTCGTTCAGTTCGATGACGCCGTGGTCCGCTCCGCCGACGATCAGGAGGGTCGGTGAGCGAATCTGGTCCAGCGCGGCCCCGGCGAGGTCCGGACGACCGCCCCGGGAGACGATGGCGCCGACCCGGTCACCAAGCCTCGAGGCGGCGACAAGAGCAGCCGCGGCGCCCGTGCTCGCGCCAAACAAACCGAGTGCGCTGCCGCCGGCCCGGGCGTCGCGATCAAGCCAATGGACGGCATCCACAAGACGCTCGGCCAGCAGCGCAATGTTGAACACGTTCGCCCGATCGGCTTCCTCTTCCGAAGTCAGGAGATCGAACAGCAGGGTCGCGAACCCTTGCGTGTTCAATCCGTCCGCGACCGCCATATTGCGAGGACTGAGCCGGCTGGAACCGCTGCCATGCGCGAAGGCCACAACGGCATGCGCCTCGCGAGGAATTCGCAAGGTGCCCCCGAGGCCGACGGGCGCAATGCGCACATCGCGAATCTCGATCTCGCTCTTCGGCCTGGTTTGTCCGGGACGATCTGGAGCTGATGCAGTCATGTTTCGTCAGCCTCGCTCATAAACGAAGCATCGATGCGGCAAAGCGGCGGCAAGGATTTGACCAGGATCAACATCGCGCTCCGTGCAGACGGCCAGCGCTGGATGGTTGGCGATGCTTGCCGAGCTTGCGCGCCGGTCCGGCGCGCCTAACGGCGGATGAAGATCAATGCCTAAGTCTTTCAAGAGACTGGCGCGAGTGACGGGGCTCGAACCCGCGACCTCCGGCGTGACAGGCCATCAAGACATCGAGCAACATCAATCGCTGTTCCGAATCTGGATACCCCGCACTGCCCCCCAAAACAAGCCAAAGTTGGAACGGTCGCCACGATGGGCCGGCTCTTGCGGGACGCGCCGCCGCTGGCGCTTTCCGACATAGCTCCACACCTCGTCGAGTTCGATCCGATTCACGCGCAAGCTATGCATGGTGCTGTCGTGCAAGCGCGCGCAGGCTTCGCCGACGCGCAGGCCAAGCCGCGTGACGGTATCGCGATTGGACGCCAACCAGGCGCTCGACGGAGCGAATTGAACAGCCCTCAGTCAGGGCGGAGATAATGGCGACTTGCTTGTCAAAAGGGAGGTTGTTCATCGGGGCCAATCCGAAGTTGTGGAACTGGCCTCTCGGCTCTAGAAAGCCGGCGCAACACCCGCTATGTTGCTGGGATGATCATGCTTAGGGGGGCCGATCCCTGGGTTGTGATCGGGGGCCGGAGTACTTCCAACACCTCGGTCCCACTGTAGCCCTCCGAACGGGATTCGGACCCGTGTTTCCCGATTGTAAATCGGGCGTCCTCACCAGGCTAGACTATCGGAGGTTTTCTCGGAGCGGGCTTGCTGATTCGGTCTAACCCATTGATCAGCAAGCCCTTCCTTGAAGGTGCCTATTATCGCAAATTTGCGCTAGATGTGTCAAGCGCAAAATTGGAATATTTCCCTTGCCATTCTCGTGGAGATTCCGATATTATCGGACTGAGGGGCATCGTCACGATGTGAGGAGCTGTTATGAGGCGGGCTCAGCGCAGCTCAAGGCTCGATTCCTGTCGCGCCTGGGGATCATTGCGCAGCTCGATATTCGGGAATGGCACGAGACCTACTGCAAGGCGCTTTCTGGCGCCTGCGATGGTCTCGCTGAGATCAGGTTCAAGGCCGATGGCGTCCAGCAACGCCCCCTCGGTTACCATTCTGGACTCAACGAGTTCACCTTTCTGTTTTGGGCCATTGAGAAAGGTAACCGGTTTGTGCCGGCGAGCGCTTGCGCAACGGCCCTTCAATGGAAGTTCCGCGCTATCAAAGATAGGAGCCTAACGGATGCCCTATGGCTTGCCCTGGAGTGAGGGTTTCATCCAGCAAATCTCCGACAAGGAGGTCCGCGAAGAGTTCGTCGCGGATCAGGTGCGGGCTCGTATCGCCATGCTCATCCGCGCCTTGCGGGAGCAAGAGGATAGGGGCTGGTCTCAGACTGACCTTGGGCGCCGTATGGGCAAGCCGCAGAACGTCATCTCGCGCCTCGAAAGCCCGGACTATGGCAGGCATTCGCTGCAAACCCTCCTGGAGGTCGCCGCAGCTTTTGATTTGCCCCTGTGGGTCGACATCCCGGATTGGGAGGAATGGCTCCGTAGAATCCGAGACGTCCCAAAGCACGGCTTCGTTCGGCAAAGCTTCGACGCCAAGCGCATGACGAAGCAAGCCCATGCGGCCCTTTCCGCGTTCCTTTCAAGGGACATTCCGGCAATCAGCGATCAAGCCAACGGCGTCAGCGCGCGTCGTGCGTTTGAGGAGTATGGCTCTGGTGGCCAGCGCCCCGATGCTCCTGGAGCAAGACGCTCCCTTGAGGCTAAAGAGCCACCCTCCGCCCGCTCACTGGTAGCGGCATGAACCTCGTTGCCTTGGAAAGTGGGCAGACACTACAGCTCTTTCCCTTGGAAGAGGTGAGGCCGCATGGCGGCTTCTATCCGCCAGGAATCATTGAAGCTGTAGCAAAACGATATAGCTTCGCGGACATCCCCAAAGATTTGTCGGACGCCATGCAAAACGGATATAAATTTGGCGTTGGCAAAATGATGTATAATAATGAGCAAATAAGCATTGGAAAACTAGATATATATCGGGATGGCATCGTCGTTATTACAACAGATACGGCAACTGCGGACGCCGTTATTGATGATCTGACATTATGGGCAACAGAATATTTCAAATTGAGGGAGCTGATAACGCCAGCTAATCGAAAGCATAGCAGCGGGGTCGTTGTCGATTTTAATCATTCGATCGATGCGGCATTCGGAAAGGCTGGAGACGTGGCGTCGCTAGTCTCCCAGGCTTATGGGTTGGCTGGAGGCTTCAAAGGACCCCTCGGCCTATGGCGAGTGGCTTTCATGGCA
>JBIOEJ010000128.1:0-16555 GCA_044445965.1 Hyphomicrobiales bacterium
CGCCAGGATCAGTCGCTTTACCTGGGAGCACGGGAGCAACACGTTCCCATTGATCTTGCGTTAGATCCGTGCGAATCAAAGCTGAACGCCTTGTTCAGCCTGGAATGAGAGTCTTAGCGGCGTGGGAATCCCCCACCCCTCCTCACAAGACACGAATGTCCACAGGCCCTAGCAAGTTATTGTTTCTAGTGTAGTTTTCGAATTTGAAGTGCCTACCGCGCGCATGCCATCCAGGTGATAGGAACTTCAAATTCACCACAACTAGAGCGAGAAGCCGCCTTCGACGACGTGCGTGGTGCCTGTGGTGAAGGCGCTCTCATCGCTCGCGAGATACACCGCGGCGGCCGCGACCTCCTCGGCGGCGCCGAGCCGGCCCATGGGCTGGCGCGCCACGAAGGCGGCGCGCGTTTCGTCCAGCGATTTGCCGGTCGAGGCCGCAAGTGCCGCGATCCGATCGTCGAGCGAGGGCGATTGCACGGTACCCGGCGCGATGGCGTTGCAGCGCACGCCCTTCTGGATGAAGTCCGCGGCCACCGCCTTGGTCAGCCCGATGACGGCCGCCTTCGTGGTCCCATAGACATAACGGTTCGGGATGCCGCGGATGGACGAAGCGCCCGATGCGATATTGACGATGGCGCCGCTGCCTTTGGCCAGCATGCCCGGCAGGAACGCCTTGATCAGCCGATGCATCGAGCGGACATTCAGGTCGAAGGAGAAATCCCAGGCCTTGTCGTCGCAATCGAGGATCGTGCCGTGATGGACGAAGCCGGCGGCATTGACCAGCACGTCGATCGCGCCGGTCTCGGCAGCGGAGGTCTTGGCCGCGAAGGCCTCGACGGCGCGTGTCGACAACACATCGAGCTTGCGCCGCTTCGCCCTGGCTATCCCTTCGAGCTTCGCTACGTCGATATCCGTGGCGTAGACGGTCGCACCCTCGCGCACGAAAGCTTGGGCGATTGCCCGCCCGATGCCCTGGCCCGCCGCGGTCACCACCGCGATCTTGCCCTTCAGGCGTCCCGCCATCTCATTCTCCTCGCAGTCTATTTTTCCGGCTCAGCTCGTCGTCAGGGCCACTTGAATCGAGGAAACACCGTTCCGACATAGGTAATGCACCGGCCAAAAGGCGGTGCAAACCAGTCCGGCCTCAGCGGCGGACGAATGCATGTTGCTTCTACAGGAGAATATGCCATGCGCCAGTATGATCTTCCCTCCCTCTATCGCTCGACCATCGGTTTCGACCGTCTCTTCTCGATGCTCGATCAGGTGTCCGGCGGCGAGGCCCAGAGCTATCCACCCTACAACATCGAACGCGTCGGCGAGAATGCCTATCGCCTCACCGTCGCCGCCGCCGGTTTTTCGGCCGACGACCTCTCGATCGAGGTGAAGGAGAATGCCCTCACGTTGCGCGGCGAGAAGAAGGCCACCGATAGCGGTCGGAAGGCCGAGATCGTCTACCAGGGCATCGCGGCACGCGCCTTCGAGCGCCGGTTCCAGCTCGCCGACTTCGTCCAGGTGACGGGCGCGAGCCTCGAGAACGGACTCCTGCATATCGACCTCGTGCGCGAGGTGCCGGAGGCCAAGAAGCCGCGCCTCATCCCGATCAACGGCAGCGCGAGCACCGGCCAGACGATCGACGCCAAGAAGGCGGCCTGACAAGAAGGCCGCTCGATCGTCCGCAAGAGCTTCACGCTACTGGCACGACGAGACCCGGTCCGATCGCATTGAGCCGGGCCTTCGGTAGGGGCCGACAATCAAAGGGCGCTCCGGTTGGGAGCGCCCTTTTTTGCGCGCGGATCGCCTATTCGTAGCCGGCGTCGGGCGGCAGCGCCGCCTTTTGCGGCGGCTTCGCCGGCGGGGACGACGGGGCGACCGGCGCGGCAACCGCCGCCGATTGCGGAGCGGCAGGGGTCGGAGCCGAGGCGGGCGCGCCTTCGCCTGCCGGGTAGACTTGGCGGACGACGGGAGCCGACGCGCCATCCGGTGAGCCGGGCTCCGGCGGCGTCCCCTTGGCCATCGGGGCCGCAGGTGCGGGAACCGGAAGTTTCGCCGCCGGCGGAGCGGCTGTCGGCTTGACGGCGGCCACCGTCCCGTCCTTCTCGGCGGGCGGGGCCAGCGGCGCGCTCTTCACTATGGGGGCCGGCAGCACGCGCTTGGCTTGCGGAGCCGGGCGCCGCACCCTCGGCGCAGGCGAAACTGGCTCCGGCACGCTGGGGCGAATGCTCTCCTCGAACGGCGTGCGCGGCGCGGCCGCGCCGGGAATGGCCGCGAGCGCGCTCGTATCCGGGCGCTCATCGAGAGGGCGGCTGCGCAAGAGCCTTCCGTCATAAGCGTCGAGCACCACGAAGAGCCGTTGCCCGAAGGCCGTGCGGACATTGGCCACATAGCGCGGCCCCGACAGCGTCGGGGGCGAAAGGATGGTCCAGCCATAGCCGCGCAAGAGGTCGACGATCTCGCCGGGTCTCAGCCGTTCCTCGTCATAGGCGCGCGGATAGGCCGGCGCCGGAGCCCAGGGCGCTCGGCCATACCAGGAGCCATAGCCCCAGAACTGCGCCATCGCGGCGCTCGGCTGCAACGTGGCGATGGCCATGCCCGCCGCGAGCGCGAGCCCCATCGAACGAAGACTCCTCGAAGGCAGATTGGTTGAAGGAAAACCGATGGTCCTGCTCATATCGAGCCCTTTGCGATCAGCATCGCCCAAATTGCATTTCTCGACGCCGATTGCGGCGAGTATGGGACGATGACATGGAGGCGATCTGTTCGACCGCGCCAATGATAGCACATGCCGATCGAGGTTGGCTTCAACCTTTCCGGACTTTAATGCGGCGCGGCGCAGCCCGTTCCGGCTGCCCGGCCGCGCGAAGCGCCTCGATCTCGCTTGCGCCGGTGCGGAAGGAGGTCACGAAGCGGTAGAGGGCCTCTCCGGCTCGCGGCCGGGATTTCGGCGGAAGGAAGCTCGGCGACCAGGGATGATAGGCGGCGTTCGCGGCGCGCAAGCGCTCATCGACGGTTTGGGGAATGATGGGAAAGACCTCATTGGCCTGACGAGGCCAACCGATCCTGACACCCGGCAGCGAGGAGAGAGCCCGCTCCAACTGCTCCGCGGCGCGGTTGGCGTGTCTTGCGAGGTCGAGCCAATGCCCCTCATGCAGATAGGCTTCCATCTGCGCCGCGAGCAGGCGGCCTTTGGAAAGCGTGTGTCCCGCGCGCTTGCGCCTAAATCCCATCTCGGCGGCCCTGCCCTTGTCGAAGAAGATCACCGCTTCGGCCGCGAAGCAGCCGTTCTTGGTGGCGCCGAAGGAGAGGATGTCGACGCCCGATTTCCAGGTCATCTCGGCTGGCGTGCAGCCGAGCGCCACCAGGGCGTTGGCGAAGCGCGCTCCATCCATATGCATGGCGAGCCGCCGTGAGCGCGCGACCTCGGAAAGGGCCGCGATCTCGGCCGGCGTGTAGACCATGCCGGCTTCATTCGCCTGGCTGATCGAGAGCGCGGCCGGTTGCGAACTATGCCCGGCAGCGGCCGGCATGCGCGCAAGCTGGCTGGCGACCGTCGCGGGCGCGAGCTTGCAGCCGATGCCCGGCAGCCCGATGATCTTGGCGCCGGCCGAAAAGAATTCCGGGGCGCCGCACTCGTCCACCGCGATGTGGCTCTCCGCATGGCATAGCACCGCGCCCCAAGGCGGCGTCACGCAGGAAAGCGCAAGCGAGTTCGCCGCCGTGCCGGTCGCAACCAGGAAGGCGGCGACGTCGCGCTCGAACACTTCGCCGAGCGCCGTCACGACGCGCGAGGTCATGTCGTCGGTGCCGTAGGCCGCCTTGACGCCGCCATTGGCGGCGATCAAAGCGGCGAGCACCTTCTCGCTCGCGCCGGCCGTGTTGTCGCTTCGGAAATTCATCGATGTCGCCTCGTTCGAATTGTTCTATTGAACATCGCCCTCAAGTTTGGCATTGTCGCAGATAAGGCAGCAAGGCTGACCTTTTTTTGGGCACTGACTTGCGAGGCATGTCTGAGGGTTGGCGGCTGGACGGTCAAGCACAGGCGGAAAGGGCCGGGCAATGGACGCGATGAAGGTTGCGGCGAGCGAGCGGATGGGCGCGACGTTGCGGACCCGTGCTCGCAAAGCTGCGCCCCATGGCGGCTGGTCCGACGGCCGCCCGCAAGCGCAAGGGCTGTTCGATCCCGCCCGCGAGCATGATGCCTGCGGCGTCGGCTTCATCGCCGACATGTCGAACACGAAGCGTCACGACATCATCGAGAAGGGCTTGCAGATCCTTCTCAATCTCGACCATCGTGGCGCGGTCGGCGCCGATCCGAAGTCGGGCGACGGTTGCGGCATGCTGGTGCAGATCCCGCACCGTTTCTTCGCGGAGGAGTGCGCGAAGCTCGGATTCACTTTGCCTGAACCCGGGCAATATGCGGTTGGCCATTTCTTCCTGCCGCGCGAGGAGGAAGCGGCGAGACTCTGCCGGCAGGTGATCGAGAAGACGATCGCCTATGAGGGGCAGACGCTCATCGGTTTTCGCGAGCCGCCCGTCGACAACAGCGATCTCGGCACGAGCGTCAAGCCGACCGAGCCCCTGCATCTGCAGGCCTTCATCGGGCGCGGCAAGGGCATCGCCGACGAGGAAGAGTTCGAGCGCCGGCTCTACATCCTGCGCAAGCAGATCTCGGGCACCGTCTACAACATGAAGGACAATAATCTGCGCGGGAAGGGATTCTACCCCGTCTCGATCTCCTGCCGCACGATCGTCTACAAGGGCATGGTGCTCGCCCCCCAGCTCGGCACCTATTACCAGGATTTGCACGATCCGCGCTTCGAGAGCGCGCTCGCGCTCGTCCATCAGCGCTTTTCCACCAACACCTTCCCGAGCTGGCAACTCGCCCATCCCTACCGGATGGTCGCCCATAACGGCGAGATCAATACGCTGCGCGGCAACGTCAATTGGATGGCGGCGCGCCAGGCCTCGGTCGACTCGGACCTCTTCGGCAACGACATCTCGAAGCTCTGGCCGATCTCCTATGAGGGCCAGTCGGACACGGCCTGCTTCGACAACGCCCTCGAATTCCTGGTGCGCGGCGGCTATTCGCTGAGCCATGCCATGATGATGCTGATCCCGGAGGCCTGGGCCGGCAATCCGCTCATGGATGAAGGCAGGCGGGCCTTCTACGAATACCATGCCGCGCTGATGGAGCCATGGGACGGCCCGGCCTCGATCGCCTTCACCGATGGGCGCCAGATCGGTGCGACGCTCGATCGCAACGGGCTTCGCCCGGCCCGCTACCTCGTGACCAAGGATGGCCTCGTCGTGCTCGCCTCGGAAGCGGGCGTGCTGCCGATCCCGCAGGGCGACATCGTCCAGAAGTGGCGGTTGCAGCCGGGCAAGATGCTGCTCATCGATCTCGAGAAGGGGCGGATCATCTCGGATGACGAGGTCAAGGCCGATCTCGCCGCGCGTCACCCTTATGGGCAGTGGCTGAGGCGTTCGCAGCTCGTCCTGGAGGACCTGCCGCCGGTGCAGTCGCGCGAATCGCGCACCGATGTGTCGCTTCTGGATCGGCAGCAGGCCTTCGGCTACAGCCAGGAAGACCTGAAGATGCTCATGGCGCCGATGGCCGTCACCGGCCAGGAAGCCGTGGGCTCCATGGGCACGGATACGCCGATCTCGGCGCTTTCCGACAAGTCGAAGCTCCTGCACACCTATTTCAAGCAGAACTTCGCGCAAGTGACGAACCCGCCCATCGATCCGATCCGCGAGGAGCTGGTGATGAGCCTCGTCTCTTTCATCGGGCCGCGGCCGAACCTCCTCGATCTCGAGGGCACGTCGCGCAAGAAGCGCCTGGAGGTGCGTCAGCCGATCCTCACCAACGAGGACCTGGAGAAGATTCGCTGCATCGGCTTCCGCGAGGACGCCTTCGACACCAAGACGCTCGATATCACCTATGCGGCCGAGCAGGGCGCCGAAGGCATGGATGGGGCGCTCGAGCGTCTCTGCGAGCGGGCCGAGGCCGCGGTGCATGGCGGCTACAACATCGTCATCCTCTCCGACCGCATGGTGGGGCCGGACCGTATCCCGATCCCCGCGCTGCTGGCGACGGCCGCGGTGCACCATCACCTGATCCGCCAGGGGCTGCGGACCTCCGTCGGGCTCGTCGTCGAGACCGGCGAGCCACGCGAAATCCATCATTTCTGCTGCCTTGCGGGCTATGGGGCGGAAGCCATCAACCCGTACCTCGCCTTCGAGACGCTGACCGCGATGAAGCAGCAGCTTCCCGAAGAGATTGACGAATACGAGATCATCAAGCGCTTCATCAAGTCGATCGACAAGGGGCTGCTGAAGGTGATGTCCAAGATGGGCATCTCGACCTACCAGTCCTATTGCGGCGCGCAGATCTTCGATGCGGTCGGCCTGTCATCGGCCTTCGTCGACCGCTTCTTTTTCGGCACCAAGACGCAGATCGAAGGCGTCGGCCTTGCCGAGATCGCCGAGGAGACCGTGCGGCGCCATCGCGACGCCTTCGGCGATGCGCCCGTCTATCGCAACTCGCTCGATGTCGGGGGCGAATACGCCTTCCGGCTGCGTGGCGAGGCGCATGCCTGGACGCCGCAGGCGATCTCGCTGCTGCAGCACGCGGTGCGCGGGGGCGCGCGCGATCAATACCGCGCCTTCGCCAAGTTGTTGAACGAGCAGGCCGAGAACCTATTGACGATCCGTGGGCTGTTCCGCATCAAGACCGCGGAAGAGGACGGTCGCTCGGCGGTCCAACTCGACGAGGTCGAGCCTGCGAAGGACATCGTCAAGCGCTTCTCGACGGGGGCGATGTCGTTCGGCTCGATCTCGCGCGAGGCGCATACGACGCTCGCCATCGCCATGAACAGGATCGGCGGCAAGTCGAATACCGGGGAGGGCGGCGAGGAGACGGATCGGTTCCGGCCGCTCGCCAATGGCGATTCGATGCGCTCGGCCATCAAGCAGGTGGCTTCCGGCCGCTTCGGCGTCACCGCCGAATACCTCGTCAATTCCGACATGATGCAGATCAAGATGGCGCAGGGCGCAAAGCCGGGCGAGGGCGGTCAATTGCCGGGTCACAAGGTCGACGCGGTGATCGCCAAGGTACGCCATTCGACGCAAGGCGTCGGCTTGATCTCGCCGCCGCCGCATCACGACATCTACTCCATCGAGGACCTCGCCCAGCTCATCTTCGACCTGAAGAACGTCAATCCGGCGGCCGATGTCTCGGTCAAGCTGGTCTCCGAGGTCGGGGTGGGCACGGTAGCGGCCGGCGTGTCGAAGGCACGCGCCGACCATGTGACCATCTCTGGCTTCGAGGGCGGCACCGGAGCCTCGCCGCTGACCTCGATCAAGCATGCCGGCTCTCCTTGGGAGATCGGACTCGCCGAGACGCATCAGACGCTGGTCATGAACCGGCTGCGCTCGCGCATCGCGGTTCAGGTCGATGGCGGCGTGCGCACCGGGCGCGACGTGGTGATCGGGGCGCTGCTGGGCGCCGACGAGTTCGGTTGCGCCACCGCCCCGCTGGTGGCGGCCGGCTGCATCATGATGCGCAAGTGCCACCTCAACACCTGCCCGGTCGGCGTCGCGACGCAAGATCCGGTGCTGCGCAAGCGCTTCACCGGCCAGCCCGAGCATGTGATCAACTACTTCTTCTTCCTCGCCGAGGAGGTGCGCGAGATCATGGCCTCGCTCGGCTATCGTCGCTTCGACGAGATGGTGGGGCAGATGCAAATGCTCGACCAAGCCAAGGTCGTCGAGCATTGGAAGGCGAGGGGGCTCGACTTCTCTCGCCTGTTCCACAAGCCGAACCCGCCCGAGGGCACGGGCATCTACCGCTCCGAGCGGCAGGACCACAAGCTCGCGAAGGTGCTCGACCGGGAGCTGATCGAGAAGACGAAGATCGCCGTCGAGACGCGCCGTCCGGTGCTGATCGAAACCGCGATCAACAACACCAACCGCGCGGCCGGCGCCATGCTCTCCGGCGAGATCGCCAAGCGCTACGGCCATCTCGGGCTCCCCGACGAGACCGTGCATGTGAAGCTCACCGGCACTGCCGGCCAGAGCTTCGGGGCCTGGCTCGCCCATGGCGTGACGCTCGAGCTCGAAGGCGAGGCGAACGACTATGTCGGCAAGGGGCTTTCCGGCGGGCGCATCATCGTCTACCCGCCGCGCGAGGCCGTGCACGTCACGCCTGAAGACAGCATCATTGTCGGCAACACCGTACTCTATGGCGCGATCGCCGGGGAGTGCTATTTCCGCGGCGTCGCGGGAGAGCGTTTCGCGGTGCGCAATTCGGGCGCGATCGCGGTCGTCGAGGGCACGGGCGACCATGGCTGCGAATATATGACGGGCGGCGTCGTCGTGGTCATCGGCCAGACCGGACGGAACTTCGCCGCCGGCATGTCGGGCGGCATCGCCTATGTGCTCGACGAGGACGGGGCGTTCGCCAAGCGCTGCAACCTGTCCATGGTCGATCTCGAACCGGTCGAGGCGGAAGAGGTGATGATGCAGCGCCTGCACCATCATGGGGGCGACCTCGAAGGCCATGGCTTGGTCGATGTCATGGCCGATATGGATCGCTTCGATGGCGAGCGGCTGCACCAGCTCATCGCCAAGCACGCGGCCTATACCGGCTCCGGGCGGGCCAAGCTCATTCTCGATCATTGGGAGGAATATCTGCCGAAATTCCGCAAGGTGATGCCGGTCGAGTATCGGCGGGCGCTGGCCGAGCTGAACGCCGAGCGCGCCGAGCCCGTCTACGCGCTCGCGGGGGCGTAGCCGCGCCGGACAAGGTCGCATGAGCCCGGAACGGATGGCGTAGGAGAGAATGGGCAAGGTCACGGGGTTTCTGGAGATCGACCGGCGCGAGCGGCGCTATGCGCTCGCTTCCGACCGTATCCGGCATTATCGCGAATTCATGCTTCCGCTCTCCGAGGAGGCGACGCGCGACCAAGCGGCGCGCTGCATGGATTGCGGCATCCCCTACTGCCACAATGGTTGTCCGGTGAACAACCAGATCCCGGACTGGAACGACCTCGTCTATCATGGCGAGTGGCGCGAGGCGCTCGACAATCTGCACTCGACGAACAACTTCCCGGAATTCACCGGCCGCGTCTGCCCCGCTCCCTGCGAAGCCTCCTGCACTCTCAACATCCAGGATACGCCCGTCACCATCAAGACGATCGAATGCGCCATCGCCGACCGTGGCTGGCAGGAAGGTTGGATCGTCCCGGAGCCTCCGGGGCGGCGCACCGGCAAGAAGATCGCGGTCGTGGGATCGGGCCCGGCCGGCCTTGCCTGCGCTCAGCAGCTCGCGCGCGCCGGCCATGAGGTGCATGTCTACGAGAAGAACGCCAAGCCCGGCGGCTTGCTGCGCTACGGCATCCCCGACTTCAAGATGGAGAAGCGCCATGTCGAGCGGCGCGTCGCCCAGATGGCGGCCGAGGGCGTCATTTTTCATTGCGGCGTAACCGTCGGCTCGGACCTCGCGGCGTCAAAGCTGCTGGCGGAACACGACGCGGTTGCGCTTGCGGGCGGGGCCGAAAAGCCGCGCGATCTGCCGATACCGGGGCGCGAGCTCGGCGGCATCCATTTCGCCATGGATTTCCTGCCCCAGCAGAATCGGCGCGTATCGCGCGAGCCGATCATCACCAACGAGCAGCCGATCCTGGCCTCGGGCAAGCATGTGGTCGTGATCGGAGGCGGCGACACCGGATCCGACTGCATCGGCACCTCGGTTCGCCAGGGCGCGCTTTCGGTGACGCAGCTCGAGATCATGGCGCGCCCCCCGGACAAGGAAAACAAGCTTTTGACCTGGCCGGACTGGCCATTGAAGCTGCGCACCTCCTCGAGCCATGAGGAGGGTGCGGAGCGGGATTTCGCGGTGATGACGCAAAAGCTGACCGGCGAGAACGGCGCGGTCAAGCGACTGCATTGCGCACGCGCCGACAACGCGATGAAGCCCGTGCCGGGGACGGAATTCGAGCTTCGAGCCGACCTCGTACTCCTGGCCATGGGGTTCGTGTCGCCCGTGCATGAGGGCATTTTGGCCGCGCTCGGCGTCAAGCTCGACCAGCGCGGCAATATCGCGGCGAATGTGGTCGATTATCGCTCCTCGGTCGACAAGGTGTTCGCCTGCGGCGACATGCGGCGCGGCCAATCGCTGGTCGTCTGGGCGATCCGCGAAGGGCGGCAGGCAGCACGCTCCATCGATCTTTTCCTCGAGGGCGAGAGCGTCTTACCGCGCTGAGGCTTGTCCGGCGGCACGGCCATGCTGGCCGAGGCGCGGAGATCCTGCTTCAGCTGCGGGTCACGGACCAAGCTCGCGCTCGACGGCGAGATATTCCGGGACGCCGACGATTGCGCTCATGTCGGCCGCAGATATGAGCCGTGCCGATGGGACGTGCCGGCCCCGGATCATCCGGGAACCATTTCGCGAAGGGTCAACCCCGACCTTGAGGCTTAGGCTACGCTCGCGGCCCGCTTCACCATCAACTCCTCGAGCCCTTCCGTCATCTCGTCCCAGACGCGGCCGAGCGCCGCGTCCTTCCTGGCGGTGTCCGCATAGGCCGCGAGCACCTTGTGGCGATCGAGCAGCTTCGGCAGCTTAGCGAAGCCCATCAGCCCGTCGAGCGTGAAGCGGACCGGCGTCAGCCAGACATCCGCCGTCGTCAATTGGCCAGGAAACGCATATTCGCCCATGAGCAGCATCGCCTCGAGGTGTGTCAGCCCCTCGTCGAGCTTGCCGAGCTGCTCCTTGATCGCGTCCTGGTCCTTCACCTTCGCTTCGAACATGCGAAACAGCGGCATGATCGCCTGCATCACGTAGAGATCGGCGACCTGGGTGATCAGGCGCACTTGCGCCAGGCCTTCGGCCGTGTCCGGCCTGAGTGACGGCACCGGGTAGGCGTCCTCGAGATATTCGACGATCACGCCCGATTCCGGAATCACCGTGTCGTCGTCGAGGAGGAGCACAGGGATGCGCACCAAGGGATTGATCTTGCGATATTCGGGCGAAGTGCGCCAATCGACGGGCGGGGAGACGATCTCGACATTGAGGCCCTTGGCATAGATGGCGCCGCGGACGCGGGCGGCATAGGGGGACAAGGGCAATGAATAGAGCTTCACGCGATTCTCCTCAATGAGCGAAGACGAGCGATGCCATGCCATGCGCTCTTGAACGAAGCAAGAACATTCGCTGAGGCTATGGGCGACCAGAGGCGGGCGTCAAGGCAAAGGACGCCAACTGAAATCGTCGGAACGGCCGGGCTTGGCGGCACGCAGCGGATCGGACGGGAACGAGCCGGCGATCGGCCGCGCGGCGCGCGCCGCCTGTGGGACGAGCAGGCCGCCGGCGGAGAGTTCCGGCGCGGTCAGCGAGATCACCGGGCCGACGATCGGCCGCTCCGGCAATCTGGCGATCAAGGGCACGGCGTCGGGCGCAGGGGGAGATCCCGCCATCTGATCGATCATGCGCTCGACTTCGCCCTTTGAGGGGCTTCCGGGAGGGACGGAAGGCCCGCCCGGCGCGGCAACGGGGCCGGCGCCGGGCTGCGCGGGAGACGCAACGACCGTTTCGGGGGTCGCCGCCGGCCTTTCCGAGAGGATGCGCTTCACCTCGATATCCGCGAAATAGGCGGCCTTGAGGGCTCCCGCCTTGGTGAAGCTCACCCCGTCGCCGGCACGCAGCTTGACCGTCGCCCCATTCAGGGCCGGGCCGGTGTCCGTATATCGTCCGTCTTCACCGATGAAGGCATCGTGCAGATCGACGAAGGTTTGCCCCTTGGCATGCACCTCGTCGCGGACCAAGCCGTTGAGGCTCTCGAGCTGCTGGGAGAATTTCGGTTGGCTCATCACCGGCAACCCGACCCAGACGACCGGCAAATCTTTTTCCTTGAACACGGCGAGCAGCGCTTGGACGCGCTTGCGATAGGCCTCGCGCCAGGCATCCGAGCCCGCCTCGAGGGCAGCGCCCTCGCTTTGAATCGGCTGCCAATCATTGATGCCGATCATGACGACCGCGACATCGTAGTGCTGGGGCCCTGCGATGGCGGCGCGGGCGCCTTCGACCCAGTCGAACACATCTTGGCGCGTCAGGCTCGACACCGATTTGGTCTTGCGCACGATCTGGACGTCGGGGTTGTCGGCGAATTCCTGGTCGATGCCTTGCGCCAGCCTATCGCCAAGCGCATCCCCGATCACGAGGATCGCGGTCGAAGGATTGGTCTTGGTCTTGATTTGCTCTTCGGGCGCCTCTCTGCCGGTGCCGCTGGCCGCGCGGCGCACCACGCGGCTCTGGACCGGAGCCGAAGCGTAAGGATGCCGAATGGTGGGCTTGACCGGACGCTTCGGTCTCGACGTGGGCGGCGGGGCGCCTGCTCGGATGAACCTCTCGAGAAAGGATTCCTGGGCGAAGCCCACACGCGGAACGCCGAGCGCGCAGGTCAAGGCGAGGAGAATGGCAGCGTGTCGAAATGAGCGACGCATAAGCTTCACTATCGCCGGTTCATGGCAGGATATGGGCTTTCACGCCCTACCATCCATGTGATGGGAACTTCAAATTCGCCACGCTAGGGCGTCAATGCGCGGCGCGCAGCTTGGCGAGCACCTCCGGCGTCGGAAAACCGTCCGGGACCAAGCCATTCTTGGCCTGGAAGCGGCGGACCGCCTCGCGCAACGCGGGCCCCAGACGTCCATCGAGCTTGTCGGCATAAAGCCCGAGCTTTTGCAGCAATCTCTGCGCCTCGAGCCGCTGGCCGTGGTCGAGCCCGTCGATCGCGGCTGGCCAAGGAGCGCGGATGCCTGTGGCGCCGCCGATGCGGTCGGCAAGGACGCCGACGGAGAGCGCGTAGGAGTCCGAGGTGTTGTAATTCTTGATCACGAAAAAGTTCTCGGTGATCAGCAAGACCGGGCCGCGCCAGCCGACGGGGAAGAACAACAGGCCTTCCCCTGAAGACGGCATTGCCTGGCCGTCGGCGCGGGAAAGGCCGCGCCGCTTCCACTCGGCGAAGCTCGCTTGCGGAACCGCGTAATCGAAGCCTTGCGGCAGCGCAACCTCGAAGCCCCAAGGCAGCCCGGCGTGCCAGCCATTGCCCTTCAGGAAATTCGCGATCGAGGCGAGCACGTCCGGCGTATTCGTCCAGATGTCCTTGCGGGTGCCGCCGTCGAAGGCGATCGCATATTTCATGAAGCTCGACGGCATGAACTGAGCCTGGCCCATGGCGCCCGCCCATGAGCCCTTCATCTCGGCGCGCCCGATGTGGCCCTGCTCGAGGATGACGAGCGCGAAGATCAGCTCGTCGCGGAACAAGCCATCGCGGAAGCCGATGAAGGCAAGGCTCGCGAGCGAGGATATGACGTCCTTGCCGCCGATTCCGGCCCCGTAACCCGATTCCAGCCCCCACAGCGCGACGACGATATTGCGGTCGATGCCGAAGCGACGTTCGATCGCCGCAAGCTCGCCGCCCCATCTCGCGGCGAGCGCACGCCCCTTATCGACCTGGCTGCTCGAGACCATCGAGGCGAGGTAGTCCCTGATCGAACGCTCGAACTCGGCCTGCTTCTTCGTGCGGTCGAGCACGGATTGGTCGAGACGCACGCCGGCAAAGGCTTGGTCGAAAGTCTCGCGCGATACGCCCGCCTGCTTCGCATCGGGCCAAAGCGATTCGATGTAGGCCGCGAAGGATTGAGCCTTATCTGCTCGCGGCAGGGAGGCTTTGGCCGCGGTCGCCGCGGGGGTCGCGGTCGATCCAGGCAGCGCCGTAAGGCCAATGAGAGCGAGAGCACAAAAGCCATAAGCGCGCAGATTCATGCGGCGCGCTTATCCATGAGCTTCCTTTCCCAAGCGAGCGCCTGGGCGACGATCTCGTCGAGATCGTCGTATCTTGGGACCCAGTCGAGCGCGGCGCGGATGCGGTCCGCCTTGGCGATTATGGCCGCCGGATCGCCGGCGCGGCGCGGCGAGAGCATGACCTCGAAGTCGACGCCGGAGACCCGCTTGACGACCTCGACAACCTCGAGGACCGAGAAGCCGCGCCCATAGCCGCAGTTCAAGGTGAGGCTCTCGCCGCCCGCGCGCAGATGTTTGAGCGCCGCGATATGGGCTTGCGCGAGATCGGTCACCTGGATGTAGTCGCGCAGGCAAGAGCCGTCCCTGGTGGGATAGTCCGTGCCGAAGACCTCGAGAAAAGGCCGCTCTCCGAGCGCCGTCTGCACGGCGGCCTTGATGAGATGCGTCGCACGCGGCGTCGATTGCCCGGCGCGTCCTTTCGGGTCGGCGCCGGCGACATTGAAATAGCGCAGCGCCACATGGCGCAACCCATGGGCTCGCCCGGCGTCCTGAAGCATCCATTCGCTCATCAGCTTCGATCGCCCATAGGGCGAGACGGGATCGAGCCGCGCATCCTCGCCGACCGGGTTCTCGCGCGGATTGCCGTAGACGGCGGCGGTCGAGGAGAAGATGACTTGCTCGACTCCGCTTTGCACCGCGGCTTCGAACAAGCTGCGCGATTTCACCGCGTTGGCGAGATAGTAGCCGAGCGGATCCGCGACCGAGTCCGGCACGACGATCTTCGCCGCGAAATGCGCGATCGAGTCGATGCCGTGCTCGGCGATGAGTCTGAGAACCAATGCCGGATCGCCCGCATCGCCGCGCACCAAGCTCGCCCCTGCCGGCACCGCCCAGGCAAAGCCGGTGGAGAGGTCGTCGAGGACGACGACTTTCTCGCCCGCATCGACGAGCTCGAGCACCATATGGCTGCCGATATAGCCGGCGCCTCCGGTCACCAGAATGGACATCGCTATTCTCCCGAGAGGCGACGGCGATGATAATGCACTTGATCCTTGATCCTCATGCCTGAGAATCCCTTTACGAAGCCCTTTATCGTCAAAGCTTCCATCGTCAAGGCTTGGCCGACGCCGGGAACCTTCCCGCGCCGCCGAAATTGACAAAACCGCGTCGGCGCAGCACGGAGGTCCCATGAAGCGCATCCGCAAGGCGGTATTTCCAGTTGCCGGGCTCGGCACACGCTTCCTGCCCGCGACCAAGGCGATCCCCAAGGAAATGCTGACCGTGGTCGATCGCCCGGCGATCCAGCATGTGGTCGACGAGGCGCGCGCTGCCGGCATCGAGCATTTCATCTTCGTCACCGGGCGCAATAAGGGCGTGATCGAGGATCATTTCGACCAGGCATTCGAGCTCGAGCAGACTCTTGCCGAGCGCGGCAAGACGAAGGAGCTCGAGGAGTTGCGGCGCGATCTGCCCGGCGCGGGGCAGGCGAGCTTCACCCGCCAGCAGGCCCCGCTCGGCCTCGGGCATGCGGTCTGGTGCGCTCGCGACATCGTCGGCGACGAGCCCTTCGCCGTGCTCTTGCCCGACATGCTGCATCGCGGGGCCGAGCCCTGCCTGAAAGGCATGATCGAAGCCTATGAGAAGAGCCCTTCCAACATCATCGCCGTCTATGAAGTGCCGATGAGCGAGACGCATCAATACGGCATCCTCGGCGTGGGATCGCAGGGAAAGGGAGGCCTCATGCCCGTCGTCTCGATGGTCGAGAAGCCGCCGAAAGGGACCGCGCCGTCGAACCTCGCGGTTTCGGGCCGCTACATCCTGGAGCCGTCGATCTTCAAGATCCTCGAGACGCAGCCGCGCGGCGCCGGCGGAGAGATCCAGCTCACCGACGCCATGGTCACATTGGCGAAGTCCCGTCCGTTCTCTGCCTATCGCTTCGACGGCAGAATCTACGACACGGGGACCAAGGTCGGCTTCCTCCTCGCCAATCTCGTCTATGCCCTCGACCGCTCCGATCTCGGACCCGCTTTGCGCGAGGAGATGAAGGCGATCTTGCGGTGATCTGCCGGAAGGCGCGGGGAGTGTAGCGGACTTTCACCGGCCATGCTTCGCCCACATGGCGCGGACTTCTTCATCCGTCGCAAACTCGCCCCGCGCGGCCTCGGCCATGGAAGCGGCTACGTCCGCTTCTTCCTCTGGCGTGAGCTCGTAAGGCGGAGGCTCAACGCCTACGCATTACAACAGCAAGCCGAATTGCGTCAGCCGCCGCGCAGCTCGACAATTCTCTCCACAAAAGCCGATCGCGCTTCATTAGCTCGTTCCAGCTCGCGGCGAGATTATCGCGATCGGCAAGGATATGGAGGATTTAAACGTGATCCGGTCGCTCACCAGGCGGTCGCTGACCACTCATGGATATCATTCCAAATGTTCAATCTTCTGGGCGTCTATTGCCTTCGTCCAGGGGTGCTGCCTTCTCTCCCATCCCGAAAGACTTGGCTTCTCAAAACTCGGATCAGCGAACGTGCCGACGGCCACGGCGATCAGGCCAGGGCGCAGCTCAGCTTCACAGAACACTGTTCCTCCGCACTCCGGGCAGAAGCCGAAATTGACTGTCCTGCCGCTTTCCGCGACACGTGCATAACGCTTGACGGTGCCCTCGGCGGGCTGGACTTGGTCTCTCGAATACCACGCTTGAACACCGAAGGCGCTTCCGGTCCGACGCTGACATTCGAGGCAGTGACACATCGAGACCCG
>JBIOEJ010000129.1:0-16411 GCA_044445965.1 Hyphomicrobiales bacterium
CTTCTCAGGCTCGGCGAGGTGGTGCTCGGACGCATGCCGCTGGTGCGCGGCGTCTACAAGACCTTCAAGCAGATTTTCGAGACCATCTTTTCCCAGTCCGGCACGAGCTTCCGCAAGGTGGGGCTCGTCGAGTTTCCCGCCAAGGGCATGTGGTCGATCGTGTTCATATCCGCGGAGCCGGGGGGCCGGGTCGCCGAGCGTCTCCCGGAGGGAGATCATGTCAGCGTCTTCCTGCCTTGCACGCCGAACCCGACCACCGGCTTCTACTTCTACCTGCCGAAGAAGGATGTGATCGAGCTGCCGATCCCCGTCGATGAAGGCGCAAAGCTCGTCATGTCAGCCGGCCTGATCCAGCCGGGCGAGCATAGGTCGAAGCTCGATGCCGCGCTGGAGGAAGCCGTCGAGGAGGTCGCGGTTGCGGCCGCCGTCGAGGCCTCGAAGGACGCTGCGTAGCGCCTTTCGCCGCCTATTTGGTCGCGGTGAGGGCGACAGCCGGCGCAGCGGCGACCGATGACGGCTCGGTCATGCGCCCGATCTCGGCGGTGAGTGCCGCGGCGAGGCAACCATAGCCCTTGTCGTTCATGTGGAAGCGGTCGGGCGCGAGCGCCGCGATGAGCTCGGCATCGCCTTGCGCGCTCCATTGCTTCATCATCGCATAGCGCTGGAACACGGGAACATGTTCCCCATCGCCCACTTCCTTCACGGTCGAGACGAAGCGCTCATAGCCGGAGAGGTCGCGGATGCCGGGGAAATATTGCGGATCGAGGAGGATGAGGTCGACGCCTGCCGCGCGCCCCGCGGCGACGCCCCGCAGCGTCAGTTTGCGAAAGGCTTCCGCATCGCTGCCGCGGACCGCGTCATTGGTGCCGAGCTGCCAGATGACGAGATCGAAACCTTGCGTCGCGAGCAAGCGCTCGAGGCGGTCGAGCGTGGCGCCGACCGTCTCGCCTCCAATGCCCGCATTCATCACGGAAACCTGGAGTTTCGGCCAGCGCGCCCTGAGATCGGCCTCGAGCAGCGCGGGATAGGCGTGCGCGGGCGTCGATGCGCCGACGCCTTGCGTCGATGACGATCCGATCGCCAGGATGCGGATGGGCTCGAGCTTCTCCAGTCTGTGGCCGATGCGGCCAAGGCGCATGAAAGCTCCGCTTGGGGAACCCGGAGCGCAGCTCAGGCTCGCGGGCTTCAAAGGCAAAACCGGGTCCGATGCGGCGTTCAGCCCGCTCGGGCGCAGAAAAGCGCCCGCAAAAAGCGCACACAACGCGACTGCCACGCGGCGCAGGCCGCGACCCGGACGCCCGATCGGCATTGGATCTCCCTGTTTGGGTGCCGCGCTAGGTGAATTCGGCTGAACCCAAGCTGAATGGGCGCGTTCGGCCGCTGCCGGGTGCTGTTCTAGGTTGCCCGTCAGTGTCCTAGTTTTAAGATGGCGGGTGTCCTAATTCGAATTTGTCCTGGCCGCTGGCCTTGTTCCCTCGCGGGCAAAACATTACATGCGAAACGTGCCGCGGTGTGGACTCAGCTCTACAGCGGATGTTTACATACCAGAGAAGCACAGGTCGCATCCCGACATAGCCCCGGTCACTCGCCGGGGCTTTCCTGTTTTTTGGGGCGCGCCTCGGTGGGCGGCCTCGTCATCGTCTTTGATGCCAGCCGATGCGGCCTTGTCGAGTTCCTTATTGACGAAAGGGGAAAGATGGGCCGGGACAGGTCCAGGCCGCCTTGCCGATTGCTCCATCTCGGCGCGGCGCTTCGCTTTGCGAAGGAACAGCTGCAAATATGCCTCAAGGTGCTCATAGCCCGCCAGGCAGAGATTGTCCGGGAAGGACAACACCGCATCTCCCTCCTCGAGCCCGAACACCTCTCGACGCATTCCCTGCGGCATCGGCCTTTCAGCCGGGAGGGGCGGCTTAGGCGTCGATCCTTGGGCATCACCTGCCGCCGCCAAACGCTCGCCGCATTCAGCGAGCGAATACGTTTCGAGGCGATGCGAGTCGGCCGCAAGCGTTCGGGCCTTGGAACCTTGCGGGGCTCACAGCGTTTAAGCGGCTGGAGAGGCAGATATGGTGGCGTTCCGGCCAAACCGCGTCGTCAGCGTCGATTTTTGGCGGGGCGTCGCCCTGGCGACGATCTTCGTCGACCATATTCCGGGCAGCTTCGTCGCTGGTCTGACGCCGAGGAATTTCGGCTTCTCGGATGCCGCCGAGATCTTCGTCTTCCTGGCGGGCGTCGCTGCGGCTTTCGCGTATCTGAGGCATTTCGGCGAGGGCCAACGCGGCCACCAGACGCTGAAGATCGGGCTGCGGGCCTTCACGCTCTACTCCGCCCATATCGTGGTGCTCGTCTTCTGCGGCGCCATCATCGCCTATACGAGCCTTGCGACTCAGGATCCGCGTATCCTCGAGATGATGCAGTTCGACGTGGTCACGAGGGATCCGCTGCCCGCGCTGGTCGGCATCGCCACGCTCGGGTTCCAGCCGAGCAGCCTCAACATTCTGCCGCTCTATATCGTGCTCCTGCTGATGGCCCCGGCGCTGATCGGGCTGGTGCGCCATGACATGCGCCTGGCGCTCTCCGCTTCGGGTGGGCTCTATCTTCTGACGCAGTTCCTGCACCTGACCTTGCCGAGCTACCCTGCCCCCGATGCCTGGTTCTTCAACCCGCTCGCCTGGCAGTTCCTGTTCACGCTCGGGCTCTGCTGCGGCGCGTTCATGGCCGGCCGCCGGCGTGTGGCCGATAGTCGCATGCTGATCGCGGCCAGCGGCCTCTACCTCATCCTTTCATTCGTGCTGGTCCATGGCGGTTTCGTCGGCGGTTACGATCTCTCCCCGCTGCCGCGCTTCCTATGGGACCAGGACAAGACCAACCTCTCGCTGCCGCGCCTTCTGCATTTCGGCGCGCTCGTCTATCTCGTCAGCCGGCTGCCGATCAGCGAATGGATCAGGGACCGCGCGCCCTTCCAGCCTCTCATCTGGATGGGCCAGCATTCGCTCCCGGTCTTCTCGCTCGGCGTGGTGCTGAGCATGGTCGGGCAGGGCCTGAGAATCCTCTATGGCCACGATATGGCTTTCGATATCTTCTTGATTTCCTTTGGTCTTGCCCTGCAAATAGGGCTAGCCTGGGTGTTGGAATGGCAGAAGACGGGACCGACCAAGAAGGCCGCCACGCCGGCCGAGTTGCCCGCGGCGCGAGCCTCCTGACGGCTCTGGCGCTAGCGTGCCTGATCGCGGCGCCGGCGGCGGCCGGTGTCGCGGCGGCCTGCCGCGTGCCAGATCCCTATCTGCGCTTCCCGACCGATCTGAAGCGCACGGAGCGCCTGATCGACCTCAAGCGCCCGATCCGCATTCTCGTGGTGGGGCCGGCCATCGAAGGGCCGGAGGTGATCGAGAGACGCCACTCCCACCTTCTCCAGGCGCTCATGCAGCGGCTCCCGGGCGTCGCCTTCGACCTTCTCGACGGCTGGCACGGCTCGCGCATCGCCGGGGAGGATTTCGATCTCCTGCGCAGCGAAGTGGCCGAGATGCAGCCCGATCTCATCTTATGGCAGGTCGGCACTCCCGACGCGCTCGCTTCCTCCGACCCTGGGGAAGTCGGCGGCGTCCTGATCCGCGCCGCGCGTTGGGCGAGGGCCCATGACGTGGATTTCGTGTTCATCGATCCTCCCTATCTGCCGCATGTCCGGCACGAGCCGCTCTACGGCAAGATGGTCGGCGCCATCGGCGCGGCTTCCGACGAGGCGAGGGTCGATCTGTTCCGCCGCTACGCCGCCATGCAGTATCTCGATCTGGCGGCCATGAAGAGCGGTGGGCCCCATCCCCACTGCATGTCGGAGCTCTTGGCCGAAGCGATCGTGCGGGCGGTGACGCGCTAGAAGCATTTTCCGGCGAAGCATGCCCCCGCGAAGGCGGGGGTGATCTCCGCTTCGCCGCAGAAAATGCGGCAAGAATGAGCTTCACCCGGCGCGGATCAGCCTGACCGCGGCGTCCCGCTCGAACAGATAAAGCAGCGTACGCAGCGCCTCGCCGCGAGGCGAGGCGAGGCCGGGATCGGTGGCGAGGATGAGCTTGGCGTCGGCGCGGGCGGATTCCAGCAGGTCGCCGTCGAGGCCCGGATCGGCGATGCGGAAATTCGCCATGCCGGATTGGCGCGTGCCGAGCACCTCGCCCGGCCCCCTGAGCCGCAGATCTTCCTCGGCGATGCGGAAGCCGTCCTGGGTGTCGCGCATGATGGCGAGACGCGCCTTGGCCGCCTCGGATAAGGGGCCTCGATAGATGAGGATGCAGCTCGACCGCTCGGCGCCGCGCCCGATCCGTCCGCGCAACTGATGCAGCTGCGCCAGGCCGAAGCGCTCGGCATGCTCGATCACCATGATGGTCGCGCCGCGCACATCGACGCCGACCTCGACCACGGTCGTCGCGACCAGGAGCTTCGTCTCGCCCGCGGAAAAGCGAGCCATCGCGGCGTCCTTCTCTTGCGGCCGCATGCGGCCGTGCAGCAGGTCCACCTGGTCGCCGAACAGGGCTTTCAGCTCCGCGAAGCGTTCCTTCGCGGCCGCAACGTCGAGCGCTTCGGATTCATCGACCAGCGGGCAGACCCAATAGGCTTGGGCTCCCGAGGCGAGCGCCCGGCTCAACCCCTCGGTCACTTCCCCCATACGTTCGACGCCGAGGACGCGCGTGTCGATGGGTTGCCGGCCGGCCGGCTTCTCGGTGAGGGAGGACACGTCCATGTCGCCGAAGCTCGCCAGCAACAAGGTGCGCGGAATGGGCGTCGCGGTCATCACCAGCACGTCGACGCCGGCTCCCTTCGCCTGCAAGGCGAGACGCTGATGCACGCCGAAGCGATGCTGCTCGTCGACCACGACGAGGGCGAGGTCGGCGAACCCGACCGTTTCCTGGAAGACCGCATGCGTTCCGACCAGAATGTCGATCTCGCCCGCCGCGAGCGACCGCAACAGCCGTGCCCGCGGGCCTGCGGCATCGCGCCCGGTGAGCGTCGCGATGCGCAGCCCCAAGCCTTGCGTGAACTGGCGCAGGCGCTCCTCATGCTGGCGCGCGAGAATCTCGGTCGGCGCCATCAGGGCGGCCTGACGGCCGGCCTCGACCGCGGTCGCCATGGCGAGCAGAGCGACAAGGGTCTTTCCCGAGCCGACATCGCCTTGCAGCAGGCGCAGCATGCGTTGCGGCGCGGCCATATCGGCGGCGATCTCGGCGAGCGCCCGGCTTTGCGAGGCTGTCGGCTTGAAGGGCAATCGATCGAGGATGGCGCCGACGATGCGCCGGTCGCCATGGGTCGAGCGGCCAGGCGCCCGGCGCAGATGGGCCCGCACCAGCGCCAGCGCCAGTTGCGACGCCAGAAGCTCGTCATAGGCGAGACGGCGCCTCGCCGGCGAAGAGGGATCGATGTCGGTCGGTTCCGCCGGCTGGTGCAGCATGCGCAAGGCGGCGGCGAACTCGGGAAAGCGAGATCGCTCCCGGAAGGCCGCGTCTTGCCATTCCGGCAATTGCGGCAGGCGTTTGATCGACTGGCCGATCAGCCGCCTCAGCAATCCGGGATGCAGGCCCTCGGTCAGGCGATAGACCGGCTCGACCGCAGGGACGGCGTCGGCTCGCTCGGCCGGAGCGACATGGTCCGGATGCACGATTTGGCGCATCCCGTCATACTGGTCGACAAGGCCGGAGACGATCAGCTTCGTCCCGACGGGATAGCGCTGCTGCATCGTCTTGCCGACGCCGTGGAAGAAGACGAGCGTCACGTCGCCCGTCTCGTCGTCGCATATGATCTTATGAGGCGCGCGGGGGCGGTTGGGAGGCGCCGCTCGATGCGCGGTGACGGTGACCTCGACGGTCGCGATCTCGCCGATTGTCGCCTGCGCGAGCTTCGGCCGCGAGCGCCGGTCGAGCGCGAAGCTCGGCAGATGAAACACGAGATCGACGATGCGCGCCCGCGCACCCGCCTCGTCCGCGACGAGCCTCGACAGCATCGAAGCGAACTTGCCACCGACGCCGGACAGCGTCTCGACGGGAGAGAATAGCGGATCGAGGAGGGAAGGTCTCATGCGGGCGCGTTCCTGCCCTGCGCCTTCATGCCGATGATGACGCAGGTCGCGGCGAGCGCTATATAGGGCCGGCCGGAGCGGCGCGAGGCGCGGCGGCCCGAACGCGACAGAACCTGGATTTCATGCTTTCCGACACCGAGATTCGCCGGCGGCGTTTGCGTTTTCGCGCTTGGCATCGCGGCATCCGCGAGATGGACCTGCTGCTCGGGGCGTTCGCCGATGCGTCGCTCGAGACGCTCGACGACGCCGAGCTCGGGTGCTTCGAGGCACTGATGGAGCTCCCCGACCAGGATGTCTTCGCATGGCTCATCGGCCAAGCGGCTGTGCCGGCTGAGCACGACACGCCCCTTTTCCGTAAGTTGAAGCAATTCCACGACCACGCCCATCCGCTCCATGTCTGACCTTGAAGATGTCCGACCTTGAAGATGTCCGACCTGACAACCTCTGCCGTAACAGCTGTCAAGGCCAAGCCCTCGACGCCGGGCGCGCCCTCTGATCGGCGCGATCTTCCGGCCGTGGCGACGGGCGTCGCCGAGGCGCTGACGCGGGGGAACCATCTTCGTCTCGCCAACGCGCCGGACGGTTTCGACGCGCTCGCCCTCGCGACCGTGGCGCAGCATCTCTCGAATGCCGCCCAGGCGCGGGCCGTGACGCTCGTCCATGTGGCGCGCGACGGACAGCGCAGCCAGCGCCTCGCCGAGGCGCTGGGCTTCGTCGCCCCGAACATCGAGGTGGTGGTGCTGCCGGCCTGGGATTGCCAGCCCTATGACCGGGTCTCGCCCAATGCGGCAATCGCGGCCGAGCGCATGATCGCGCTGGCGCGCCTGTCGACGGTGAAGCCGACGCCGGACCGGCCGCGCGTCCTGCTCACCACCGTGAACGCGATCCTGCAGCGCGTGCCGACCCGCGCCAAGATCGCCGCCGACAGCTTCTCGGCGAGGCCCGGCAATGCGCTCGACTTGAATGGGCTCGCCAATTGGCTCGAGACCAACGGTTATCTGCGGGCCGGCATCGTGCGGGACGTCGGCGACTACGCGGTACGCGGCGGCATCCTCGATCTTTGGCCTTCGACGCATGCGGAACCCGTTCGCCTCGATTTCTTCGGCGAGACGCTCGAATCGATCCGATCTTTCGACGCCGAAACCCAGCGTTCGACAGGACAGCTGCGCTCGATCGACCTCGTGCCCTTGAGCGAGATCAGGCTCACGACAGAGAGCATCAAGCGTTTCCGCACCGCCTATGTCACGCGCTTCGGGGCTCCCGGCCCCGATGACGCGCTCTATGAGGCGATCAGCGAAGGACGGCGCTATCCGGGCCTCGAGCATTGGCTGCCCCTGTTCCACGAAAGGCTCGACACGGTCTTCGACTATGCGGGCGGCGCGCCGGTCGTCGTCGATCGTCTGGCCGGCGAGGCCGCCCATGAGCGCTCGACGCAAATCATCGATTATCAGCGCGCCCGCGCCTCGGCGCTCGAGGCCAAGGCGGCGGGCGGGGCGCCTTATCGCCCGCTGCCGCCGGATGCGCTGTATCTGACGGAGGAGGAGTTTCGCGACAGGCTGGAAGGGCTCGGCACCCTCGCCGTGTCTCCTTTCGCGGAAGCGGGCGGCGAGGCCTCCGGCGTCTTCGATGCGCAGGCGCGCAAGGGCCGCAGCTTCGCGCCGGAGCGGGCCGACCCCTCCGCCAACGTCTTCGACGCCGTCATCGCGCATGCGAGAAGGCTGCGCGCCGATGGCCGCAACGTCCTGATCGCCGCCTGGACCGAAGGGTCCCGCGAGCGGCTCGAAGCCATCCTCTCCGATCATGGCCTTACGGGATTGCGCAAGGTCGCCGATATCGATCAGGCGATGGCGCTCGGGCATGGCGAGATCGGCATCGGCGTCTGGGGCCTGGAGGAGGGGTTCGAGACGAGCGCGCTCGCCGTAATCGGCGAGCAGGATATCCTCGGCGACCGCCTGGTTCGCGCCACGCGCCGCGCCAAAAAGGGCAAGGACGTCATCACCGAGGCGGCGGCGCTCTCCGCGGGCGATCTCGTCGTGCATGTCGACCATGGCATCGGCCGCTTCGTCGGCTTGACCACCATCGAAGCCGCCGGCGCCCCGCATGATTGCCTCGAACTGCACTATGCCGGCGGCGACAAGCTGTTCCTGCCGGTCGAAAACATCGAGCTCTTGTCGCGCTACGGCTCGGAGGACACCGAGGCACAGCTCGACAGACTGGGCGGCGTCGCCTGGCAGTCGCGCAAAGCGCGCCTCAAGCAGCGCATCCGCGAGATGGCCGGCAAGCTGATCGAGATTGCCGCCGCCCGCGCCATGAAGGAGGCGCCCATAATCGTGCCGCCCGAAGGTCTCGTCTCAGAGTTCGAGGCGCGCTTCCCCTATCAGGAGACCGAGGACCAGCTCGCGGCCATCGATGCGGTCACCGAGGATCTCGCTTCCGGAAAGCCGATGGATCGCCTCATCTGCGGCGATGTCGGCTTCGGCAAGACCGAGGTGGCGCTGCGCGCCGCCTTCGCCGTCGCGATGGCGGGGCAACAGGTCGCCGTCGTGGTGCCGACGACGCTCTTGGCACGCCAGCACTTCACCACCTTCAAGGAGCGCTTCGCCGGCCTGCCGCTCAAGATCGCGCAGGCTTCGCGCTTCGTGGGCTCGGCCGCGCTGAAGGCGGTGAAGCTGGGCGTCGCCGACGGGACGGTGGATATCGTCATCGGCACGCATGCCCTGCTCTCGAAATCGACGCGTTTCAAGCGGCTCGGCCTCGTGGTCATCGACGAGGAGCAGCATTTCGGGGTCGCCCATAAGGAGCGGCTGAAGGAATTGCGCGCCGAGGTGCATGTGCTCACCCTTTCGGCGACGCCGATCCCGCGCACCTTGCAGCTGGCGCTCACCGGAGTGCGCGAGCTCTCGATGATCGCGACGCCGCCGATCGACCGCTTGGCGGTCAGGAGCTTCGTCTCCCCCTTCGATCCGTTGACCATCCGCGAAGCCCTGTTGCGGGAGCGCTATCGCGGCGGGCAGAGCTTCTATGTCTGCCCGCGCATCGAGGATCTCGGCGAGGTTCGAACCTTTCTCGACGAGCAGGTGCCCGAGCTGAAGGTCGCCGTCGCGCATGGGCAAATGCCGGCTGGCCAGCTCGAAGACGTGATGAGCGGCTTCTACGACGGCAAGTTCGATCTCCTCTTGTCGACCGCGATCGTCGAGTCGGGGCTCGATATTCCGCGCGCCAACACGCTTGTGGTGCACCGCGCCCACCAATTCGGGCTTGCCCAGCTCTACCAGCTGCGCGGCCGCGTCGGGCGCTCGAAGACGCGCGCCTTCGCCCTGTTCACGGTACCGCCCAGGCGCAAGCTCACGGCGAGCGCCGAGAAGCGGCTCAAGGTGCTGCAATCGCTCGACACGTTGGGCGCCGGCTTCCAATTGGCGAGCCATGATCTCGACATCAGAGGCGCCGGCAATCTTCTCGGCGAGGAGCAGTCCGGCCACATCAAGGAGGTCGGCTACGAGCTCTATCAGCATATGCTGGAGGAGGCGGTCGCGGGGCTGAAGGCGGGCACCGCCGAGGTGCATGAGGACGTATGGTCGCCGACCATTCAGGTCGGCACGCCGGTGATGATCCCGGAGAGCTACATCGCCGACCTCGATGCGAGGCTCGCGCTCTACCGCGATCTGTCGATGCTCGCCACGGACGAGGATGTGAGCGCCGCCCGCGCCGACCTGCGCGACCGGTTCGGGCCGCTGCCGCCGGAGGTCGACCAGCTGCTCGACGTGATCGCCATCAAGGCCTTGTGCCGGCGCGCCAATGTCGAGAAGGTCGAGGCCGGTCCGAAAGGGATCATCGTCGCCTTCCGCAACAACGAGGCGCCCAATCCCGAGGGGCTCATCTCCTATATCGCGGAGCGCGGCTCCTTCGCGAAGGTACGTCCCGACATGCGCATCGTCTTCCTCGGCGAATATCAGGAAAGCGACAGGCGGCTCAAGCAGGTCAACCGGCTGCTTCGCGATCTCGTGCGCGTGGCGGAACGCAAGAGGGCGGCTTAACGATTACCGACCCGGCCGCCCCTATCGGCTCGTTCATTCCCCCTCACTCGCTCCTCCACATGGCTTCGAGCGAAAATCCGAAGAGCGGGACATAGGCCGGATGTTTCAGGGTGGCTGCGCGGGCAAGCCACAGATCGGGTGCATGATAGAGCGGCACGACGTAGCAGCCGGCGATGAGCGCACGGTCGAGGGCGCGCACCGCGTCGGTGAAGTCTTCGAGCGAAGCCGAGGCAAGCAAAGCCTCGAGGGTTGCATTCACGGCCTTCGACCTGACGGCGGGGTAGTTGAGC
Organism: Hyphomicrobiales bacterium; assembly: GCA_044445965.1. GTDB lineage: Bacteria > Pseudomonadota > Alphaproteobacteria > Rhizobiales > Beijerinckiaceae > GAS188. The sequence goes on from JBIOEJ010000129.1 coordinate 10,383, forward strand.
GATCCCTCGCGTTCCGCGGCGGCCGAAGACCAGCGGTTGGGCAGCTCGTTGCCGGGCGAAGGGCTTCCCGCCCAATTGTACTGCACCATGTCGAAGTCGAAATGCTGCATGCGCCGCCAGAATTGCACCTCGTCCACGCGCCGCACGCGTGCCGTGACCCCGATGCGGGCGAGCGATGAGGCGTAGGTCAGCGCCAACCGCTCCTGGGAGGGCGAGGTCGCCATGATCTCGAATTCGAGCGGCTTTCCGGTTCTCGAGGATGTCATGTGCCCGGCCGGCGCGGTCCAGCCGGCGGCGTCGAGCAGCGATATCGCCTGCTGCTCGACGCCGCGATCGCGCCCGGAACCATCCGTGGAGGCCGGGCGCCACGTGCCGTCGAGCACATCGGTGGGGATCTCGTCGCGATAAGGGGAGAGCAGGGCCATTTCGCCGGCCGAGGCCGGGCGACCGATCGAGGACAGCTCGGAATCGTCGAAGAAACCCGCCGTGCGGCGATAGGCGCCGAAGAACAGATTGGCATTCACCCATCGGAAGTCCAAAAGGAGTGTGAGCGCCTGCCGCGCCCGGGTGTCGGAGAAGATGTCGCGGCGCGTGTTGAAGGCGAGACCGTTCATGCCGGCCGGCACGCGGATCGGGATGGTTTCCCTGACGAGCCTGCCGTCGCGGGCCGCCGGAAAGTCATAGCCTTGCACCCAGCGCGCCGGCTCGTTCTCGAGGCGCAGATCGACCGACCCGGACTTGAAGGCCTCGAACAGGCTGTTCGCGTCGCGATAGAACTCGTAGCGAATCTCGTCGAAATTGTAGAGGCCCGAGAGCTGCGGCAGGTCCCTCGCCCAAAAATTTGGGTTTCTGGTCAACACGATGGTCACGCCGGGGCGCACCTCCGCGACGCGATACGGCCCGGAGCCGAGCTGGCCTTTGAGCGTCGTGTTCGAGAAGCTCGCCTCGTCGGTCGCATGGCGAGGCAGGACATGCATCAGCGCGAGGTTCAACGGCGCTTCGCGATTGACTGTGCCCGAGAGGTCGAAGCCGACGGTCTTGGCATCGATCACCGTGACCGAGCGCACCTCGGCCGCCACCGCCCGGAAGAAGGGCTTGGCCTGAGCCTTCAGCAGCTCGAAGCTGAAGGCCACGTCATCCGCCGTTACCGGCGCCTTGTCGGCGAAATAGGCGTTCTCGGCGAGGTGGAAGGTCAGATGCGAGCGATCGGAGGTCAAATCGACGCTGTGGGCCAACGACCCGTAGAGGGTAAAAGGCTCGTCGAGCGAGCGCATCATCAAGGTCTGCAGCACGAAGCGCGTCACGGCGTCTGGAGCATTTCCCTTTACAATCAACGGGTTGAGGCTATCGAACGTTCCTTGTTGGCCTAAGACGACGCGCCCGCCGCGCCGCGCCGCCGGATCGGCATAAGGGAAATGCGCGAACCCGTCGGGAAGGGCAGGCAGGCCATGCATCGCCATCGCCTGTCCGGAGGCGGAGATCTCGGCGGCCGTCCCGCCCGCGAGGCCTGACGCCGCACCGGCCGCCGCCGAGGCCAAGCCGAGCGTGAAGCCGCGGCGATGCAAGAGGCCGCTTTGTCGAATCGTAGTCATCCGAGGTCGAATACCATAGCGGGGTCGGCAGTCTCAGCGAAACCAGTCGCAATGATAGCCGCGCGGAGTAGCTGTCCATGGCCCTCGCGCGAGCATGATAGGCGGGGCTGGAAAAAGCCGGACGAAAGCGCTAATCAGTTTCCCGCGTCATGCTAGCGCCGCATTCGAAGCCAATGCGGGCGGGGCATCGGGTCGTGCGCGCAAGAGTTTCCCATCATCACGGTGATCTTGCGCCCGCGGCGAGCGGACGCGTCGCCAGAGAGGTTCACATGCCGTTTCTTGCCTTTGGTCACTGGCGCCTGTCGAGCGCGCTCTGCGGTGCAGGGATCGCCGCCTTGGCGCTGACGGCGCCGGCTTCGGCTCAGCCGAAGCCTCCGGCGAAGCCCCCGGTCGCGGCCCAGGCGAAACCCCCGGTCGTGGCTCCGGCGGCTCCTGCCCCCGCTGCTCCGGGCGCACCTGCTCCTGCTGCTCCGGGCGCGCCGGCAGCCGCTGGCACGCCCGAGTCCGGGATCGTGCAGCTCAAGCCTGAGCCTTCGCAGCCGGATTGGGTGAAGGTTTGCGGCAAGGACCCGGCCAGCAATGTCGAAATCTGCTACACCACCCGCGATTTCGTCTCCGACCAGGGTCAACCGGTGCTCGCCGTCGCCATGTACGACGTCAAGGGCAAACCGGAGAAGATTTCCCGCTTCATCTTGCCGCTCGGGCTGCTTTTGGCGCCCGGCATCAAATTCTCCGTCGATCAGGGCCCGTCGGCTGACGGCAAGTTCGCGATCTGCTTGCCGAATGGCTGCTTCGCCGAAGGCACGACGAATGACGCCTTCATCACCACGATGAAGAAGGGCACGACCCTCAATGTGAAGTTCAAGAATCAGGTCGGCAACGAGGTTACCTTCCAAGTTCCGTTGGCGGGCTTCGGCAAGGCCTTCGATGGCGCGCCGCTCGATCCGAAGGTCTTGGAGGAACAGCAGAAAAAGCTGCAAGAGGAGCTCCAGAAGCGCAGCGACGAACTTCGCTCGAAGCTCCAGGGAGGATCGGCCGCCGCCGCTCCGACGCCTGCCCCGGCCGCACCGAAGCAGTGAGCCTCGAAGGGGTGCTTCAGTTGAACGCCGCCGCCTTCATCCGATACGCTCCGTCGCGGCCGCGGCGAAAGATTTCCTGGACCTGGGGGTGGCGAACCGGGTCTCGCGACGTGTCCGGCACGAGGTTTTGCTCGGAAACATAGGCGATATACTCGGCCTCGGCATTTTCGGCGAGTAGGTGATAGAAGGGCTGGTCCTTCGCCGGGCGGGCCTCTTCCGGGATCGACGCATACCATTCCTCAGTGTTGCTGAAGGTGGGGTCGACGTCGAAGATCACGCCCCGAAACGGATAGATGCGGTGCTTCACCACCTGTCCGATCGCATATTTCGCCGTTCGGAACTTCATGCGCTCACTCCGATTTCAACGTGAATTACGGCGTGAGGCGCAAAGCTGTCAAATCTCTACCGTGACCAAGAATCGGTAATGCGTTCGAGCGGCGGGGTCCGATTGCCGGCATTTGAGCCAAATGTGGCAAGAAGTGTGTCATTTTCGCGCCATGTCCGGAATTTCGGCAGGCTGCGGCCCATTCGCGCTTGGTTTGCCGGGCTCAGTGTTGCTACATGCCCTGTTGAGGACGACGAGACGCCGGGCGGCTCCGGATGCGCTCGCGATGGGACTGCGTCGAGGTCGAAATGCTGTTTATCCGAGGCATGGCGGGCGTGGTCGCTGCCGCAATGCTGGTTTTCGCGAACCAGCATGCGTGCGCCGAGACGCTCGAATCCGCGCTCGTCAAGGCCTATAACAACAATCCGCAATTGAACGCCCAACGGGCGGGGGTGCGGGCGACGGATGAAGGCGTGCCGAAGGCACAAGCCGGTTATCGGCCGAAGCTGACCGCGTCGGGCAATATCGGGGCGGAAGCTTTCAATTATCGTTCGCCCAACCCGAATTTCGGTACTTCTTTTGGGCAACCGCGAACAAACATTACCGATCAGAGGTTCCTTCCGCGTGGCGCCCAGGCTCAATTGAGCCAGACCCTGTTCGACTCTGGCGCAACCTCGAACAGCGTGCGCCAGGCCGAGAGCCTCGTGCTGGCGGCACGCGAGAGCTTGCGCAACACCGAGGAGACAGTGCTGTTCGGCGGAGCCCAGTCCTATATGAACGTGCTGCGGGACACGGCGACGTTGAACCTGCAAAAGAGCAATGTCGACGTGCTCGAGGAACAGTTGCGCCAGACGCGCGACCGATTCAATGTCGGCGAGGTCACGCGCACCGATGTGGCGCAGGCCGAATCGAGGCTCGAAGGCGCGCATTCGCAAGTGAGCGCCGCGGAAGCGACGCTGAAGGGCGATATCGCCACCTACCGCCAGATCATCGGCGTCGAGCCGAAGACGCTCGCCCCCGGTCGCCCGGTCGACCAGCTGATCCCCGCGACCCTGGACGCCGCCTTGAGGGTCGCCTTTGCCGGGAATCCGGCGATCGTCTCCGCATTCCATAACGTGGACGCGGCGGAATTGCAGGTGAAGGTCGCGGAGGCAGCGCTTGGTCCAAGCGTTGCGCTGCAGGCGCAGGTTCAGCAGCAATATGACAGCAAGACCCCCAACGATCAGCTCTTTACCGGTTCGGTCATCGCCACATTGACGATGCCGATCTACGAGGGCGGTGCCGTCTATGCGCAGGTGCGGCAAGCCAAGGAGACGCTCGGCCAACAGCGCCTCCTCGCGGACCAGGTGAGAGACCAGGTGCGGCAACTCGTGGTCGCCGCCTGGGGCAATCTCGACGCATCGAAGGCGCAAATCCTGGCGGCGCAAGCGCAGATCTCGGCCTCGGAGGTGGCGTTGAACGGCGTGCGCGAGGAGGCGAAGGTCGGACAACGCACGACCCTCGACGTGCTCAATGCCCAGCAGGACTTGCTCAACGCCAGGGTCTCTCTCGTCTCGGCCCAGCATGATCGCGTGGTGAACTCCTATCAGCTGTTGCAGGGCATCGGCCGCCTCACGCTCGACTACGTCTCGCCGCACTCCCAGAAATATGAGCCAGGCGTGCACTACCAGCAGGTGCGCGATTTGTGGTGGGGCACCCAGACGCCGAACGGCAATTAGACTTTTCCCGAGGCGAAGCGCCTCGGGTGGGGCGCGGAGAACTCTCCCGGCTCTGCCCCAACCAGATCCGTCGCGAGGCCGCGACTTCGGGTCTCTTCGCCCCTCCCGCCCTACGTGCATGGAACGCCTCGATCCGCCGTGCGGATGTCACACGAATTGGCTAGGATGGAAAAACGTGTCGGGTGATTCGATTTGGATGCAGAGCGCATTCGCTGAGTGGCCCCAGTCACTTGCTCCCAACCGAACCGGGAAGACGCATCGATGACCGCCTCCGCGCAAAGAGCCGCCGAACCGAGCATGGAGGAGATCCTCGCCTCCATTCGGCGCATCATCGCCGATGATCAGTCGAGAGCGAGGTTGGGTTCGGCCAAGCTCGTCTCGGTCGCGGGCTCTTCGCCCGGCAACGGGCTGGTCTCGGTCGCGCCGCGAGCAGACCCGCCTCGCGCCGAGCCGCCCGTCGAGCAGAAACATGTTTCCGAGGCAGCGCCTTCGCTCGAGGATGCAAGCACGGATGCCGCGAAGGGGCCGTCGGGCGACCTCGATCATCCCCCCGATGGCGGGACCTCCGTGGCGCCTCCCGATATATGCCCGGCCGCGCCGGCCGGGCCCGACGCGCAAGCCCATCTGCCTCGGGAGAGCGAGCCTCAGCCTGCGCCGCAGCCGGCTCGATTCTCGACCGCTCCCGAGGAACACCGCTACTTTCCGCCAGAGGCAGTTTTCGTGTCCGGAAGGGCGTCGGTCCCAGCGTCGCTCGAGCCGCCGCCGGTGCAGAAGCCGGATTTCCTGAGCGAGGCCGACAAGCTCACCCGCGCCGGCTCGGCCGAGCTCGAGGACGATGCCCAACCTCCATCGGAAGCGCGGAATTCGGTTTCTCCGACGCCCGAGGCGCGAGTTCGGAGCCAGCCGGCGACGCCGGAGCTCGGCGCGGCGCCCGCTATCGTCCAACGGCCGCCGGAGCCCGACCAGGAGCGCGCGGGCGCAAAGTTTGACGAAGCTCGTATTCCGGTCGCCGCGCCGCGCCGGGAAGCGCGCAGCCGCGAGCCGGGCGCGATCCTCTCCAGCGAAGCCGATACCGCCATTGCGCGCGCCTTCAACAGCCTCAGCCGCACGGTGCTGAGCGACAATGCTCGCACGCTCGAGGATCTGGTGAAGGAGATGCTGCGGCCGCTGCTCAAGGCTTGGCTCGACGACAATCTGCCGCCCCTGGTCGAACGGTTGGTCAGGATGGAGATCGAGCGGGTCGCGAGAGGACGCCCGGATTAGCGCTTTCGCGTCGCGGCTCGACTTCCCGGCGCCATGTCCGAACGGGTCCGCC
>JBIOEJ010000130.1:0-16312 GCA_044445965.1 Hyphomicrobiales bacterium
GCCCCAGCCCTCCTGGGGGCGCATGCTGAACGAGGCGCAGACCTTGATGTTCCAGGCGCCTCGGCTCGCCATCTATCCGGGCATCGCCATCGCGCTCTCGGTGCTCGGCCTCAACCTCATCGGCGACGGCTTGCGCGACCTGCTCGACCCGCGCCTCGCGCGGAGACGCTGAGTCACATCAATGACCGAGGACACCCCAAAGGCATTTCCCGCTGGAGAAACATCGCATGCGTCCCGTGCGTGCTTTGAGATTGCAAGAACGCTGGGCGCTCTTCCCCTGTCTCCTCGCGGGAGAGGGTGGGCGCTGGTGCTTGAGAGATGTGCCGCAAGCGCTTCGCGGAGGAGGGATGATGCCCAGCGCCACTCCCTCTTCTGTGAAATTTGATAGGGCACGCCTGCATGCCGCTCCTCGAGGTCGACGATCTGACGGTGACGCTGAACACGGCGCGCGGCCCCGCCAAGGCGGTGCGCGGGGTGAGCTTTTGCCTCGATCGCGGCGAGACGCTCGGCCTCGTCGGCGAATCGGGCTCCGGCAAATCGATGACGGCGCTCGCCATCCTCGGCCTCTTGCCCGAGGGTGCCGAGGTTACCGGGCGGGTGCTCTTCGAGGGGCGCGACCTCCTGACGCTCGACGAGGCGGGGCTCTGCCGGGTGCGCGGCGACCGCTTGGGCGTCGTGTTCCAGGAGCCGATGACGGCGCTGAACCCGCTGCACAGCATCGGCCGCCAGGTCGCCGAGACCTTGATGCTGCATCGGGGCACGAGCGTGGGAGCGGCGCGGCTCGAGGCCATCCGCCTCCTCGACCGGGTCGGCATCCCCGAGGCCGCGCGCCGCGTCGATGCCTTTCCGCACCAGTTCTCGGGCGGGCAGCGCCAACGGGTGACGATCGCCATCGCGCTCGCCTGCGGGCCCGATCTCCTCATCGCCGACGAGCCGACGACGGCGCTCGACGTCACCATCCAGCGCCAGATCCTCGACCTGATCGCCGGCCTCGTCGAGGAGGACGGCATGGCGCTCCTGCTGATCTCGCACGACCTCGGCGTGATCGCCGAGAATGTCGCGCGCATGCTGGTGATGTATGGCGGCACGATCGTCGAGAACGGCTCGACGCAGGCCGTGTTCGCGAGGCCCTCGCATCCCTATACGCGAGGCCTGTTCGGCGCGAGGCCGCGCCTCGGCGGTGGCCGCGGCGTGAAGCTCGCGACCATCCGCGGCACGGTGCCCGAGCTTGCCGACATGCCGCAGGGGTGCCCCTTCGCCGGACGCTGCCCCTTGACCATCGAGGCCTGCGGCGCGGCGCTGCCGGCGCCGGTCGCCCTGTCGGGCGCGCATGCGGCGCGCTGCATCCGGCTCGATACCGCCCTGGAGGCGGTATGAGCGCGCCGCTGCTCGAGATCGAGAAACTCGTCAAGCGCTATGCGCTGCCGCGCGAGAGCCTGTTTCGCGGGCCGGCCGAGCTCACGGCGCTGGCGGGGGTGAGCCTGGCGGTCACAGCCGGGCGCAGCCTCGGGATCGTCGGCGAATCGGGCTCCGGCAAGTCGACCTTGGCGCGCATCGCCATGGCGCTCGAGAAGCCGAGCTCGGGCGCCGCCAGGTTCGAGGGGCGGGATTTCACGACCCTTGGGCGCAGCGAGCTGAAGCGTTTGCGCCGCGATTTCCAGATGGTGTTCCAGGACCCTTACGGCTCGCTCGATCCGCGCCGCAAGGTGGAATGGATCGTCGCCGAGCCGCTGTCGATGCAGGATGCGAGCCGCGGCGAGATGCGCGAGGCGGTCGCCGAGGCCTTGGCCTCGGTCGGCCTGCGGCCTGCGGACGCCGCGAAATATCCCCATGAATTCTCGGGCGGCCAGCGCCAGCGGATCGCCATCGCCCGCGCCCTGATCACCAAGCCGCGGCTGATCGTCGCCGACGAGCCCGTGAGCGCGCTCGACGTTTCGGTGCAGGCGCAGGTCCTGAACCTTTTACAGGATCTGCAGCGCGATTTCGGCGTCACCTTCCTGCTCATCAGCCACGACCTCGCGGTGGTGGATCATGTCTGCGATGCGGTCGCCGTCATGTATCGCGGACGCATCGTCGAGGAGGGGGCCCCCGACGCGCTGTTCCGGGCGGCCGCGCATCCCTATACGCGGGCGCTGATCGCCGCGATGCCGAAGCCGGTTCCGGGCCGCAAGCGCGAACGGGTGAAAGGCGATGGCGGCGTGCCGTCCGGCATAGCCGCCCAGCCGGGCAAGGCCGCGTCGCCCGGTTGTCCCTATGCGGAGCGCTGCCCGCATGCGCAAGCCCGCTGTCTCGCCGAAGCGCCCGCGCTTCGTCCCTTGGGGGAAGGACGCAGCGCCGCCTGCCATTTCGCCGAGACGGTGATGGCGTTGCCCCGGGCGGATTGAGCGCTGCTCGCCGATCGCGACGCGCCCACCTTCTCCCGCCTTTGCAGAATTGGGTGTCATCCCCGGCGAGCCCCGATCAAGTCCTCGACTTGATCGGGGTGAGGGAAGGGGACCCAAGTCGAGGGCGGAGAAAGATGGATTCCCTTCCCTCGGCGAGCAAAGCTCGCCTCGCCGGGAATGACACCGAAGGGCGTGCCTCATGCTGCACCGCAACATCTGTTAATAACAGATGATTTACAGTTCCGGCGAGGGAATCCGAGTCAAATTATGTTGCGGTGCAGCATCGACGCTGCAGCCCACGCAAATCCAATCGGCGCCGGCCCGGCGCCGTTTGATTTGAGATGCACTTTTCAAACCCGCTCCCGCTGTAAAATACAGCGAATTTGCAGCGAGAGCGGCGGACCGTCGGATGAGCCAGCGCTTGCGGCCGGCTCCTCCGACCTCTGTCCCTCCGTCGGGCGAGACGGCATCGGCACGTTCGAGGCAACCAGCGGCGACGCGGCGGGGCGCATCGCCGGCGGCATCCCGAACGTATGCGGAACATACCAGAAGGATAGAGCCCCGACAAGGGGAATATTCCGTTTGACGGATGTCTGGCCGCACGATATCTATCAACTGATGGATATCAGCTACGGGGAATTGTCATGAGCGCGATCGCGAAGCTCTTCAAGCATGGGCGCAGCCAGGCCGTGCGGCTACCGAAGGAATTCCGTTTCGAGGGAAGGGAAGTGCGCGTCACCAAAGTGGGCGATCGGGTGATCCTGGAACCGCTTACGCCCGCCGAGGCCATGCCCTGGGCGCTGATCGATCAGCTGGGCGATACGCCGTTCATGCCCGAGGGGCGTGAGCAGCCGGAGATGCCGCAGGACCGCGTGGCGTTCGAGCCGTGATCCATCTCGATACCAATGTGGCCATCGCCTTGCTCAACGACCGCCAGCCGAAAATGCGAGGACGGTTCGATGCCGCGAGGGCCGCGGGAACGCTGCTCGGCCTCTCGACGGTCGTCTATCACGAGCTGATGTACGGCGCGGCCCATAGCGAGCGGCGCAAGGCGAACGAGGACAAGATCGCGCTGTTCATCGCCGCCGGCGGGCTGAAGCTTCTTCCCTTCGAGGAGGCGGATGCGCGGGAAGCGGCCGATATCCGGGCGCATCTGCGCCGGCAGGCGACCCCGATCGGGCCTTACGACGTGTTGATCGCAGGGCAGGCTCGACGGGCCGGCGCCCCCCTCGTCACGGCCAACAGCCGGGAATTCGCGCGCGTGCCCGGTCTGATCGTGACCGACTGGGCAGCGTGATGGACCGCATGTACGCACCGGAATTCTCCCCGCGCGGCGGTATCGTTCGGGCGATGGCTGTTCTGCACGCGGCTGCCGGCGCTGCTCGATGAATTGACGGATGCGCCGGTTCGATATCTATCAATGAGAGATATCGAAAAGGAGACCTATGAGCGCGACAGCCAAATTGTTCATGCACGGGCGCAGCCAGGCGGTCCGTTTGCCGAAAGAGTTTCGCTTCGAGGGGACCGAGGTTCGGGTCAGCAAGATCGGCGACAAGGTGATCCTCGAGCCAACAAAGAAGCCGTCCTTCGACGTAAAGGCTTGGCGGGCGAAGCTGCGCGCCCTTGGGGCGGCGGAATTTCTGCCCGAGGGGGCGCCGCCCGACCCGCCGATTCCGCCCGACGACATCAGCTTTGATTGATGGCAATGTTCCTGCTCGACACGAATATCGTCATTCTAGTCCTGAACGAGTCGAACCCGACGATCGCCCGCCGTCTCGACGCCGAACTGGAGAAGGCGACGCCGATCCTTCTGTCGGCCATCGTGCTGTACGAATTGCGCTTCGGCATCGCCAATGGCGCCCGCCGCGCGCGCAATGAGGCCGCGTTGGCGCAATTTCTGACGATGCCCCTCGATCTCCTGAGCTTCGATGGGGAGGACGCCGACCATGCCGCCGATATTCGGGCCGCTTTGAAGCGCGCAGCAAGGCCGATCGGCCCCTACGATATCCTCATCGCCGCGCAGTCGCGCCGGCGCGGCGCGGTGCTGGTGACGCTCAACCGCCGCGAATTCGAGCGTGTGCCGGGCCTGATGGTGACGGACTGGGCAGCGTGATGGATGCAAATGTCGTGGCGCGCGTGGAGGCGCAGGCGACTTGTCCAGCGATGATATCCTGACTATGATATCCACGCAATTCAGGATACCATGGAGGATATCATGCAGGTTTCAAAGTGGGGCAACAGCCTCGCCGTGAGGCTGCCCAAAACGCTGGTCGAAGACATGGGACTGAAGGAAGGCGACAGCGTCGACGTGGTGCCGGCCGGCGACCAGCGCATTGCAATCGTCAGGCGCGAGGGTCGGACCACCTTCCTCGACAAGCTCCGGGCCTTGCAGGAACCCGCGCCGGAGGGGTTCCGCTGGAGCCGCGAGGAAGCAAACGAACGATGAAGCCGTTTCTCGACACGAACATCCTCATCTACGCAACTCTGTCGGACGACCGGCGCCGCACCGCGGCCGAGCGCGTTCTCGACGCCGGGGGAACGATCAGCGTCCAGGTCCTGAATGAATTCACCAATGTGGCGCGCCGAAAACTCGACCGGTCATGGCCAAAGATCGAGGCGATGCTCGACCTCGTGAAAGGCAAGGTCGACCGCGTGCGCTCCGTGACCGTCGCGACCCATGATCGCGCCGTGAGGCTCGCCCGCGACCACGGGCTTTCCTTTTACGACGCGCTGATCGTCGCGGCGGCTCTCGAAGGCGGTTGCGACACGCTGTTCACCGAGGACATGCAAGACGGCCGCGTGTTCGGCGGATTGACGATCCGCAATCCGTTCCTGGAAAGCCGGGAGTGAGGTCGAGACCGAGAGCGCGAGGATCGGCCCCGATCAGAAGGTGCTGCTCTTCCTCGCTGCCGCGAACCGCGAACCGCGCCGGTTGGAGGATCCCGATAGACTCGATCTCTCCCGCAAGGCTTTTGGCCATGTGGCCTGCGGCAACGGCATACATGTTCGCGTTGGCATGATGATCGCGTGCCTCGAGGCCGGGGTCCAGTTTCGACCTTCCGGCGCGGAAAATTCATTCGGACAAATGCTGCGTATTCTCGCAGCATCCTGTTCATCTTTGCCGACTTAGCTTGAGCGGAGCCGCGCTTCGATCCCCGCTCGTGCAGGCGCAGACGGTCGATCGCAACGAGATGGCGGCCCGCCTCGTCCTCGATCGCCGAATGGGAGGCAATGCGATGGCCCAGCCCAACGAACAATCCGGACCCTCCACCGCGCAATGGCTGATCTCGCCGCAACTGCCCGCCGGGGCACGGCTCCAGCTCTCGAGCATTCTCGACGCCGAGCGGCTCTCGCCCGAAGTGCTCGAGCTGCTCGCGAAGTTCACGAAGGATCTGCAGCAGCTCGAAAAAGACAAGCCCCCGACCGATCCCTGCCCGAAGCTCGAGCAATGCCAGGACTACCACAAGCCCTGCACCGTCCTGACCTATTGCGGGACTTTCAGCGTGAAGGCCTTCGCGCTCTGAGCTGCACGCTTCGCACAGGGAGAACAAGATGACACAGCCGGAGAAGCAAGGGCCATCCTCGATGCAGCAACGAGGCGAGTGGCTGATCGCGCCGAATCTGGCGCCCGGAGCGCGCCTTCAGATCAGCAGCCTGCTCGAAGCGGAGGAGCTGACGCCCGAAGTGCTGGAGCTGCTCGCGAAGTTCACGAGGAAGCTGCAGGCGATCGAGAGGGCGGCGCCCGCGGCAGAGCCTTGCCCGAAGCTCGACCACTGCGACATCTACGCCAAGCCCTGCCCCGAGCTGACCTTTTGCGGTCAGTTCAGCCCCAAGGTCGCGGCGCTCTGAGACGGCTCTCGCTCGCCCGCCATCGGCGATGCTGGCCCGTTACTGGAATCGTGGAAGATCGCGGCTTGCGCCCGCTCGAGGCAGACGCCGGCTCCCGAGAGATGATGGGTGAAGCCCATGCGCGAGTCGCGATACAACATCTGGGTCGAGAAGCCGCAGGCGGCCTATGTGTTCAATGCGAGGAGCGGCGCGCTCCTGCGCATCGACGCCGCGCATTATCGAAGCCTGCGCGGCTTCCTCTCGGACGGCACGACTGATTGCCCGCCTGGCGTGCTGGCCAATCTCGTGGCGGGCTCCATGCTGGTCGCCGACGACGCCGACGAAGTCGAGAGCCTCGCCAGGCGCTACCGGGCCGGAAGGGAGAACGCCTCGCGCTTCGCGCTCACCATCGTGACGAGCCTCGGCTGCAATTTCGCCTGCCCCTATTGCTTCGAGGAGAAGCATCCCTCGATCATGGATGCGGAAGTCCAGGAGCAGGTGCTCCAGCTCGTCGACGACCAGCTGCCCCGGATCGGCAGCTTCCACGTCACCTGGTTCGGAGGCGAGCCGCTGGTCGGCAAGAAGTCCCTGCTGGCGCTGTCCGACGCCTTCATGGCGCGCTGCGATCGCGGCGGCGTCGCCTACGACGCCGACATCATCACCAACGGCTATCTGCTCGACGCCGGGACTTGCGCCGAGCTTGCCGCCCGCCGGGTGACGAGCGCCCAGGTCGGCCTCGACGGCCCGCCGGACGTGCATGATCGCATGCGGCCTTTGGTCAACGGCAAGGGGAGCTTCAAGGTCATCCTCGCCAATCTGCATCACGCGGTCGCGCATCTTCAAGTGTCGGTGCGCGTCAATATCGACAGGGGCAATTTCGGCAGCGTCGAGGAGCTGTTCCGCCTGCTCGCCGCGGAAGGTTTGGCCGGCAAGCTCGGCGTCTATCCAGGGCAGATCGTGGGGGTGAGGGAAAACCCCCTCGCGCCCTCGGCCGGCTATTGCGGCTGCTTCTCGAACCGCGAATTCGCCGAGGCCTCGAGGGAATTCCTGCGCATGGCCGGCCGCCACGGGCTCGCCGCGCCCGCCTTGCCGTCCCCCACCGGCGCGCCCTGCACGGCGGTGCGCCAGAACGAGCTCGTGGTCGGCAGCCATGGCGAGCTCTACAAATGCTGGAACAGCGTCGGCAACCGCAACGAGGCGATCGGCCATATCGGCGATTACCGCAACCTCGACTCAAGGGTCGCGAAATGGCTCGCCTATGATCCCTTCGCCAATGAGGAATGCCGCACCTGCGTGGCGCTTCCCGTCTGCATGGGGGGCTGCGCCCACCACGCCTTCGAGAAGGCCCAATACGAGAATCGCTGCGGCAGCTTCCGCCACACCTATCGGGAAGAGGTGGCTGAGTTCATCGATTTCGCGGAAGCGAGCGGCGCCGAGGGCCTCACCCGGGTCGCGACGCTCGCGCGGCGGATGGAGACGCGGTAGGGGGCGGGGGCGATCCTTCTCACGCAGCTGAGACCTTTGCAGAATAGGTGTCATCCCCGGCGAGCCGCCATGGCAGCCGGCGCGGAAAGTGACGCACGCCCGTCGCTGATGGCGGCGAGGGAAGGGGATCCATTTCTTCTTGGCTAGGATTTGGATTCCCTTCCCCTCGCTCCGGGGCTCGGCCGGGAATGACATGCCTTTATGCAAAGGTCTCAGCTGCGGGAGAAGGTGCCCATTGCGTCAGTGATGGGCGGATGAAGGCGCCGGTGCCCGCCGGCCGTCACTTCCTCGCTTCGACGACCAAGCCCCGCAGCGGCGCCTCGAACGGGCCCGTGCCGAAGCGCTCGGCGATGGCGGCCGCCGCCGCCTCGGTCGCGGCCGGCAGGCCGCCTGGATCGAGCCCCTCGATCTCCGCCCCCATCGGCGAGCCCTGGCAGAGGCCGATCGCCGGGCCGCGATGGTCCAGCGCCTGGCCCCCGAGTGCCACGCTCTCGATCGTGCAATCTTCGAAACCCGCGGCGGCGAGATCGGCCCTGATCCTTGCCTCGTCGCGATAGCCGCAGGGCGTGCGCTCCAGGAACCAGGACGGATGCCCCGGATAGCGGCCTGACAGGCCGGTGACCGTCGCCTCGAAGACCGGATTGGCCGAAAGCTTGTCCCATACGCTGAAGACCATCCGCCCGCCGGGCTTGAGCACGCGCCTCGCCTCCCTGAAGCCCTGCACCCGATCGGGAAAGAACATCACGCCGAACTGGCAGATCACGGCGTCGAATTCAGCCTCGGGGAAGGGCAGATCCTGCGCGTTCGCCTGCTGGAAGCGCACCTGCCCGATGCCGGGCTTCCCGGCCGCGTAATCGAGCATGGGCTGGTTGAGGTCCGTGGCGGTGATCCCGACCGCCGAAGGCAGGCTCGCCGCGAGCGCGGCCGTGACGATGCCGGTGCCGGCGGCCGTCTCCAATATGTGGCCCGCCGCCATGCCGGAGAGGCGCTTCGCCATGTCCGTCGCGAAGGGTGCGAAGAACAGCGCTCCCATATGGTGGTCGTAGAGCTGCGGGATCGACCCGGCGAAGACTGCGTCGTTCTGCGCCACCGATGCTGCCCTCCTGATGCTTCGCCCGCTCGGCCGTCCCGGATGAGCCGATCAGCGAATATGCATGGCGGCATTCGGCGAGGCAAACGCGGTGGCGGTGAGCGGAGCGGAGCCTGCCGATCTGCCGGCGGAAAGGCCCGGCCGGCTCAACCTCGTCGTCGATCCCAAGACCGCAAAGGCGCTCGGCCTCGAAATCCCCTCGCAACTGATCGCCCGCGCCGACGAGGTGATCGAATGAGAATGCCGGCTCCTCCTCGCCGCCGCCACCGTGACGGCGCCGACGGGGAGCCCGACCGGTTCGATGTTGCCCGCAAGACCCTGGGCCATGTCGCATTCGGCAACGGCATCCATGTTTGCGTCGGCATGATCATCGCGCGGCTCGAGGCCGAGCTGCTGTTTTCGGCTTTCGCCAAGCGCGTCGCGCGCTTCGAGGGGGCGGGAGAGCCGAGCTGGGGGCGGAACAATACGCTGCGCGCGATCGGAAGCTTGCCGGTGAGGGTGGTGAGGCAGTAGAGGAGGCGCATTCTTGGGCAGCTAATCGAAATGTTCGTTGATGACCCTAGCCGCCGTTCGTAGCCTTGGGACGTAGTATCCGGCTGTGATCCGTCTCCGACGTTCAGCAGGTTTTTTTGAAGGGCCGTCTCGTTGGGAATTCGGTAAACAAGCGGATCTCCGCAATCAACTACCTTGCGGGCAATTGTTGACCTATCGTGCTGCAGCTACAGTGTTTGGGGAATAGGCCGAGGAAGGGCGAGTGGCCTGCCGAGTCCGGTATTTGAACAGCTCGGGCATTCATGCCCGGGAGGCACCTGGCCTGAAGGGACTGGCGGAGGCCTTCCCTGAGCACTGGCTGCTCTATGCCTCATTCCAATGTTTTCCGCAGCGATCCGCTGCCATCGAGATCGATGCTATGGTCGTGATGGACGACCGTGTCATTCTGCTAGAGCTGAAGGACTGGCACGGCGAACTCGCCGCAAACGGAGACCAATGGCTCGTCAATGGGCGAACCGCGAGGTCGGTCGGCTGTGGACAGCGTGAGCATGAAGGCACGGAAGGTCGGGCCGCTGCTCAGTAACATGATCCCGAACTGGTCTATGAAGAACACAGTGGACTCGCGGGTCGTTCTAACGGGCACCAGTACGAAGGTTAACCTGCCTCCTAGTGAGCAACGCTTCGTGCTCAGCCTAGAGGAAGCTAAGTCGCTGGGTACTGCGAACGGCCGCGCGAAGCTGCTCTCGCCGGTCACGATACTCATTAAGAAGCCTTGGACGTACGAGGCGGATTTCGAGCGCATCACCCGAAGCCCCAAGCATTTCGCGCCGCTCGAAAGGCTCTGGAACGGGTTTCGCGTCATTGACGAGGATTTCGTCGTGCACCCGCGCGGCCTGTGGCGAGAACATCGGGCTGAGCGAGCGCGGGACAGCCGCTCAAAGGGTCTCCTTCGGATCTGGGCGTTCGACCGGTTGTCTCCAGGTCTAAACAGTCCGGAGAATCGACGGCTCGTGGCTGACCGCGAGGCCCGGGCCATAGCTCATCTCGAGGACCTAAAAAGCACTCTGGTCCCCGGGGGCGTGCTGATACCGTTCCCGGACGACCATGACGAAATCTTGACCCAGCACGCGGAAATCAGACGCCTGCCAGCTGGCTGGACCACGCTCGACCGATTTGTCGAGCGGGCGCACAGCGAATTGGTGGACGAGGATCGGGCCCTGGCGGCCGCAACGTTGCTGAACGCCATCGGGGAGCTTCACGACCACGGCATCGTTCATCGTGATCTGGGCGAGCGCAGTGTCTGGATGGGCGGGGCGACCCAGCAGGCCTTGACCGGGTTTATGGCGTGCCAAATGCCGAACGAGGGCTCCGTTGCGCCATGGTTGGACGAGCTTCGCTTCTACGCTATCCCAAGAGGTCAGTCCGAATTATCAGCGAAGCAGGCTGACGTAGCTGCCGCCGCACGCCTGGCTCTCCAGATCATTAATGGTCAACCGCCGGAAACCATGAAGGACGCTGTCGGGAGGCTCCCCGCGGCCCTCGATTCGCTGCAGCCGTGGTTCGGCCGAGCGTTAGGATTCGAGAAGACCGTGCCCTTCATGGACGGTCGCGACGCCGCAGATGAGCTAGGCCGCATCTTGGATACTCGCGACGCCGCGCGGGTGGACCAAGGCCTCCTTGATGCCCATGAGACCCAGGACATCCCCATCGTGCGTTGGCCACAAGTGCAGCAACTGCATTTAGCAGGGACGAAGCACGTCTGGCGAGCGCTCGATCCCGCAACGGGGCTGTCGATCATCGTCAAGGTCTGGTATGGTTGGCGTCGCGGACAGTCCCGCGCAAGCGACCTCGCCTTGATGCGTCTCCTTCAAGGAATCTCACGCATCCGACAGGCCGGCCGCCCGGACTTGCCCACATTCGTCGGCGCCGGCCTCTCCCCGGCCGGCGCGTTCGTCGCCTACGCTGAGGCGCGCGGAGTACCCTGGTGCGACGTGCCCAAAGGCGAGAATCTTTCCGATGCCGTCGCGGCCGGCGCCGCACTGGTCCGCGCCGTTGACGCACTGCATTCCATGGACCTGGAGCATGGCGACATCGCCGGGCGGAATATTGTCCACCGGGACGGCCCTGGTGAGCTGACGCTCATTGACCTGTTCGACTTTTCCGCCGTCGGAGATGGCCGCGTGATTGGCGGCGACCTGCTACCTGAAAACGCCGAGAAGCTAAGCTTACGCGAAATTGATCGCTACGCCACCGTCCGCCTCGTGCTCGATCGCTTGACGCGCTGTGATGCCCCTACCGCCTTGGGCCTGGTTGCAGCGCTAGAGGTGGAATGTGGTCGAGACAAGATTGAGCTTCTGCAGCCGGTCCTACACCTTCTCCAAAGCTTCAGGGATCCAGCTGAGAAGCCGTCACGGCCAACATTTGAGCTTGAAGCAGTAGGGGCGTCGCTCGGCCCGCTCCAAGCGGAGGACGCCCCAGTTTTCGTGCGGGCGTCGGCGTTGGCGAACGGCAATATCGAGTACCGTGTCGTAGGACTTGAGCGCGAGTTGCGAATCGAGGAGGGACCCCTCGGCGTGCAACAGCCGCGCGTCCGCCCGACGGTTTTCAAGAACCTAAGCAGTGCCTCCAGAAAGGGGATCGCGATCGAACTCGATATTGTCATCAGCGCCCAAGCGCGCGACGGTGCCGCCGAATTAGTAGAGTTCATTCGCCCACTCGTCGCGGTCGCCGCGCGACCGCGTGCGGACGAACGCGAGCCTGAAGCGCCCCGGGAGGAAGCGGCGCTGGACGTGAGCCGCTATTGGCGCCGACTAATCGAGCTCGAGGAGGATCAGCAGCCGCGGGTGACCATCGTTAGCGAGATCGAGCGCGCCGGGAATATCGCCACTTATACCTACGAGCGCGGCGGCATCGACTTCGACTTCGATCCCGACGAGCAGGTGGACGTGCGCCGCCCCGGTGGTGCCCGCATCGGCGAGCTCCAAGTCGCGTCGGCCGACGGCCGCAGCCTCGTGATCCGCCACGTGAACGACCGCCGGCTCACGGGCGGTGACCAGGTGCTCCTCGTTGAACGGCGCGCGCGCAGTTCCTTCGACCGACGATCGCGAGCCGTTGAGCGGGTGCTAAGCAACGAAGCGGGCATCACAAACCTCGTGAACTACTTCACTCCCGAGCAGGAGGTCACGACGATCGACTACGGGATCCAGGTCACAGACAAGGAGCTTGAGCCATACAGACTCAATCCGGGGCAGAGGGAAGCGTTCCGACGCGTTGCCCGATATGGCCCGGTCGGGCTGCAGCAAGGCCCCCCCGGTACCGGCAAGACGCGCTTCATTGCCGCCTTTGTCCACTGGCTCGTCACTAAGCAACGGGCAGCGAAAATCCTCATCGCCAGCCAGAGCCACGAGGCGGTGAACAAGGCAATAGAGACGCTGGTCGATTTTTACAAGGCGAGGGGTGGCCCGCGGCCCAGTCTCCTGCGGATCGGCTCGAAGGGTATCACTGACAAGATACGGCCTTTCCACACGCAGGCGCTTCGTGAACGCTATCAGGTGCGTTTCGAGACCGCCTTTAAGCACCGGGTCGTGGGCATAGCGTCAGCTCTGGGCATCCGGCGCGGCCTGGCGCAAGACGCGGTCGATCTCGACCGGGAGCTGGGCGGGATGGCTCGGCGCATCGCGGCGCATAGGGCGGCGGACGCCAACGAAGGTGGCACTGTCACCGCCGAGGAAATGCGACGAAATACCCGTGCCGTCGAGGCGATGACGGTCACCTTCATGGAGGCCGTCCAGGCGCGCCTCGGCCAGGGCTTCGAGGATCGGCTGCCCGAGGAGATCGTTGCTGAGGCCTTCGGCGCGCTCATGGAGGGCCATCCGGGCGCCTCTCCGAGCGATATCCGCCAACTCCGCCGCATCATCGATCTCGCGAGCGACTGGTCCTCTTCCTTGACCTCACCGCATCGCAACTTCGAGGAGTTCCTTGCCAAGACCCGGACGGTCGTTGCCGCGACCTGCGTGGGGGTGGGGCAGACGAAGATCCGGATCGACACCAAGAGCTTCGACTGGGTGATCATCGATGAGGCAGCCCGGTGCACCGCCAGCGAGCTGGCCATCCCGGTGCAGGTCGGGCAGCGAATCTTGCTGGTGGGCGATCACCTCCAGCTGAATCCCATGATCGACCCGTCGGTGTTCGAAGCCATGGCGGCGGAGATGGATGGCGTGACCGAAGAGGCGCTCCGTCGCAGCGACTTCGAGCGCGCCTTCACCTCCTCGTATGGCCGTGCAAACGGCAACACCCTCACCGAGCAATACCGGATGGCGCCACCTATCTGCGATCTCGTCTCCACGGTCTTCTACCAACCGAGCGCAGTAACTTTGACGACTTCGGCCGATCGGATCCCCAATCCAGCTTTCGCGGATCTCGCCGCGCCCTTTGAGCAGCCGGCAATCTGGGTGGACACGGGCGACATGCCGGACCATCGGGAAAAGCGGTTCGAGCGGGATCCGACCACATTATGGAATCCGACCGAGGTTTCGCTGACGATGCGGCTACTTGAACGCTTAGCCGCCCACGAGGCGCTGATTTCAGCGCTCGCCAAGGGCGACGAAGCAGAGCCCATCGGGATCATCTGCATGTATAGCGGCCAGAAACTGATGGTGGACCAAGCCTTCTCTGACCGAGCTTGGGACGGCCGGTTTCGGCGCATGGTACGGATCGACACCGTCGACTCCTACCAGGGCAAGGAGAACACGGTGATTATCCTGTCTCTAGTGCGGAGCAATCCTGGCCTGCGTCGCGGACACGTCGCCTCATACAACCGCTGCAATGTCGCGCTTTCCCGCGCCAAGGAGCGCCTGTTCATTCTGGGCGCTAGGTCCATGTGGGGGGCCTGCGACCCCTCCGATCCGATGCGGAAGGTGTTCAATTGCTTTGAGAGCGGCATGGCAGGCACCCGAATCCTAACCGCCACCGATCTCGCATGAAGGCGCCAGCGTCCTTGACCACCGCGCAGACTGTAGCGACTTACGGATTCAATGTCCCGTGCCAGCGCTTCCTGGTCACGTCGAACATCGCCCGGGAGAGCCGGTTCCCGGTCGTTGATGAATTCGTCCTTCGGCTGCTACACGGGAGCGAACGGCTGCCGGCCAACCGGATTGGAGCGTTCTTCGGCTTCTCAACTTTCGAGACCACAACCGTTCTTGCGGACTTGCAAGCGCGCGGTCTCATTTTAGTCGTGGGCGAAGACGTTGAACTCAGCCCCGCCGCCGAAGATCTGTTTAAGTCTGCGCGGGAGGGGGTGCTCCAGATCGTCCAAGTAGAAACTTGGGTCGATCGGCTCTGGTTCGATCTGGTCGGCCGCAACATGATGACGCCCGAGCGCACCCGTCCGTTCGAACACCTCTTGGAGCTTAAGCCCGCCGCCGGCGCTAGGACGCTGCCTGCAGCGTTCGCTCGCGACGCCTTCCACCACAATTTCCTGAGCTTCCTCAAGAACGTTCGGCGCATCAACGACCCGGAGCGCTTCTCGCTGTACTCGGTGTCCGATGTCGTTCCAGATCGTTTCGGCTATGTGGCCCTCACGGGCACCATGGAGCTACAGCTCGACCCCAAGCCGCAGCTGACCCCCCGACTTTTGAACGTCCCCGTAGAGGATGTGGCCAAGCTCAGGGCGCTGAACGAGGCCATGCACGCTGCCGTCCGGCGCCTTACGGATGCCGATCCCTCCACAAATAGCGCTACCGAATTCCGGCGATTGACGGGGGACGCTTTGATCGCGGCCTACACGGACCAGGCCGGATCTGTCGATGTGAACGGCTGGCTCACCGCGCCGGAGCGCAAAAAACTAGGCCGGACGCCCATTTTGGGGGCCTCCTATCTCGACCGCAACATGGCAGCGTTCAGGCGAGCGCTCGAGCGCCGATGCGCGGTGCGTCTTCGCGGCAGCCAACACCGGCGCCTGGAGCTGCGGTGGTTTCGACCGGCCGGTAGCTCCTGGGGAGTGTCGCAGGATATGTCGCGGGTCGTGCCCGATATCCTGAGCGTCGTGCGCAGAACACTCACGGCGGATTGGGAGGTTCGGTCTACCTTGATCGGTCCAGCCAGCGCTCGAAAGGAAACACTGACTTTCCTTCAACTCTTTGATCGGGGGCAGCTGGCGCCGGCCAGCCACTTCGCGGCAGCCACCGAAGTGCTGCTATTGAATGGAATCGCGGCGATGGTGATGACGCGCGTGCGGCTGAGCGAAACGATCGCGATACCAGTCGGACTCATTCTGACGGCTGATCCAGACCTTGAGCGGCTGCAGGTGGGCCTGAAGGCCGCAGCGGCCGAGCAGCGGTTCGACACGCTTTGGGACCGAAGTGAACCTTCGCGCGGGCGTTAGGGGCCGGAGAGGGAAACGCGGAGCCGGGGTCCGCGGCAGGGCTAAGTCTAGACCTCGCGCGATCGCGCAACTGTGGTATGGGCGGCGCGGGCGGCGTTTTGAGGTCCGGCCAACGCGGCATGGTCACCGAGCATGACGCGCGTCCTGCGGCCGAGCGGAGAGGCGCTGATCATCGACATGCGCAAGGATGCCTCGGACGAGGCGATCGACCGCAAGGTCGACGCGATGAAGCTCGGGCGCATCAGTGCCTTCGTCACCAGGGCCATCTTCAAGAGCAGCTTGCGCAAGCGGGCTTACGCCAGGGAAGATTTTCAGCGCATGGCGGCGGCGACGCCGTTCGGCGGCGCCGAGATCGCGGAGGAGCCGTTCGGCTTCGAGGTCTGGCTGCGCAAATGAGGCGGCGAAGCGAGGCGGGCGGCCCCTGCCATTTCGCCGAGGAGGTGATGGAATCGAGGAGGCTCGCTCGGCTTCGGCGGGGAAGGGTCGAGCGCCGATCGTTGTGCCACCTCTCCCCTGGCGGGAGAGGTCGGAGCCGAGCGCAGGCGAGGCTCCGGGCGAGCGGGGCGGGTGCAACCCTCCGAAGGATCCCTCCCCCGATCCTTCGGCTTCGTCTCGGGATCGACCTCTCCCGCAAGGGGAGAGGTGATGCGC
>JBIOEJ010000131.1:0-15953 GCA_044445965.1 Hyphomicrobiales bacterium
AGGTCTCGCT
Organism: Hyphomicrobiales bacterium; assembly: GCA_044445965.1. Lineage (GTDB taxonomy): Bacteria > Pseudomonadota > Alphaproteobacteria > Rhizobiales > Beijerinckiaceae > GAS188. The sequence continues at coordinate 11 of JBIOEJ010000131.1, forward strand.
GTCCGGCGCGCGCATCGACGGGCTCACGCCCCACGAGATCTCGTCCAAGGGGGTCCGGCGCACCTTCCAGAACGGCGGCTTGTTCGGCCAGCTCACCGTGCTCGAGAATGTGCTCGCGGGACTCCACGGCAGGATCGGCAGTGGATTTTTCGGCACCTTGCTCGGGCTCAAGGGCGCGCGGAGCGCCGAGCGGGAGGCGGTCGCCGAGGCGCGTCGCCTACTCGATCTCATGGCCATCCGTCATCTCGAGCCTGCGCTTGCCAAGGACCTTTCGGGCGGCCAGCGGCGCATGGTCGAGATCGTCCGCGCGCTCGCGACCAGCCCGCCCTTGCTGCTTCTGGACGAGCCGGCGGTTGGGCTGTCGCCGCCCGTGCGCGCCCAGCTCGCGGCCACCATCCGGGGCCTCGCCGGGGACGGCCTAAGCGTACTGCTGATCGAGCATGCCATCGAGCTCGTGATGAATGTGTCGGATCGCATCATCGTGCTGAATTACGGCGAGAAGATCGCGGACGGCACGCCGGACGAGGTGCGCGCCAATAAGCAAGTGCTGGAGGCCTATCTGGGCCATGCCTGAGGAATTACTCGCGGTCGAGCGGCTCGAGGCCGGCTATCCGGGCAAGCAGATCCTGTTCGGGGTCGATTTCGTCGTGCGCCGGCGCGAGGTCGTGACGCTCCTCGGGGCCAATGGCAGCGGCAAGTCGACCGTCCTCAATAGCGTGAGCGGCTTCGTGCGCGCGTGGCGCGGCTCGATCAAGCTCGGCGGCGAGGACATCGCCGGCCGGCCGCCCCACGCGATATTCCGCAAAGGCGTGGTCCAGGTCTCCCAGGAGCGGGACCTCTTTCCCGACATGACCGTCGAGGATAATCTGCGCCTCGGTGCCTCGGTTCTGCGGGAGGCACCGGTCGGGCGGCTGATCGAGGAATGTTTCGACCATTTCCCGCGTCTGGCGGAGCGCAAGACGCAGCGCGTCCAGCTGATGTCGGGCGGCGAGCAGCAGATGGTCGCGATCGCGCGGGCGCTCATGGGACAGCCGAGGATCCTTCTGCTCGACGAGCCGTCGGGCGGCCTGGCCCCCAAGTTCGTCAACGAGATCGGCGCCATCATTCTGCGTCTCAAGGCGGCCGGCACGACCATGTTGATGGTCGAGCAGAACATCAAGCTCGCGCTCGCGGTCGCGGATCGCTTCCTCATCCTGCGGGACGGCTTGGTGACCGAGCGCGGGGACGTGCGGACGGCCGGACGCTCCCAGGAGGATATCGTGCGCAGCATCTATCTCTAAACGCCACGTCACAAAACTCGGACATGCAACGGAAAGCAGAGAGGCGGCGAGAACATCATGGGTAAGTTGCACGACGATATGACGGTCATCGACGGGCTGATCATCTCCAACTGGAGCCGCTCGGTATTCGAGGACATGCGCAAAGGCGGCCTCACGGCGACCAACTGCACCTGCTCGGTATGGGAGGGCTTCGAGGGCACGATGCGCAATATCGCGCAGTGGAAGGCGTTCTTTCGCGACGACGCCGATCTCATCATGCAGGTCCGAACCACGGCCGATATCCGGCGCGCCAAGAAAGCGGGCAAGACCGGCATCATCCTGGGCTTCCAGAACGTGAGCGCGTTCGAGGATCAGCTCGGCTACATCCAGCTCTTCAAGGATGTCGGCGTGGGCGTGGTCCAGATGGCCTACAACACCCAGAACCTCATCGGCACCGGTTGCTATGAATCGAAGGACGGCGGCTTGAGCGATTTCGGCCGGGAAGCGGTCGCCGAGATGAACCGGGTCGGCATCATGTGCGATCTGAGCCACGTCGGGCCGGTGACCTCGCGCGACGTGATCCTCGCCTCGAAGAAACCGGTCGCCTATACCCACATCCTGCCCTCGGCGCTCAAGGCCCATGCGCGCAACAAGTCCGACGCCGAGATCAAGTTCATCGTCGAGCACAGCGGGTTCGTTGGCGTCACCATGTTTCCGCCCTTCCTCGCCAAGGGCAACAACGCCACGATCGAGGATTACGTCGCGGCGATCGACTATGTGATCAAGATCGCGGGCGACGGGAACGTGGGCATCGGCACGGATTTCACCCAGGACCAGGATCAGAGCTTCTTCGAGTGGCTCACCCACGACAAGGGCTATGCGCGGCGCCTCGCGGCATTTCCCAAGGTGGTCAATCCGAAAGGCATCCGCAAGATCGGCGACTTTGCCAACCTCACGGCGGCGATGGAGAAGGCGCGCTGGCCCGAGCGCAAGATCCGCGCGGTGATGGGCGAGAACTGGGTGCGGGTGCTGAAGGAGGTGTGGGGCGCCTAGGCGGGATCGGCAGCAGGCGAGGGCGCCGATACGCTTTGGCTCGGCATCGACGTGGGCGGAACCTTCACCGACCTCGTGCTCTACGACCAGGAGAGCGGGAGGCTGGCGATCGACAAGGTGCCGTCGACGCCCGACGATCCTTCGATTTGAACCTGTGGCCCCCTCCGACTCAGTATAAAATGCCACTTTGTCACTCAAGTTAGCATTTTTGATTGGTAGGCTATTGGCACAAGCGATATAGCCGCTCGACAATCCCCAATCCTAAGTCGCGGATGATATTACCGGCGCCAACCTAAGTACAGCGCGGTCAATCAATCATGGATCTCCGACGATATCCCAGCATCATCGAACTCGACAAGCCGGTGATAAAGCTCCCGCGCCTCGCGCACGACCTTCATCGCGCCTTCTCGGCCGGTTTCGACATGAAGGAGTCGGCGCCGCGATCGATCCCATGACCTCGTCGCTAAAGGTCCTTGCAGAGGCGCAGCGAATCGAAGATCGCCGCGTGGATATTGCGGCTGCTGATCGCATCGCCGACGCGGTAGAGATGGAACTGCCCCTCGGAATGGAGCGACACAGTCTGTGGATTGCCGGCGAGCAAGGCGGCGTAGTCGACGGCTCCGCCATTCTGCGACAGCGGCTTGAGGGCGAAATAGAGATCGGCGTTCGGCAGAGTGCCGTGCTCGGACACCACCTGGTCGACCGTGCGTTCCTCCTCGCCGAGGGTGTATTCGTTGCGCAGGACCGCGATCAGCTGGTTGCCCTCGCGCCGGATCTGCCGCAGACGCCGATCGCTCGAAATGACCACGCCGCGGTCATACAGCGCACGCAGGTATATCGGAAACGTCGTCGCTCCCACCTCGATTCCGAGATGTCGCTCGGGCGTCGCCACTTCGAGCAGCACCCCCTGATCGGCCAGGAACTGGGCGCAGGACATGCCCTGGTCGCCGCCCTGATCGTCGAACAGGAGGACGCGCTCTCCCGGCATGACCTTGCCGGCAAGGATGTCCCAGGAACTCACCGCAAGATCGGCGCCGGCGATCGGGCCTTTGTTGGGCACACCGCCGGTCGCGATGATCACGATCTCCGGCGCCTCCGCCAGCACCATCGCCGCGTCGGCCGGTCGTCCGAGCCGCATCTCGACGCCGGCCTTTCGGCATTGTCGATCAAGCCAGCCGGTGACGCCGTTGAGCGATCGGCGCCATGCAAGCTTTTCCGCTAGACGGATTTGTCCGCCGGTCTCGGGCTCCTTCTCAAACAGAATCACGCGATGGCCACGGGCAGCGCAGACTCGCGCAGCTTCGAGCCCGGCCGGTCCGCCGCCGACGACGACCACGCGTCGGAAGGTCCCGGCTGGCGGGACGGTGTGCGGCATTGTCGCTTCCCGCCCGGTCGCGGCATTATGGATGCACAGGGATTCGCCGCCGGCATAGATGCGGTCGATGCAGTAATTCGCCCCGACGCAGGGCCGGATGTCGTCGCTCCGGCCTTCCATCAGCTTTGTCACCATATGCGGGTCGGCGATATGCGAACGTGTGAGCGCCACGAGATCGACATGGCCCTCGTCTACCGCGCGCGCCGCCGTCGCAAAATCCGTGATGCGACCGGCATGGAGGACTGGAATTCCGACTGCTGCCTTGATGGCGCTGGCCAGCGCGAGATAGGGAGCTGGCGGAAACGCCATGCCCGGGATGCTGAGCGTGCTTGATCGCCAATCATAGGTCTGGCTCGCCATGACGCTCAAATAGTCGATCAGGCCGCAGCCGGCCAAGGCTGCGGCGACACGAAGGCACTCCTGCTGAGCCAAACCCTCGGCGATGAACTCGTCCGCGGTAATGCGCACACCGATGACGAAGTCGCCCCCCCCGGCCGCTCGTACGGCCTCGATCACCTCGAAGGCATAGCGCATCCGGTTTTCGAGCGGGCCGCCATAGGCGTCCGTCCGCTTATTCACTGCCGGGGAAAGGAACTGGAGAAGGAGGTGCCCGCCCGCGAACAGCAATTCGACGCCGTCGATTTCCGCCGCCTTGCAGCGCCGCGCGGCATCGGCATAGTCCTGCCTGATGCGGGCGAAGTCCCAGTCCTCCATTTCCTTGGGGAAGGAGCGATGCTGCGGCTCGCGTGTCGGCGAGGGCCCCACCGGCGGCAGCCAGGAGCCCGAGTCCCAGCGACCGCGCCGACCGGGATGGGAGATCTGGCACAGGGTTGCAGCACCATGGCGGTGGATCGCCTCGGCAAGCGCCTTGAGATGCGGGATCGCCCGATCCTCGGCCGCCGTCAGCTGTCCGAAGGGCGCAACGGCGTCAGGGGACACCGCGGTCGAGCCCCCGATCATGGTGAGGCCCACCCCGCCCCGCGCCTTCTCCTCATGATAAAGCCGGTATCGCTCGGTGGGCAGTGATTGCACGCCATAGCCCGGTGCATGGGCCGTGCTGACGATCCGGTTGCGCAGCGTTACGTTGCGCAGGCGGAAAGGGCGGAGCAGCGCGTCATAAGCAGGCATGGTCGCTCCCGATAGCTCCTACTGGCCCTCGGCGTCGAGCACTAGCAGGTCGCTGGCGCGCCAGCTGAGCGTCACGGCATCGCCCGGTCGAATCCCACTGCGCCGCCGCCTGTTGGACTCATGGACCACGGCCGCGGTGCCGTCGCGCAACCGCACATGATGCTTAACGAAACTGCCGAGCAAGATGGTATCCACCGCGGTGCCCTCGACGACATTGTCGCGCTCGCTCACCGCGCCGCCCGCCTGAATGCTGACGTTTTCCGGCCGGACCATCGCAATGACCCGGGTACCAGGCGGAAAAGCGCATTCCTCGGCACGCAGCTCGTATCCCGCCGCCGCGACAAGCCTGGCCGGCGAGCCCGCTTCGCTGACGGTTGCCTCGATGAGGTTCGAATCGCCGAGAAAGCCGGCGGCGAACACGGTCTTCGGCTGGAAGTAGAGCTCGTCGGGGGGCCCTGCCTGCTCGATGCGGCCGTTGTTCAAGAGTACGATCCGATCGGACATCGTCAGCGCTTCTTCCTGATCGTGCGTCACGTAGAGCATGGTGACACCCAGGGTCTTGTGCAGGCCGCGGATCTCCAGCTGCATCTGCTCGCGCAATTTCTTGTCGAGGGCGCCGAGTGGCTCGTCCATGAGGATGAGCGTTGGGTTGTACACGATGCAGCGCGCCAGTGACACGCGTTGCTGCTGACCGCCGGAAAGCTGCCGTGGCTTGCGGCCCGCCACGTCGTGAAGGCGCACCAGCTCCAGCACCTCCTTAACCTTGCGCTCGATCGCCGCCTGCGGCAGACCCCGCACGCGCAGCGGAAAGGCGATGTTCTCGAAGATCGTCATATGCGGCATCAGGGCATAGCTCTGAAAGACCATCCCGAGCCCGCGCTTTTCGACGGGGGTATGGGTCACGTCGTGCCCGCCGATGAAGACGCGCCCGGAGGACGGGGTGACGGTGCCGGCGATGAGGTTCAGGATCGTCGTCTTGCCTGAGCCGCTAGGTCCGAGGAGCGTGACGAACTCGCCTTCAGCCACGACGAGGCTGATCTCGTGGAGCGCTCGCATGACGCCGTAGTGTTTGCTGCAACCTTCGAGGCGCACCATGTCCGGCCGGCGAGATTGCCCCGCCTCGCGCTGCATCGGAACGCCCATCGTCGCGTCCATCCCTAGCTGTCCGGACGGGTTTTACGCTGCAAGGCACTACCGATCGTGCACACGACGAATGATAGTACCGTCAGCAAGGTCGACACCACCGGGAGGACCGGCGACACCTCCCAGTGGATGGCGCTGTACATCTTCACCGGCAAGGTGGCGGTGTCGACGCCGGCGACGAACCAAGCGATCACCACCTCGTCGAACGAGATCAGGAAGGCGAAGAGCGCGCCGGCTGCCGCGGCAGGGACGAGCAGCGGCAGCACCACGCGGCGGAAGACCATCATCTGGCCCGCGCCCATCACCCGGGCGGCGACCTCAAGATTGGCGTCGAGCTGGCGCAAACTGGCAAGCGCAGTGATCATGACGAATGGCGTCGTCAGAATGCTGTGCCCCAGGATCAGGCCGAGGGTCGTGCCGCTCAGGCCGAGCCGGGCAAAATAGAGATAGAGCCCAAGCCCCATGACGATCGTCGGCACCATCATCGGGGCGAGCAACAGCATGGCGAGCAGCCGCCGCCCCGGAAACTCCGCGCGCGCGAGCGCGTAGGCCGCCGGGATCCCCACGATCACCGAGACGATCGTCGTGACGAGCGCGACCACGAAGCTTTCCCTCGTCGCCGCCATCCAGTCGCCGCCATAGAGGAACTCGTGATAGAGGCGAAAGGAAAAGGTCCGCGGCGGAAAGATCAGCTCCGACGAGTCGTTGAACGACATCGGCATGACGATCAGGCTCGGCGCCACGAGGAAGATGTAGCAGAGCCAGGCCAAGACGACGGTCAACGCGGATTGGCGGGGCATATCGGCGTCTCCGCCTCAGATGACACGATGGTCGGCGGGAAGGCGCGACAAGACGGCCAGCAGGCTGCCGGTGATCAGGAGTAGAACGATGGCGATGGCGGCCGCGGCACCCCAGTCGAGCGACACTCGCGTGTAGAAATCGACCAGATTGGCCATCATGACATCTCGGCGCCCGCCCAGCAGGGCGGGTGTCACGAACATGCCGAGCGACAGCACGGTGGTCATCACGCAGCCGGCGAGCACGCCGGGAAGACTCAAGGGCAGCGTGATGCGCAAGAAGATTCGCGTCCGGCCCGCCCCCATCACGCGCGCGGCCGTGTGCAGATGGGCCCCCTGGGCGAGCAGGCTCACCAGGATCGGAAAGACCATGAAGGGCAAGAGGTAATGGACCATGCCGATTAAGACCCCGGTCCGATTGAAGAGGAGCGTCACTCCGGCTTCGGGACCGAAGAGGAAGCGCAAGACATTGTTGATGATGCCGTTCTCGCCGAGGATGACCGTGAAGGCGAAGCTCTTCACCAGGATGCTGGTCCATAACGGTAGGAGGATGAGCATCATGTAGATCAGGCGCCGGCGCAGCGGCACGCGCGAGAGATGATAGGCCACGGGATAGCCTAGGACGAGGCAGGCGAGGGTCGAGCCGATACTGATCTCGAAGGTGTTGTAGAGGACCCGCCAGAACAGCGTGCTGCCGGCGAGTGCTGCGTAAGCCCGCGCGCTGAGTGCTGCGCCATCGACGCTGGTGAGGGCGATCTGGCAAAGCGGCAGGAGGAACACCCCCGCCAGGATGACGATGCCAGGTGCGAGGAACAGGACCGCATGTCGGCCGCGCATCGTGTCTCGCCCGCCGGTCGGTGGCGCCGCTTCCTAGGTCAACAACCACTCATCGAAGCGCTTCTGCAACGTCGTGTAGTTCTGCTGCCACCACTTGTCGTCCATCACCGCGTTGCGCGGGTTCTTCATGTCCGGCATCCATTTCTGGGTCTCGGCCGAGACCATGCCCATGGACTTGCGGACTGTCGGCGTGTAGCCGAGGAGGTTGGCGAAGGCCGCGGCACGATCGGGCCGAATCGTGAAGGCGACCAGCTTCATCGCGGCCTCCTTCCGCGGGCTGCCCTTGAGGACGGACACGTAGTTCAGGCAGTTGATCGTCTGGGCAAAGGAGAACTCGATCGATACGCCGTCACCCTGCGCCGCGCGCACGCGACCGCTGTATGTGTACGAAAAATCGATCTCGTTGTTCTGTACGAGAGAGATGGTCTGGGGCGTCTCCGCGATCCACTTCCTGACGTGCGGCTTTATCGTTTCGAGAATCTTAAAGCCGCGCTCGATGTCGAGCGGATAGAGCTTGTCGGGCGGCACCCCGTCGGCCAGCAAGGCGATGTCGAGGGTCTCCGAAATGCGCGTTCTGAGCCCTCGGCGGCCGGGAAATCTTCCGGCGTCGAAGAATTGGGCAAAATCGTTCGGATGCTTGCCCTCGGCGAACCGCTTCGGATCCCAGGCAACGCCTCCGGCGTACATGTAGTAAGGCATGTAGTCGGGGCCATAGGGGACGTAGACGTCGGAGGCATCGACGATGCTCTTGTCAAGCGGCTCCCAGAAGCCTTCGGCCGCCCCCGACAGGGCCATCGATCCCGGGCAATCGAACACGTCCCACTCGATATTCTTCGACATGACCTGCGCCTTGACCTTGGCCAGGTCGGGGGTGTCGGCGATGACCACGTCGATCCCCGTCTCCTTGATGAACGGCTGCACATAGGCCTCTTCCCAAGCCTTGCGGTAGTTGCCGCCCCAGCTGATGAGCGAGATGCGCTCGGCGGCTCTCGCCTTGCCGGGGGTCAGGATCAGCGGCCCGAGGGACGCGAGGCCTGCCGCGGCGGCGGCCTTCAGCAGTGAGCGACGGGAAACCCGGTTGCCGTATCGCCGGCCGGGTCCTGCAGTCATTTTCGAGACTGGCATCGATCGGTCCTCTCTGTTCGAGTCTTCACCTCTCGGCAGGTGCGCCACCCGCCGGGGCATTTGCCGGTCTGCGACACCGGAGCGGCAGGGCACCGACCAGGATCCGGGCCATCTCCCTGCTGAGGGTCATTGCAGTAATCGCCCATCGATCATGTTAATTCAATCGAATTAAACGCGTCAACCGAATCGGACGCCCACCTTGCCGCCCCCGTCAAGGCGCGCCGGGCCGCTCCACGCGATTTTTCCCGGTGCCGCGGACGCCCCGAAGCCCGCCTGGCAGAGCGCCCCCAGCTCGCGGGCCTGCCGGACGAGAAGCGGCACGAGTTCTCGCCGTGCACGATCGGCCGGCCATCGATCGATCGGGCAGAAGACATTGATTGCACCGACCAGCATGCCGTCGTGACCCGAGACTGCGACGCCGACCGACAGGCTCCGGAGGTAGAGCTCCTGCTCAGCGATGGCAAAGCCCTCCTGTCGCGCCCGTTCGATTTCGGCGAGCAGTCGGCCGCGCTCGACGATGGTGTAAGGCGTGAACCGCCGGAGGCGAGCGCGGTGGATCACGTCCTTCGCGACGGGCCGCGGCAGAGCGGACAGCATTGCTCGACCGGGGGCCGAACAATAGGCCGGAAACCGCATGCCCTGGACGACGCTCAGCGTGGAAGCATGTCGGCTCGGGACGCGACTGACGACGATGATGTCGGTGTCGTCGAGTACGCTGAGGCTGACGGCTTCCTCCGACATGCGCGCGATTTCGCCAAGAAACCCGCTTGCCAGCTCCGCTAAGACATCGCTGCGCAAATAGGCATAACTCAAAGTAAGCACTTTCGCCGTCGGCATAAAGCATCGGCTCATCGGATCGCGCCGCAGATAGCCCAGGCGATGGAGCGTATAGACGAGGCGCTGGGTCGCGCTGCGCCCGAGACCCGTCGCCGATGCGATTTCCGCGATCGTCATGGCGCGCTGCACTTCGCCGAAGGCGCGGAGGACGAGGAACCCCTTCTCGAGGGAGTTGATGAAGAGGCGTGCATCGGTATCCGCCGCGGTCGCGGCGAGAGCGCTCGGCGAAGCGGCAGTGCGCGCGGCAACGGTCGTGCGCTCGCCGGTCCGCCTGCGATCGCTTATCACCGCGGAGTCCCCATCTCAAGTTCCCCGAGCGTCACGGGCCGCTTGTCGCATCCTTTGGGTGGCAGATGACGGCGAGCGCCGACTTGACGATTGAGGGAAGCACACCTAGTGTATAATCGCAATAAAATTGTTGTAATTACATGGCGATCACCGCACGCCGAGCGGCAATCCCTCATCAAAGGTGGGCTCAGATCGCCGCATGAGGACCGCCCGCCAGCTGGGCGGGAGACACCGAGGGAGGATCATCAATGAAGCAGCAAGCGCGCGCCTTGATCATCGGCGGCGGCGTCACCGGCTGCGGTCTTGCCTACCACCTGACCAAGCTCGGCTGGTCGGAGGTGGTTCTGGTCGAGAAGAACGAGCTCACGGCTGGCGCGACTTGGCACGCAGCCGGCCACGTCATGCACTATGCGTCGAGCGCGCTCCTTACCCGCCTCCAGAAGGAGACGACGGATCTCTTGCCGCTGCTCGAACGGGAAACCGGTCAGAACGTCGGCTTCCACCAAACCGGCGCCGTCCGTCTTATCACCGCGCCCGAGCAATCGATCGAATTCCGTCGGGCTGTGGCCAAGGCCGCGGTCCTGGGTGTCGACATGGACATCGTCTCGCCCGAAGAGGTGAAGCGTCACTTTCCGCTCATCAACACGGAGGGCCTGATCGGCGGGCTCTATACGCCGGGCGACGGGCATGTCGACCCGTCCAGCCTGACCTACGCCTATGCGAAAGGCGCGCGCCTCGGCGGCGTCGAGATCAACACCCACACCAAAGTCGAAAGCATGAAGTGGCGCGGAGATGCCTGGGAGGTCCGCACCACGAAGGGCGCGATCCGTGCCGAGTACGTGATCAACTGCGCCGGAATGTGGGCGCCGGAGATTGCAGCGATGGTCGGCATCGAGCTGCCCTTGATCGTCTTCATGCACCAGCATCTCGTCACGGACGATCATCCGGCGGTCGCGGCGCTTCACCGCGAATTGGTGCTCATCCGCGACCCGATCGGCGGCTTCAATTGCCGGCAGGAAGGCAAGGGCTTCCTGTCGGGCGTCTACGAACACGCGCCGGAGTTCGTGTTCGTAGACGGGATCCCGCCCGCGTTCGGCCGCGAACTGATGACGCCGAACTTCGATCGATCGGCGGATTTCATCGCGCACGCCATCAAGCGCGTGCCGGCGCTCGGCGAGGTCGGCGTAAAGATGGTCTATAACGGACCGACGAGCCGAACGCCGGACCACCAGCCGCTGTTCGGGCCGGTTCCGGGCGTGCCCAATCATTTCATCGCCGCGGGCTACGCCGCCGGTTTCGTACAGGCCGGATTCACCAAATACGTGGCGCAATGGATCGTCGGCGGCGAGCCCGAGCTCGACCTGAGCGAACTCGACGTCCGGCGGTTCGGCGTACACGCCAATCGCGAATTCACCTTTGCCGTGGTGCGCGCGGGCCACGCCTTTTCCAACCTCCCGAGCTATCCCTATGGCGAGCGAAGCGCCGGCCGGCCGGCGCGAATGAGCGCGCTCTACGATCGGCTCGATCAGGCCGGAGCGGTGTTCGGCGTCCGCAACGGCTGGGAAGTGCCGAATTGGTTCGCGCGCGGCGGCGCACCTCGCGGGGAACAGCTCGGCTTTCGGCGACCGAGCTGGTTTGCCGCGGTCGGCGAGGAATGCCGCGAGGCCGCTCGCGTCGCCGGCATTCTCGATCTCTCCTATGCCGCGAAGCTCGAGGTGTCGGGCCCCGGCGCCTTCGCGGCACTCGATCGGGCCTTTGCCTGTCGCTTGCCGGAAGCCGATGGCGGTGTTGCGCTCGGCCCGATGCTGACCGTCCATGGCGGCGTCGCCACGATGATGATGATCGCCCGTTTGGCGGCGGACCATTTCCTGTTGATAGGGCCCGGCGAACACGAGGCCCGCGATCTTGACGATCTCCATCGTCGTCTGCCGCGCGACGAAACGGTTCAGTTGCGCAACGTCTCCGGCCATTACGCCCTGCTGCTTGTGACCGGACCACGAGCGAAGGAGCTGCTGGCGGCCGCCGCCAGATCCGATCTCTCCGTCTCCTTCGCCGAGACAGCCTTTCCCGAAGCTCAGCTCCACAAGATGGGGCTCGGCAATGCGCCCGCGATCGTGATCCGGCGCGACGAGACGGGCTGCGGCGACTGGTTGGTGCTCGTATCCATGGATTTTGCCCGGTCCCTCTATGACGGGTTGCATCGCGTGGGAGAGGCCTTTGGGGCAATCGACATCGGCTTGCGGGCCTGGGACGCGATGCGCCTCGAGCGAGGCGTGCCCAAGATCGGCATCGATATCGACCGCACGCTGACCGCCGAAGAGGCGGGGCTCGGCCATCTCGTCGCCTGGGACAAGGGGCCGTTCGTCGGCCGCGAGGCGGCAAGGGCGTGCCCGGCGCGCCGCAGGCTGGTCCTTCTCGAAGTCCAGTCCGGTGACGTCGATCCCTATGAGAATGATACGGTCATCGCAAACGGCCGAGCGATCGCGCTGGTCCGCACTGGCGGCTACGGCTATCGCATTGGGAAGAGTCTGGCCTTCGTCGCTTTGCCGCTAGAACTGGCCGTTGCTGACGACGCTTTCGAGGTCGAGATCTACGGTCAGCGCTTTCCCGCACGCCTCCCTGCGCGGACCGTCATTTGACGCCGCTCGACGGCTGCGGCCAATAACTAAGGCGCGCCGCGGGGACCGGGCCAAGATGCGGCGAATGCGCTGGGCCTAACCGCCTTGGCTCTTGAGCGCCAGCCCGCGCCTCGGGCGCCGGGGCGATGATCAAGCAGCTGAAGCTGATGATCGCCAAGTTCAAGCGTGAGCGCTTCGGGCATCTTTCCCAACGAGGAGGCCATCACGCGTTTGGTCGGTGCCGTCTTGCTCGAGCGCACCGGATACCTGACCCTGGAAACCATCGCGCCCTTAAATGATGATCCCATCGTCAAGCGGCCCGTTGCGGCCGCCTGACAAATCCGGCAACACCCGCCGGAGAGCCCGTAGCCATCGCGGCCCTTGCACCACTCTTAGAGGCACGACCCGCCGCGTCCTAACAAGTGGTCGGACCAGGCGATTACGTCTCGGCGTTTGATATCCTTTATTTTGCGCGAACCCCACCCGGGGATCACGTCTCGTTTCAAAATGCGCTGATCTGTTTCCCAAGAGCGCTTGTTCGGTTTCGCGTGTCGCTCGATGTAGATATCCGCCAGCTCTGCCACCGTTTCGGCCATTCGCTCAATGCGCTTCTCAGTCGCCGGGTCCTCGCCGCGAGCGACGGCGTGCAGGACATCATTAGCTTTGAGACGGGCATCGGCGAGCGGGACGACGGGGTAGGTGCCAATCGTCAGGCGCCACAATCGTCCCTCGTGCCGGTACATCACTGTCCAGGTTTTCCGGCCGTGTTCCGAGACGCGCAGGCCGAAGCCTGGCAACTCCACGTCCCAGTATTCAACACGGCCTCGGGGCGCCGTCTCGATGGCGGCAACTCCCCGAGCAGTGAGCGTCATAGTGGGCATCTACCACTCCTCACCATGGGCAACAGCGGGGTAGCACCGGGGTCACAAACGATGGAAACGGCCGACGCCCCGTAGATTGTCACGCCGAACCGAGGGCGTCCACCGGCTGCCGCGGCGCCGCGCCGCGCACGACGCTGACGAGATAGCGCTATGGCGTCAGCTGCGGCGATCGATGAAAGTCACCCGGGCTGCCGCGTCGACCGGCCTATCACGAGGCGGGACCTTGTCAGCCAGGCGCGCCTCCGCCACGAGAATCCTGAGCCTTGCCGTTCCGAGGGCCTCGAGCGGTTTCTACCGTCACTGCGCCGCGAGCTGCACGCAGCTTCCCGCAGCATCGCCGGCGGTGAGCGCCTTGGCGAGGGCCTCGGCGAGCGTGGTGTAGCCGTAGCGGTTGAAGTGGTCCCAATCGAGCGGGCCGTGCAGCGGCTCCTTGGCGCTCGCCGCGCGCATGGTACTGCGCGTGTCGAGGAATCCGACACCCAAGCGTGCCGCCTCGGCCTGGATCAGACGGCAGATCTCGTCGCTACGCGCCGGCACCGCCTTCGCGTCGTGGACGATTTGGTATCTGGGTGAATTATTGGGCTGGACGGCGACGGATACCTTGTTCGACACAACGTCGTAGGCGCTCAGCACGGCGGGAATGTATACGACCGTGATCGGCACGCCGGCAAAGTAGCCGCGGAAAAAGGTCAGGCTCGCGCGAAACACCTCGACGCCGGTCGCAGTTTGCTCCGGCGTAAGCTCGAGGTCGGGGCCCTGCAGACCGTCGGGAAGCGCCACCGTGCGACCGCCGATGCGCGCGGCGGTCGTCGTACCGGGCAGCGGTGGTCGGAAGAGCGGCACGGGGGGATTTGTGCCCAAGAGCTGACGCCAATTGTAGCGCAGGAGGTTGAGTGCGAAGTCCAGGAGGAAGGCGTTCTTCCACGGATGCCATCCGTGGCGAATGCGAGCGCTTTCCTCTGCCGCCACCTCGCGCACATAGGCGGCGATGTCCTCTTCGCTCGGACTGCCGTTCGTACGGCGGAGAAGCTCGCGAATCTCGAAGCGATTATCGCTCAAGTCGTTGCCCTCATAGAAGTAAGCAAAGATCTTCCCCGGCGCGTCGAGGTGGAAGGCGCTGCCGATGTTGATGCTCTCGAAGGCCTTGACGGGCTCGACTACGGCGTTCTGCAGCTGGCCGGTGCCGACGGCACCGAAGGTGACGACATCGCGGCCGGTCAAGCGGTGCAGTACGTGCGTGGCCTGGAAGTCGGGGTTACCGTCATTGCCGACCTCGAAGAGCCATGCGCCGGCACCGGCGGCATAGGAGTCGCCGAACACTGCGACGTAGTCGCGCGGAATGGGACCTGCTTTCGAGCTTTGCCCGAATACCTTCAGCCTTCCGAGATGCTGATTCAATCTCAGCGGCACCTGGTCGATGAAGCGGTGGAACACGCCGAAGTCGAGCACGAGATAGCCCGCGACCAGGGATACCACGACCAGTCCCGCGTTGATGAGCCGCTCGCGCATTGCCATGTTGCTGGAACTCCTTTTTTTCGTTCGCGACCGGCCTCCTCTACCATAAAAGACTGAGCGTGACCAAGTCGGCACTGACAAGCTGCAACTCCGTGTCTCCGCGACCCGCGCGAGACGCCGACAAGACCTCTGCTACCGGCTCCGGGCATCCGGACCTTGAGCCGCACCGGTTGACGCGGGACCATGCGCCCCGCGCGCTGCTTCACGCGGCATTCGCCACCAAACCGGCGCTCCATCGGGTGTGAGCGCAGCCCTGACGCAGCTCCAGCGCTCAGCCGCAAACCGTGGGTGACATTGAAACGAGCCGCCTTTGCATCGGCTACCAGCATTCTGCCGGATGTAGCGCCAAGGCCAATGCGAGGCTAGCGATCCAACAGCCCCGCCCGATGGGGTCGCCCCGAAAGATAGACCACGAACGGGTGCGCCTGTCGTCGCACGAACACGGCCGTTCCCTTGCCCGGCCGTTTCTTGCTAAGGTAAGCTTCTTGCTGCGGGCTCGGCGCCGGACCCGCACCTGCCGATCAAACGAAGCGGGCGGCCTTGCTGCCATGGCCCACGATCTCTTCATCAGCTATTCGACCCAGGACAAGACGACGGCGGACGCCGCCTGCGCGACGCTGGAGGCGGCAGGCATACGCTGCTGGATAGCGCCGCGCGATCTCGTGCCGGGTGCCGAGTGGGGCGAGGCGATCGTCGCCGCCATCGGCCATTGCCGCGCAATGCTGCTCATCTTCTCGGCGAGCGCCAACGATTCGCCGCAGATCCGCCGCGAGGTCGAGCGCGCGGTCAACAAGGGCATTCCGGTCCTTCCGCTCCGCATCGAGGACATCGAGCCGACGCGGTCGCTGGAATATTTCATCGGCACCGTCCACTGGCTCGACGCCCTGACGCCGCCGCTCGAGAGCCATCTCCGGCGCTTGACCGAGACCGTAAGGGCGTTGTTGCAGATCGCCGCAGTCCAGCCGGAAGCCGCCGTGAGGGCGAGTACTCCCGCCGCGCGCGCGGCACCGGCCCAAGTGCCGCGCGCCGTGCCGATGTGGCTCGCAGTCGCAGCCGCCCTCCTCATCGGCGCAGCCGGCGCTGCGGC
>JBIOEJ010000132.1:0-15812 GCA_044445965.1 Hyphomicrobiales bacterium
GCGATAGTGAATAATTCAATCTTGGACCGGAGCAATAACTCCCGGGAATGCCATGCTCCACAATATCGGCCTGCTGCGCCATTTCCTCGCCGTGGTGGAGCACGGCAATCTCAACGCCGCCGCGCAGAGCCTTGGCTTGAGCCAGCCGGCGCTAACGAAGAGCATCCGCCGGCTGGAGGCGACGTTCCGGGTCACATTGTTCGAGCGCCACGCGCGCGGAATGAGGCTGACGCGGTTTGGCGACATCCTGTTGCGTCACGCAAAGCTCGTCCGCTCCGAGATGAGCTTCGCAGAAGCCGAGCTCAGCGCCGCCCGAGACGGCCAAGGCGGGGAATTGCGCATCGGGGCCGGGCCGTTCTGGGGCGCGACGATCGTGCCGCGCGCCATCGCTCAGCTCCAGCGGCGCTTCCCCAAGCTCAAGGTCGAGCTGCAGGTGGGCGTCAGCGAAATCACCTTACCGAGGCTTCTAAGCGGCGATCTCGATCTGGTCATCGCCGGCTGGACGAGCCTCGGCGCGCTGCCCCCCAGCATCCGCGTCGAGGAGTTCATCAGGACCGAGATGCAGATCTGCGCCGCCAAAGGTCATCCGCTCCTGCGCGAGGCCCATATCGGGGTCGAGGACTTGGCGCGCTATCCTTGGGTGCTCTACCAGCAGGATCCGGAACTGACGAAACACCTACTCGAGATGTTCCGCCGCGCCGAGCTCGAATGGCCCTCATTCGCGGTTCAGTCGACATCCTTGATGTCGATCATCGAGCTCTTGCGCAGCGGGCCCTATCTCTCCTGCCTGGCGGGCCCCCTGCTCGTCGCTCTCGCGAGCTTCGGCCTGAGGCGCGTCCCGATCGCCTACGAAATCCGCCGCTTCCAGACTGGAGCCGTCTATCATCGCTCGCTTTCGGCGATGATCGCCGTCCGCGCACTCATCGACCTCGTGCGGACGGGCCTGTCGACTTCAGAGAGTGCCTTTCTGCAGGAGGCCTCGCGGTAAGCGAGCTCTCCTGCCGGCACAATCGTTAGGCAGGCGCAGGCTCCGGGTGCACGATCGAGGGCGCGAACCTTGCACCGTCTTGCGTATGCGGTGCGAGCGACCCGTGCACCAGGTCATGGATGAAGCCGAGCTTGCCGACGACCACGGGCGACAGCACGAAGGGATAGAGGTCCGGCTGTCCCATGCCGCGATTGAGGCTGTTTACCGCGAAGGTGAGCGGCAGCCAGTCCTTCATCAGCTCCTCGATGGGGCTCATGCGGTCGGGGTCGAAATCGATATCCGTCGACAGTTCGGCGCCGCGCGCGATCTTGGGATCAAGGCTCAAGCCGAAGGCGCTCGCGGTTTCGAGCGTATCCACGATATGGAGGTAGTGCGCGAAGCTTTCGGCGAAGTCCTCCCAAGGGTGCGAGCTCGCGTAGGCGGTCACGAAACTCCCGCGCCAGCCGGCCGGCGCGCCATAGGCGTAATGGCGTTTGAGCGCCGCGTCATAATCTTGCCGTTCGTCGCCGAACGTCCTGCGGCAACGCTCGAGCGCCATGGGCCCGTCGCGCACCAGCCGGTCCCAATAATAATGGCCGATCTCATGTCGGAAATGGCCGAGCAGCGTGCGGTAGACTTCGCCCATCGAATGGCGCCGGCGCTCGCGCTCCGCATCGTCTGCTTCCGCGATGTTGAGCGTGATGAGGCCGTGATCGTGACCGGTCATGACCTTCGGCGCGCTCGGCACGTCGTCGTCGAGGAAGTCGAAGGCGAGGCCCTCGATCGGATCCTGCACCCGCGTCTTCAGCCGCAGGTGCAATTCGATCAACGTGTAGAAGAGGCGGTGCTTGGCCTGCTCGATGAGGCGCCAGCGACGCCGGTTCTCGGGGTTCGACAGGGCCGGAATGGTATGGTTGTGCCGGCAAGCGAGGCAGAACCTGCCCGGATCGTCCGGCGCCGAATCCTTCCACTGCCACGACCCAGTTGCAGACACCATGCTGCGCGTTGGCGCAGAAGCGGAAGCGCCTTTCCGGCGCGCCGACGACCGCCCAGACCTCGCCGGTAGGTTCGAGCGGCACGAGCGCCATCGTCTCCGCCACAAAGCCCAGCCGATGCCCGCAGCTCTCGCAATGGTCGTTTTCGAAATAGAGCGGCTGTCCGCAAGAGCTGCATTCGAAGAGCTTCATAAATGATCCTTATTCGACTTATCATAACGAGTTGCCGGCTAATTTAATCGCTCACCGTGCTCCCCCGAATGCGTCAAGGCGCCTTATGACCCCATCCGCGACCGATGAGTGGCATGTCAGGCGTAGAGTGCGAAGATGTGGGGTCGGGGGGCGGAATCGTCAAATCGACGGATTTCGGCGATCTCCCTGCCTTGACAGACGAAATGGCCGAGCGCAGGCGAGGCGCCGGGGCGCGATGGAGCCCGAGGACGACGCCCGTGGACGATCGAACGACCTCCGTGAAGCGCGTGCTGGTCATCGTCGGCGGCGGCATCGCCGCCTACAAGGCGCTCGAGCTTATCCGGACCTTGCGCAAGCGCGGCCTTGCGGTGCGCTGCATCCTGACCCGGGCCGGCAAGGAATTCGTCACGCCGCTCTCGCTCGCGAGCCTCTCGGGCGACAAGGTCTATGAGGACCTGTTCTCGCTGACCGACGAGGCCGAGATGGGACATATCGAGCTGTCGCGCGACGCCGATCTCCTGGCCGTCGTGCCGGCGACCGCCGATCTGCTTGCCAAGATGGCGGGCGGCCAGGCGAACGACCTTGCCTCGACAGCGCTGCTCGCGACCGACAAGAAGGTGCTGGCGGCGCCCGCCATGAATGTCCGCATGTGGCTGCATCCGGCGACGCAGCGCAATCTCGCAAGGCTCGAGGCCGACGGCGTCAGCTTCGTCGGGCCAGGAGATGGCGAGATGGCCTGCGGCGAGTTCGGCCCCGGCCGCATGGCCGAGCCGATCGAGATCGCCGAGGCGATCGAACGCATGCTGGCCGAGGCCGGCGCCCGAAGGCCGCTTGCCGGGCGGCGGGTCATCGTCACCTCGGGACCGACCGTCGAGCCGATCGATCCGGTGCGTTTCCTCTCGAACCGCTCCTCGGGCAAGCAAGGCCACGCCATCGCGGCCGCGGCGGCGGCGGCGGGCGCCGAGGTCGTGCTCGTCTCAGGGCCGGTCGCCATCGCGGATCCGCCGGGGGCACGCACCGTGCGTGTGGAGACGGCGACCGAGATGCTCGGCGCCGTCGAGGCGGCACTGCCGGCCGATATCGCGGTGTTCTGTGCGGCGGTCGCGGATTGGCGCGTCGAACCCGCCTGGCAGAAGATCAAGAAGGGGCCGGCCGGCGCGCCTTCGCTCGCCTTGATCGAAAATCCCGATATCCTGGCGACGATCTCGCATCACCCATGCCGCCCCCGCCTCGTCATCGGCTTCGCGGCCGAGACCGAGAAGATCATCGATCACGCCCGCGCCAAGCTCGCCAAGAAGGGCTGCGACATGATCGTCGCCAATAATGTCGGCGGCAATGGAGGCGTCATGGGGGGCGAGCGCAACACCGTGCACCTCGTGACCAAGGACGGCGTCGAGGATTGGCCGACCCTCGACAAGGCCGCGGTGGCGCGCCGGCTCATCGACCGCCTGGCGACCATCTTGAGCGGCTCGACGTGACGCAGGCACGGGCTCCAGCCCTCGACATCCTGCGCCTGCCGCATGCACGGGATCTGCCTTTGCCGCGCTACGAGACGCGAGGCGCGGCCGGGCTCGACCTCGTCGCCGCCGTCGCGGCCGAGGCTCCGCTGATGCTCGCTCCGGGCGCCCGCGCCCTCGTGCCTTGCGGCATCATCGTCGAGCTGCCGGACGGCCATGAGGGACAGGTGCGGCCGCGCTCGGGCCTGGCGCTGAAGCATGGGATCACCGTGCTCAACGCACCCGGCACCATCGATCAGGACTATCGCGGCGAGCTCTCGGTGCTGCTCGTCAATCTCGGCGAACGGCCCTTCGAGATCAGGCGCGGGCTGCGCATCGCCCAGCTCGTGGTGGCGCCCGTAACGCGCGTCGAGCCGCGCGAGGCGCTGAAGCTCACGCCGACCACGCGCGGCGCGGGCGGATATGGCTCGACCGGGGCCTAGGGCCTGTTGACATACAGCCCGTGGCCGGGACGCGAGTCGTTTTGGTCCGGCAAGCAGGAGGCGATCGCTGCCAATATGTCGAGATTGGCGAGATCGACGACGAACTTGCAGGCCAAAACGGCCGCGCCCCTTCGGGCCGCGGCAAGTCGCAGCGCAGAACCGCACCGCATAGGAACTTGATGTCGGAGAGGCCGCGCGAAGCAGCCTCGCGACGCCCGCTGCCGAGGGCTACTCCGCGGCCTTGACGACGGCCGCCTTGGCGCTCTTCTTGGCGGCCTTGGCCTCGATGCGGGCCGTCTTGGCTTCCGCCGTCTCGGCGCGCTCGACGATGCGGGCCGCCTTGCCGCGCCGGTCGCGCAGATAATAGAGCTTGGCGCGCCTGACCTTGCCGCGCCGCACCACCTTCACCGAATCGATCATCGGCGAATACACCGGGAAGACGCGCTCGACGCCTTCGCCGTAGGAGATCTTGCGGACGGTGAAGTTCTCGTTGATGCCCGAGCCAGAGCGGGCGATGCAGACGCCCTCATAGGCCTGGACGCGGCTGCGCTCGCCCTCGACCACCTTGACGTTGACCTGCAATGTATCGCCCGGCTGGAAATCGGGAATTCGGCGGATGGTGTTGAGCTTCGCCGCCTGCTCGCGTTCGAGCGTCTCGATAATGTTCATGACCATGGTCCTTTGCCGATGGATCCGCCTGTGCGGACCCGGCTTTTCGGCGTGCTGTTCTTGATTTTGAGCGGGCTCGATACACTAATGGCCCAACGCTGTCGATAGATCGCGGCGATCAATTGGAGAGCGATTGCCGGCCAGGGCCGTCCGCTACGCGAAGATCGCGGGCCGGGCCTTGCAGCCTGAAGGTTTTCGGCGGAGAAGCCTCCTTGGTGCACCATGAAGGAGGAAGATCGGTCATGCGGTTCTTGACCATTCCGACCGCCCTCATCGCGCTTTGCCTCGCATGGCCCCTGCCGGCGCAGGCGAAGGACGCCCCACCGCCGGCTGCCGCGCCGGCCGCGGAGCTGCCCGCGAAGGTGCGCGAGCTCCTCGATCTCATGGGCGATCCGCAGGTCCGCAGCTGGCTCGATCAGCGCAAGGGCTCGATCAGCGCGAAGGCGGAGGCGGCCCCGCCCGATGCCTCGACAACCCATGTCGACAGCATCGGGGTGAACGAGATCCTGGCGCGCCTGGCGCAAGTGCAGGCCCATTTTGCCGCACTCATCGCGGCTATTCCGAAAGTCGGGGAAGACTTGGGGCTTGCCGAGGAGCTGATCGCGGGCGAGTTCAAGCGCCAAGAGCTGTTTCACATGCTGCGCTTGTTGGTGCTGTTCGTAGGCCTCGGCTACGGCGTGGAATGGTTGTTCTGGCGCGCCACGGCTCGCTTTCGGTCGCGGGTCGAGGGCGTGAAGCTCGAGACCGTCGCTCAAAGGCTGCGCGCGGTCGGCTTGCGCTTCGCGCTGGCCCTCGGTGTGGTCCTGAGTTTTGCGGCAGGCAGCGTCGGGGCGTTCCTGGCACTCGACTGGCCCGATCTGCTCAAGGATATCGTGCTCGGCTACCTGATGGCGTTCCTGGCGCTGCGGCTCGCCCTGGCGGTCGGCCGCTTCCTGTTGGCTCCCGGAGGCCGGCGCCGCCAGGACGTGGCGCGGTTCCGCATCGTGCCGATGTCGACCCGCGCGGCGAGGTTCTGGCACTGGCGCATCGCCCTGATGGTCGGCTGGTTCGCCTTCGGCTGGGTCGCGGTCGATGAATCTGCCCTGTTCGGCATAACGCAGGAGACGCGCGAGCTCGTCGCCTATGCGCTGGGTCTCGTCATGCTCGCTATCGCGGTCGACGCCGTGTGGCGGGCGCCGCCCTCGTCAGAATCGGACACGGCGGAAGACGCCGAGCAGGTCCACCGCCGGCACGCAAGGGCGACTTGGCTCAGCTTCTATTTCGCCGCCCTGTGGCTGTTCTGGGTGTCCGGCACGATGACGCTGTTTTGGGTAGGCGTGCTGGTGGTCGGCGTGCCGGCCACCATCCAGCTCACCGAGCGCTCGGTGAACCACATCCTGCGGCCGCCGGGACAAGAGGAGGCGAAAGCCGGGCCTGCGAGCATCGCGGTCGTGTGCATGGAACGGGGGCTGCGCAGCCTGATCATCATCGGCGCCGCCGCTTGGCTCGCTTATGTTTGGCAGATCGATATCGGCGCTCTCACGAGCCGCGACACGCTCGTCACGCGCATCCTGCGTGGCCTGCTCACCGCCACCATCGTCATCCTGATCGCCGATTTCCTGTGGAACATCGCCAAGGCGGTCATCGATACGCGGGTCGAGGAGGCATCCGCCCCGGGCCCTGATGTGCCGGTCGAGGAGGATCGCCGGCGGGCGCGGCTGCGCACCTTGCTGCCGATCCTGCGCAACATGCTGTTCGTCGTCATCGTGGTCATCGCGGCGATGATGGGACTGTCATCGCTCGGCGTCGAGATCGGCCCCTTGATCGCGAGCGCCGGCGTCGTCGGCGTCGCCATCGGCTTCGGAGCGCAGACCTTGGTACGCGACGTGATCAGCGGCGTGTTCTATCTCCTCGACGACGCCTTCCGGGTCGGCGAATACATCCAGAGCGGCAATTACCGCGGCGTGGTCGAGTCCTTCAGCTTGCGTTCGGTGAAGCTGCGCCACCATAACGGGCCGCTCTATACCGTGCCGTTCGGCGTGCTCGGCGCCATCCAGAATATGAGCCGCGATTGGGTGATCGAGAAACTCACCGTCGGGGTGACCTACGACACCGACATCGAAAAGGCACGCAAGATCGTCAAGAAAGTCGGGCAGGAGCTCGCCACCGATCCCGAGCTCGCCCCCGGCATCTTGCAGCCCTTGAAGATGCAGGGCGTGCAGGCCTTCGGCGACTTCGCCATCCAGCTCCGCATGAAGATGATGACCAAGCCCGGCGACGTACAGTTCATGGCGCGGCGGCGGGCGCTCGCCATGATCAAGAAGGCCTTCGACGCGAATGGCATCAACTTCGCCTACCCGACCGTGCAGATCGCGGGAGGCGGATTCTCCGGGAATGGCGACAGCGAGGCGCTCGGGGCAGCCGTGGCCCAAAAGGGGCTGGAGCTCATCAAACCGGCGGTCGGCGGATAGCTCAGGGCCTGGGGCTCGTCGCACCGTCAGCGCCGGCGGCGGACGGTCATCGGCAGGCCGCCGTCGGGGCGTAACGTCACCCGTTGCACCGGCCGCACCTCGTGGCCGGGCTGCATATCGAGCCGGAAGTGCCGGGTGATGGCTGCGAGCAGGATGATGGCTTCCTGCAGCGCGAAGCTCGCCCCGATGCAGATGCGGGGCCCGGCGCCGAAAGGCAGATAGGCGTAGCGGTCGATCCGCTCGCGAGCCCCGGGGAGGAAACGTGCCGGGTCGAAGCGCGCCGGCTCATCCCATAGTCTCGCATGCCGGTGCACGATCCAGGGCGAGATCACGACCCTGGTGCAGCGGTCGACCTCGAAACCGGCGATGCGATCCGGCCCGACCGGCTGGCGCGTGATCGACGCGGCCGGCGGGTAGAGCCGCAACGCCTCCTCGACCACCGCTTTGGCGATGACAAGACGTTGCAGCGATATCGAGGCGAGATCGCCATCGCCCAGCACCTCGTCGATCTCGGCCTCGAGCCGCTCCCTCCAGGCTGGCTCGAACGACAGGAGGAACAAACACCAGGCGAGGGTGTTTGCGGTGGTTTCGTGCCCCGCCGCGATGAAGGTCGCGATATTGGCCTTGACTTCCTCCGGCGCGAGACCGTCACCTCCGGCCTCCGCCTCGAGGAGCAGCGTCAGGAGATCGCGCGGCGCCTCCGCGCCTTGCGCGAGGAGCGCGCGCCGTTTCGCGATGATCGACTGAACCGCGAGGTTGAAGGGCTCGAGGGCGTCCCGGCCGTCCTGGCGCCCGAAGCGCGGCACCCATATCGGCAGATCGAGCGCGTCGAACGGATGGATGCGGCCGATGGTATCGAGATATCGGGTGACCGCCCGCGCCAAAGTCGCGGGCTCGCTGGCAAGGCCGTCCGAGAACATCGTGCGCTCGAGCACCTCGAGCGTAACATGCGTCATCTCGCGCGCGGCATCGATGCGGCCGCCCTCGGGCAGCGCGCGCCAGCGCTCGACAAGCGTTCCGGCCACCCCCGCCATCGCCGGCTGGAAGCCCTCGATGAGGCGGGGCGTGAAGGCGGGAGCGAGCGCGCGCCTTTGCAGGCGCCAGCTCTCCCCTTCGGCGGTGAGCAGGCCGTTGCCGAGACCGGGCCGCAGCAGCCGTGTCTGCAAGATCCCTTTTCGATAATTCCTGGCATTGTCCACCAGCACATGCCTGATCGCCGCCGGCTCGCTGACGACGCAGATCGGGCCGATGATCGTGCGGCGCAGGACGACCGGCTCTTCATAATGCCGGCGCAGCCACGTGGTGATCGGGTTGGCGCGCAAGGCGCGCAGCAGCCCGAGCGGGCCCAATGGCCGCTCGCGCGGTTGCGGCGCCGGCGGCTGGCGTCGGAAGACGGAATTGGCTTGCGTCGCGGCGGCGCCAGGCTTCGAGTCGATGCTCATGGAGGCTGATCCTAGCGCATTTCTTGGCCGAGATGACTTACATGGCGGGAGCGCCGAGTCAGCGGCCCTTACTGCCCTACGGAGTGCTGCACGACGCCCAGCTCGCCTTGCTTGCGGGAGAGTGAGGCGCCTCCTTGAGCCCTGCGCGGGATCGTCCTATCGAGAGCGCTTGATCCGGGAACGACCTTTTCCATGGCCCTTGCGCATTTGACCGATCGCGCCGTGATCTCCGTCGCCGGGGAGGATGCAGTGAGCTTCCTCGCCGGCCTCCTCACCTGCGCGGTCGATGACACGGACAGGGCGCGCTACGGCGCGCTGCTCACGCCGCAAGGCAAGATCATCGCCGATTTCTTCCTGGCGCGGCGGCAGGGGCAGGGAGGCTTCCTCCTGGATGTGCCGAAGACCGTCGCGGATGCATTGCTGAAACGGCTGACGCTTTACAAGCTTCGGGCGAAGGTCGCACTCGCCGACCTCTCGGCCGATCTTGGCATCTTCGCGGCCTGGGGCCGGGCTTTGCCCGCGATGCCGGGGGCGACGAGCTTCGCGGATCCACGCTTCGCCGAGATGGGATGGCGCGGCATCGCGCGCTCCGCGTCCCTCGGCGATGCTTCGCTCGCCGACTATGACGCGCACCGCATCGGCCTCGCCATTCCGCAAGGCGGCCGCGATTTCGTCTATGGCGACGCTTTCCCGCATGAGGCCTGCATGGACCAGCTGGGCGGCGTCGATTTCGAGAAGGGCTGCTATGTCGGCCAGGAGGTGGTGTCGCGCACCCAGCATCGCGGCACGGCGCGCACGCGGATCGCCGGCTTGCGCTTCGCCGGGACCACGCCGATGCAGGGAGCCGAGGTCAGGGCGGGCGACAAGGCGATCGGACGCGTCGGCTCGGTCGATGCGGCCCATGGGCGCGCCATTGCGCTCTTGCGGCTCGACCGTCTCGGCGAGGCGCTGGCCGCGAAGCTGCCCTTGCGGGCTGGCGAAGCGTCGCTTCGCGCCGAAAGGCCGGTCTGGGCCCGCTATCCCTTCCCGGATCACGCCGAACAGGAGAACCTATGAGCACGATCGAGCATGCGGACGGGCGAGTGCGCTGCTTCTGGCCGGGCACGGACCCCCTCTATGTCGCCTATCACGATACGGATTGGGGCGTGCCCGAACGGGATGGCCGTGCGCTCTTCGAGAAGTTGCTGCTCGACGGTTTCCAGGCCGGCCTCTCCTGGATCACCATCTTGCGCAAGCGCGACAATTTCCGCCGCGCCTTCGACGGCTTCGAGCCGCGGCGCATCGCGCGCTACGGCGACGAGAAGATCGCCGCCTTGATGAGCGATGCCGGCATCGTGCGCAACCGCGCCAAGATCCAGGGCGCGGTGATCTCGGCGCGCGCTTACCTCGATCTCGCCGACACACAGGATTTCTCGGAATTCCTGTGGGGCTTCGTCGATGGGAAACCGGTCCAGAACGCTTGGCGCGAACGCCGCGAGGTGCCGGCCGAGACCGAGGTCTCGCGCCGCATGTCGAAGGCGCTCGCCGAGAAGGGCTTCAAGTTCTGCGGCCCGACCATCGTCTACGCCTTCATGCAGGCGGTCGGCATGGTCAACGACCATTTCATCGGTTGCTGCCGCCATGCCGAATGCGCCGCGCTGGCCGCGCCGCGGCGCGAAAGGAAAGGCAAGTAGCTTGGCCTCGTCTCCCCGCGCCTGGCAGCGCATGTTGTCCGGACGGCGGCTCGATCTCCTCCATCCCTCGCCGCTCGATATCGAGATCGAGGATATCGCGCATGGATTGGCGCGCACCGCGCGCTGGAACGGCCAGACCAGGGGCCGGCATATCTTCTCGGTGGCGCAGCACGCCTTGCTGGTCGAAGCCCTGCTCGAGGCGCATGAATTTGGCGCGTCCAAGGAGTTGCGCCTCGCGGCACTGCTTCATGATGCGGCCGAATATGTGATCGGCGACCTGATCTCCCCGTTCAAGGCCATGCTATCGTCGGATTACAAGGAGGCGGAGAGGCGCATCCTGGCGGCGGTGCATCAGCGCTTCGGCCTCCCCGCCAGCCTGCCGGCCGCGCTCGAAAAGCCAATCAAGCACGCCGACCGCGCCGCGGCCTTCCTCGAGGCCGTCAACCTCGCCGGCTTCTCGCTCGCCGAGGCGCGGCGCTATTTCCCGCAGCCGGACGCGGCGGCGCCGATCGGCGATGAGCTCCTCATCCCATGGTCGGCCGCCAAGGCGACGAGGCGATTTCTTGCGCGCTTCAGAAAGATCACTGGTGAGGCACCGGGCGCCTCTTGAGGCACGCCTCGATCAAGGCGCGCCCTCGCGAAAAGCCGCGATGGCCTCCGCGAAGACCCGACAGGACGAGGAACATTCGCTGCCCCACACCGCCATCGTACCGTCGCGCGAATCGCCGAGAACGCGCGCGTCATTCTGCTATAAGGCTTCTCCATGTCGACCTTGCATGTCTGTCCACTCTCGCGTCTGCACACCACCGTCGAGGACACCGGCGCCTCGCATATCGTGACCTTGATCAGCGCCAATACGATCGTCGACCGGCCGGTCTGCATATCGGCTGATCGGCATCTGTTCATCGCCGTCTCGGATATCGCCGAGCCGACCGAAGGCATGATCCTGCCCGGCCGCACGCATGTGGAGCAATTGCTGGCTTTCGTTCGCGGTTGGGATCGGGCGGCGCCGATGGTCATCCATTGCTATGCGGGGATCAGCCGATCGACGGCGGCCGCCTTCATCGCCGCCTGCGCGCTCACCCCTGAGCGCGATGAGGGCGTGATCGCCAAGCGGCTGCGCGCGGCCTCGCCGAGCGCGACGCCCAATTCGCGCCTCGTTGCCGTCGCCGATCGGCTCTTATGCCGCAACAGCCGCATGGTGTCGGCGGTCGCGGCGATCGGCCGGGGCGAGATGGCGACCGAGGGCGAACCCTTCAGGCTGGAGATCGACTGACCGCGCATGGCGCGACGGGCTGGTCATGAGGAGGCGTCGATGTGGCTCTTATTGGCCGGAGGATCGAAATGATCGCGCCCGCCTATGTCCGTACCATGTCGGCCTATAACCGTGAGATGAACCGGCGCATCTATGCGGCGGCCTCGCGCCTGCCGGACGAAGCGCGTCGTGCCGAAGGTGGCGCCTTCTGGGGTTCGATCCACGGCACGCTCAATCATCTGCTCTGGGGCGACCAGATATGGATGTCGCGCTTCGCGGGTTGGGCGAAGCCGGTGGTAACACAGAAGGAAAGCGCGCATCTGATCGCCGCGTTTCCGAAGCTCGCCGAGGAACGCGAGCGAGCCGATAGGGACATATGCGCCTGGGCCGACACGGTCGGCGAGGCCTGGCTCGGCGGCAATCTGACTTGGTTCAGCGACTCAGCGCAACGCGAGGTGACCGCGCCGCGGGCCTTCCTGGTCGTGCATATGTTCAACCACCAGACGCATCATCGCGGCCAGGCCCATGCGCTCCTGACGCGTGCCGGAGAGGCGACGGGCGACACCGATCTCTTTATGGTGCTGAAGCCGAGTCGCGAGTGATGCCTCAGTCGAGCCCGACCAGCGCTCTCGCGAAATCGCGCGCCGAGAAGGTCGCGAGATCGTCCACGCCTTCGCCGACCCCGATCAGATGGATCGGCAGGCCGAACTTGGCGGCGATCGCGACCAGGATTCCGCCCCTCGCCGTGCCGTCGAGCTTCGTCATCACGAGACCGGTCACCCCGGCGATCTTGGCGAAAATCTCGACTTGCGACAGGGCATTCTGACCCACCGTCGCGTCGAGCACGAGCAGCACGGCATGCGGCGCGGACGCATCGACTTTCTTGATCACGCGCACGATCTTTTCGAGCTCGCCCATCAGCTCGGAGCGGTTCTGCAAACGGCCCGCGGTATCGAGCAAGAGCACGTCCGCGCCCTGGTCGCGCGCCGCGCTCAGCGCCTCGAAGGCAAGGCCTGCGGCATCGGCACCCTGCCCGCGCGCGATGACGCGTGCGCCGATGCGCTCACCCCAGCGTTGCAGCTGTTCGATGGCGGCCGCGCGAAACGTGTCGCCTGCCGCGAGCATCACGGTCCGGCCCTGCGCCTTGAGCTTCGCGCCGAGCTTACCGATGGTCGTGGTCTTGCCTGCGCCGTTGACCCCAACGACCAGGATGACAAACGGCTTCTTGGCCGGATCGACGATGAGGGGAAGTGCCACCGGCGCGACCAGCTTCTCGATCTCCTCGGCCAGGATCCCGATCACCGCATCCGGATCGAGGTCGCGCCCGTAGCGGCCGGACCCGATCGCCTTGGTGATGCGCGAGGCGGTGTCGACGCCCAAATCGGCCCGCAACAGGGCGTCCTCGAATTCCTCGAGCGTTTCGGCATCGAGCTTGCGCTTGTTGAAGAGGCTGCCGACGCTCGCCGAGAGGTCGGAGGACGAGCGCGAGAGTCCGGTTTTCAGCCGCCGCCACCAGGAGCCCTGGTCGGGCGGTACGGCGGCGTCCAAGGTCGGCGTGGTATCCGCCGCAGCGGGCGGCTCCGGTGCCGCGGCGGGCGACTCCGGCGCCGCGGCGGGTGCTTCCGCCGCCGCGAGCGCATCGCTCGGCGCGGCCGTTGTTTCCGGCGCTTGCTCATCTTCGGTCGCTTGACCGAGGAGGCGGTTCCAGAAGGAGCGCTTTTGCGTATCTTTGCTCATCGGCATCCGATAACCCGTCGCGCATGACATCGGAAGCGCCGGAGCGGTTTCTTTTCAAGCGGAGCGGAGACAGGGTCGCGTGGATACGATGCCGAAAGACCAAGCGCTCGAGCCGTGGAGCGGTTCCGTCGGATCGGAACAGGCTCTGCTTTGCCGCGTCCTCCATCGCGACGCGTTGATGATCGTGCTCGACAAGCCGGCCGGCATGCCGGTGCATGCCGGTCCCAGGAACGCTCAGGCGCGCAATGCCCAAAAATCGGGCCATGCCTCCATTCCTCTGACCTCGCTGTTCGAGGCCCTGCGCTTTGGCCTGCCGCGTCGGCCGGAGCTCGCCCACCGACTCGACCGCGACACATCCGGTTGCCTGGTGCTCGGCCGCAATCGCGCGGCGCTCGAGAAGCTGGGCCGGTTGTTCCAGTCAGGCGATATCAAGAAGACCTATTGGGCCGTCGTTGACGGCAGCCCCGCTGCCGAGCAGGGCGTGATCGAGCTGCCGCTCGGGCGGCGCGATCCGTCGCGCGGCTGGTGGATGAAGGTCGATCCGCAAGGCATCGCCGCCATGACACGCTGGCGCGTGATCGGGCGCGCGGCGGCAAGCCCCGATCACATGGCGATGACGGCGCTGGCGCTCGAGCCCGTCACCGGGCGCACCCATCAGTTGCGCGTCCACTGCGCCGCCATGGGCTGGCCGATCCTGGGCGACGCCGTCTATGGAACCGCGCCGCGCTCGCCGGAGCCGGCGCTTCACCTTCACGCGCGGGCGATCGAGATTCCCCTGTATCCGAGGCGTGAACCGATCCGCGTCGAAGCGCCTATCCCATCGCGCATGCGCGAGGCTCTTGCCGCCTGCGGCGTGCAAGACGAGACGACCGCAGATCCGAGATAGACGCGTTGCCGATACTAGGCCCCCGTTCTTCTCGTCAGCTATCTGCGCGCTGCGAAAATGCCGCTGCCGAGATAGTTCGTCCCGGTGAGGTAGACGGAGCCCCCCATCTCGCCATAGCTCGAGGCGCTGCCCTGGAAGAAGGTGCCGCTGATCGCGGCGGTCCGGCCTCCGGTCGAACCCGTCAGACCTCCTCCAAAAGCGATCGAAGGAGGTGTGAAGCTCACCGTCCCGGTATAGTTCGCGCCGTCGAGGTTGTTGATCGTGACAGCGCCCGACCCGGCGTAGTTGACGACGTTGGTAAAAGTTCCAGCCGCGATATATTGCGATCCGGTGTTCGAAATGTCGGCGATGACATGGCCCGAATAGGTGGCGATCCCGGTCGTAGGCATGTTCACGGCGGGAAGTCCTGCGACCCAAACGCCGAGATGGGCGCGGTCCGAATAGACGTTGTTGTTGGCCGTCACGTCGAGACGATCGGTCTGCGACGACCAGAAGCCCCAGCGCGTGACATCGCAGGCGCAGGGCGTGACGGTCGCGGATGAAATCGAGCTGAGGAAGCTCGACGAATTGGCGCCGACGACATCCGATACGACAAATGCCGACCGGAGGAACGGGGTCACTCCGCTCGAATTGGCCGGACCGTTGAAGCCCACGTTGTTGACGGTGCTCGTCTCGCCGTCGCTTGCGATATTGTTGGGGTCGAACGATCTCTCGCTGCGGGCAGCGAAGGTTCTTGTGTCGACATAGGCCCCTCGCGAGCCATCGGAGTTCGCTCCGTTCGCCAGCGTCTGGGGATTGCCGAAGAGAAGCCGCGAATCCTGGAAGGCATTGCTTTGGAAATTGCTGTCGCCGGTCGGGAAGGTCTGACCCAAAGGGGCGAGCTGGAACACTGCTTCGAGCCGCGAGCCGTTGAACAGCGAAAGCGAGACATCGTTCGGCGAGCCGCTCGCATTGGTGACCACATAGGCGGGACCATTCACCAATACGGACGAGTTGGTCGAATCGAGCTTGTAGGAGTTCATGACGGCGCCCGCATAGCCCACATAATTCTGCGTGGGATGATCGGCACCGAGAGTTGCCGGTCCGGCCGCGTCGTTGCGGGTGATCGTCTGGTTAAAGCCATAAGTCGGTAGGCCCGAGCCCTGATGCGCCACGGCCGACGTATAGCCATTGGTCACGGTCGCGCTGCTCTCGGCGAAGCTGTTCTGGCTAGTCCCGAAGGAGCCTGTCGGCAACAGATCTGCATCGACGGTGATCGAGCTTGCATTGGACGAGACCGACCCGTGCGCGAAGCGCGACCTGGTGGTCGCCGACTGCCGGTTGCTGGCCGTGAAGCCGCCAGCCATGGTCTGCCCGTAGACGGGATCGTCGAAGATCGAGGCCGTCATCACCGAGAAGGTCGAGGTCTGCGAGTTTCCCTGGCCGTTGACGATCAGCGTCGATTGCAGGACGCGCGCCGAATTCGGGGAAGAGGCAGGCCCACCGAGCCGGTAGCCGTATATGTTGGAGACATGCGCCGTCCCGCTGGTGATGAATGAGGCGGTGAGGTACGGAACCCTCGATTGGCCGAGATTGGCGCTGTCAACCGTCGTCATCAGGGTGAACGC
>JBIOEJ010000133.1:0-15624 GCA_044445965.1 Hyphomicrobiales bacterium
CCGCGTATCTCCTCCTTTGCATAGAGATCGTAGACGCGGTCGAGCTCCTCTCGCGCATAGCGCCGCTGCGGCTTGCCTTTCAGCTCGTCATATTTCGTGCCTTGCTCGCGGGCAGCGTCCCGATCGGTGCGGAAGCACCAACTATCGGCCTCGGCGACGAGGTCGCCGCCCGCGCCGTAGAAGTTGACGTGATAGATTTGCTGGATAGCGCGGCCGGCGAAGCGCGTCTCATGCTCGACGAGGTCCGCTAGCCAAACCTCGGTGGCGATCTCCTCGTTGCGGCGCACCCAGCGGTGCCAGGTCCAGTTGGCGCCGGCCCACATCGCATGCACGCCGGCGAGCCCGCCGACATAGCCCGAGACGATCCGGCTCGTCGCGAACAGGAAGCTCGGCAGCGCCACGATGCCGCCATGCGAGCTTTTGGCGGCGATCTCGGGCTCGCACCACAACGGATTGTCGTCGCCGATGCCGTGCGCGTAATGGCGGATATTGTCGCGCGTCGCCTCATGGCACCAGGGCTCGAGCGTATCCTCGATCTTCTTGCCTATCCGTTCGCGCAGCTCATCGAGAGCTTGATCGGTGATCTTCGGGAACAGACGGGTGGTCGCGGTCGACATGGCTTCTCCTTGATCGTCGCGGTCAGGCCGCACCTGCGGCTTCCCGCTCGCGCAGCGCCTTGCGGTTGACCTTGCCGGCGGGCGTCTTCGGCAGCTCCGGCACGAAGGCCACTTGCCGCGGATATTCGTGCTGGCTGAGCCGCGTGCGTGTGAGCTCCTGCAGCTCCGCCGCGAAGGCGTCGCTGCCGGCCCGGTCGCTGACGATGAAGGCCTTGACGACCTGGCCGCGCAGCGCGTCCGGCACGCCGATCGCGGCCGCCTCGCGCACATCCGCGTGCTTGAGGAGCACATCCTCGATCTCGACGGCGCTCATGGTCCAGCCGGCCGAGATGATGACATCGTCGGCCCGTCCGGCATGATAGAAATACCCGTCCTCATCGACGCGCCCGAGATCCTTGGTCGCAAACCAGCCGTCGCGGCGCCAGACCTTGATCTCGCCCGTCTCGCCGGGAGCGCAGGCGCGCCCGTCCGCGGTTTGCACCTCGACGCGCACGCCGGGCGGCGGCTTGCCGAGCGAACCCGGCTTGACCACGAAGTCCTCGGCGCCCGGGTAGTTGACGAGCACGACGCCGACCTCCGTCGTGCCATAGATGCTGCAGACCGGGACGCCGAACCGCGATTGGACGAAGTCGAGCGTCGCGGTATCGATCGGCTCGCCCGTATAGGAGAGCTTGCGGATCGCGGTGCGGAAGCTGCCTGAACGCGCAACGCTCTTCAGCATCCGGTAATGGGTCGAGGCCGCGGAGAGGTTCGTCACGCCGTAATCCTGCAGGGCGCGCCACAAGCGGACAGGGTCGAACTTGCCGGCATAGGCGCCAGTGGTCACGCCGAGCGCCAGCGGCGCGAGGGTCCCGTGCCAGAGCCCGTGGCCCCAGGCGGGCGATGAGGGGCAGAAGAAGCGATCGCCGGGCCTGATCCCCGTTCCGTAGAGCGCTGCGATCATCAGGACGACGATGGCGCGATGGGTGTGCCTGATGGCGGCCGGCAACTCGCGCGTCGTGCCCGACGTGTATTGGAACACGGCGAGATCCTCGGCCGAGGTCTCAGGCTCGTAGCTTGCCGGATAGAAGGCGAGCCTCGAGAGCAGCCGCTCGTCGGCGACGACCACCTCCAGGCCCGGGATTTCTCGCGCCAGCTGCGCCTTCTCCGGTCCGATCAAAATGAGGCGCGGCGTGCAGTCCTCGACGCGCAGGCGCACCCCGTCAGGCCCGAATAAGGTGAAAAGCGGCACCGCGACGGCGCCGCGCTTCATGGCGCCGAACAGCCCGGCATAGAAGGCCAGCGACGGCTCGAGCATGATCGCCACCCGGTCTCCCTTGGCGATGCCGCGCGCCGCGAGGAAATGCGCGAAGCGCGACGAGAGGTCGGCGATCTCCGCGAAGCTCAAGTCCGCGTCGCGGCCATCGGCCTTCGCGATCCGCAGCGCGATGCGCCCGCTTCCCCTGTGCCGGTCGATGCATTCATGGGCGATGTTCAAGCGCTGCTTGTCGCCGTCGAACAGCTCCCACAGCTTCTCCATGGAGAACAGGCGCTGCGCCTCGTCATAGCGCGTGACCTCGGTCAGCCTGGTCATCAGCCTCGCTGTGCCTCCTCGTCGCGGGGCGATAACGACAGCCGAAAGTCGTGTTGTCAATATGATATTTCTGTTGTATCAAGACAACACGATGGACAGGCAAACCGCCAAGATGCGCACCGGCCCGGCTCGCCGCCGCCAAGCTCCGCCAATGTCGACCGTCCCGCGCGCCAGGCCGCGCGCCGTGGTCACCCGACAGGTTCCGGCCGTGTCGCGCGCCATCGCCATCCTGCGGCTTCTCGGGAAGAGCGATCGCCCGCTCGGGGTGCACGCGGTCGCGAACGCGCTGGGCCTCGTGCCCTCGACTTGCCTGCACATCCTGCGAGTGCTGGTCGCCGAGGAGCTCGCCTTCTTCGATGCCGAGACGAAACGCTACTCGCTTGCCGCCGGCATCTTGTCGATCGCGCGCGGCTTGCTGCGCAAGGACAGCTTCAACGACGTGGCGCGGCCATGCCTCGACACGATGTCGCGGCGCTGGAACGCGACGGCGGTCGGCGTCGAGGCGATCGGGCTCGAGCATGTGGTGGTCGTGGCGATCTCGCGGGCCGACCAGGCGCTGCGGCTGCGCGTCGAGATCGGCAGCCGCTTTCCGGCGCTGATCAGCGCCACCGGCCGCTGCCTCGCGGCCTTCGGCAATCATCCTCAGGCCGAGATCGAGCAGCGCTTCGGAAAGCTGCGCTGGGACAATCCGCCATCGCTGCGGAGCTGGCGGTCGGAAGTCGGGGCGACGCGCGCTTCCGGCTACGCCATCGACGAGGGGCGCTACATCGCCGGCGTCACCATCATCGCGGCCCCGGTCTTCTCGTCGGGAGTTGCTACTCATGCGCTGGTCATCGTCGGCGTCAGCGAGCAGCTGCGTCGCGTCGGCTACGAGACCATCGGCCAGTCCTTGCGCGCCGAGGCGGCCGAACTGTCGGAGCGCCTGAAAGGCGCCGGGTGACAGCCAAGCAGCAATATCGCTACGATTGAGGTAAGAAAAGACGACAGGGAACGCTCACATGACGACCATATCTCGACCTGCTTTATCTCGACGCACTCTCTTGGGCGGTGCGGCCGCCCTCGGCATCGCCGGCACGACCGGCGCGCGGGCAGGAGACCCCATCAAGCTCGGCGCCTCGCTCTCGCTGACGGGCAGGTTCTCCGACTCCGCCAAATACACGCAGGAAGGCTATCTGCTCTGGGCGGAAGAGACGAATGCCGCCGGCGGCATCGCCGGGCGCCCCGTGGCGCTCACGATCTATGACGATGAAAGCAATCCCGATACCGGGCGGGTGCTGGCGCAGCGGCTGATCGACCGCGACGGGGTGCTCGCCATCCTCGGCCCTTATTCGAGCCCGATCACCGATGCCGAGGCGGTCGTCTGCGAGCGCGCCGAGGTGCCCTTGCTCGGCACCATCGCCTCGGACAGCAGCATCTGGACGCGCCGCAAGCTGCGCTGGAGCTTCCAGGCCTTCCCATCCTCCGACTTCGATCATCAGGGGTTCTTGAACATCGTCAAGGATAAGGGCGCGGGCTTGAAGAAATTGGCGATCATCTTCGAGCAGGCGCCCTTCTCGATCGCCTCGAAGGATTGGGCCGCGGCCGCGGCGCCCGGCATGGGGTTCACCGTCGAGACCTATGGCTACACCCCGGGCAGCCAGGATTTCCGCTCCATCATCGAGCGCATGGTGAGCTTCGGCGCCGAGGCGGTGTCGATGGGCGGCTACTACGAGCCGAGCATCGCGCTGACGAGGCAGATGATCGAGCGCGGCTTCAACCCGGTCGCTTATCATTTCATTCAAGCCGCGGACGGCGTGACCAAGGACGCGCTCGGCGCCAATGCCGAAGGTATTTTCGGCCGCTCCTCCTGGGAGGCGTCGATCGACACCCCGGCCAACAAGGCCTTCGTTGCGGCCTATCAGGCGAAGTTCAAGCGCTTGCCGGCCTACCACTCCGCCGCCGCTTATTCGGCCGGGCAGACGTTCGCCGCCGCCATCGCGGCCAAGGGCGCGGAGCGTCCCGCCATCCGCGACTACATCGCCACGACCGGCATCGCGACCGTGCTCGGCACCTTCCGCGTCAACGACAAGGGCCAGCAGGAGGGCTACCGCTACGTCGCGACGCAATGGCAAGGCGGCAATTCCAAGGTGGTGGGTGGCAACTCCACCAATCCGATCGAATGGCCGAAGCCGAAATGGAGTTGATAGGCGAGTACCGGGACTTGCAGATGCGGGGCACGCAGATCGCTTCACCTCTCCGCTTGCGGGAGAGGTCGGATCGCGACTGCAAGGAGCGATGCGGGTGAGGGGTTCGTCGGCTTGCATCGACCCCTCGCCCGATCCTTCGCCTGCGGTTCGGATCGACCTCTCCCGCAAGGCTAGAGGTGAGCGATCGGCGCGAATCTCCTTTCGCCAACACAGGGCACTGGCGAGCGCAGCAGGATTGACGCCTTGACGGCGACGCTCATCCTGCAGCTCCTCGTCAACGGCCTCGTGGTCGGCGGCCTATTGGGGCTCGTGGCGCTGGGCCTGGCGCTGATCTTCGGCGTGATGCGCGTCGTCAACTTCGCGCATGGCGAGTTCATCACGCTCGGCGCCTATGTCACCTGGCTGATCGCCGGCGGGCTCGGGCTGTCGCCGCTGATCGGCATCCCCTTGGCCTTCCTGGCCGGGGCTGTGCTGGGCTTTGCGGTCCAGGCTCTCGTTATCGGCCGGGTCGCGGAGAGGCCGGCGCTCGACACGCTGATGGTCACCTATGCGCTCTCCGTCATCGGGCTTGGCCTGTTCTCGCTGGTGTTCGGAGGGGACTTCCGCAGCTACTCCGCTGGTCCGAGCGGCGAATTGCGGTTCGCCGGCCTGTCGATCGGGCTGCGCGGCCTTACGGTGCTCTGCGTCTGCGTCGTCCTCGCGGCCGCCGTCCTCGGCCTGCTGCGCTCGGCCCGCACCGGCCTCGCGCTACGCGCCGTGGCGCAGAACCGCGATGCCGCCGCGAGCTGCGGCATCGATACCCGCTCGACCGAGCGCATCGCCTTCAGCCTCGCGGTCGGCCTCGCCTCGGCCGCCGGCTCGCTGGTCAGCCTGATCGGCACCACGACGCCGAGCGTCGGCCATGATTGGGTGCTCGACGGATTCGTGGTCGTCGTCGTGGGTGGCCTCGGCAGCGTCGCGGGCGCGCTGTCGGCGGCCGTGCTGATCGGCATCGTCCAGAGCGTCTGCGGCTACGTGCTCGATGATTCCTGGGCGAAGATCATCACCTATCTCCTGCTCTACTTGACGCTCCTGCTGCGCCCGCAAGGCCTGTTCGGCCAGCGCCTGGAGGCTTGAGACGGCGATGGCCGCGACCGCGCGCCTCCGCGTTGCGACGCTCGCGGCGCCGCTCCTGCTCGGGGCGATCGCCGCTGCGCTGCCCTGGTTCGGCGCTTCGTCCTATGTGCAGATCCTCGTCTATTATGCCGCCTATTATCTGGCGCTCGGCCAAGCCTGGAACCTGATGTCGGGGCTGACCGGCTATGTCTCTTTCGCGCATGGGGCGCTCGCCGGCATCGGCGCCTATGCGACCGTGATGGCGCTGAACGCGGAATGGCCGCTCGCTCTCGGCATCGTCGCCGGCCCGCTCGCGGCGGTCCTCGCCTCGCTCGTCATCGGCGCCACGAGCCTTCGCCTGCGCGGCACCGCCTTCACCTTCGCGACGCTGTTCTTCCAGGCGCTGGCGTTGCATGGGCTGCGCAAGCTGCCGGCGACCGGCGGGCCTGGCGGGCTCGCCTTGCAGGAAATCTTGCCGATCGCCCTGCCGCAGCTGCTGATGATCGGGCTCGCGACCGCCTCGACGATCACCGTGATGCTGGTGCGCGCCTCGAGGGTCGGTGTGCGGCTCCTCGCCATCAAGGGCGACGAGACGGCGGCGCTGTCGCTCGGCATCGCCTCGGCCAAGCTCAAGCTCGTCCTGTTCTGCGCCAGCGCCACGCTGGCGGGCCTTGCGGGGGCGACGCATGGCCTGTTCACCGCCTCGCTCTATCCGGATGTGGTGTTCTCCGTCGATGTCTCGCTGCTGGCGCTCGCCGTGCCGCTGATCGGGGGCGTCGCCACGGCCTCCGGCCCGGTCGCCGGCGCCATCCTCTATGTCGGCATGAGCGAGCTCCTGCAGATCTTCGCGCCGAGCGTTCATGTGGCGGCCGTGGGCATCCTCTTGCTCGCCGTCATCGTGTTCATGCCGGCCGGATTGGTGCCGTTCCTGACGAGCCGCTTGCGCCGCCGCCGAGTCCCCGTCGCGCGGCCCGTCCCCGCCGGCCGCGGAGCCGAGTGATGGCGTTGCTCGACGCGCAAGGGCTCGAGAAGCGCTTCGGCGGCGTGCATGCCGTCAGGGGCGTCGATCTCCGTGTCGACTCGGGCGAGCTCGTCGGATTGTTCGGCCCCAATGGCGCCGGCAAGACGACGCTCTTCAACATGATCGCCGGGAGCTTGCCGCCGGATGCCGGGACGATCGCCATCGAAGGGCGGGACGTGACCCGCATGCCGGCCTGGCGCCGCGCCAGGCTCGGCATCGGCCGCACCTTCCAGGTGACGCGCCCCTTCAGGGACCTCACCGTGCTGGAGAATGTGCTCGCGGGCGTGCCGCGCGACGGCGCCTCGCAACCTCACGACGAGGCGGCCGCGCGCGCGCTTCTCGCTCGGGTGGGGCTCGAGAGCCGCGCCGCGGAGCCGGCCGGCAAGCTCACGCTCGGCATGCTGAAGCGCCTCGAGGTCGCCCGTGTCCTCGCCCTCGAGCCGTCCTTGCTCCTTCTGGACGAGCCGCTCGCGGGTTTGACCGGGCGCGAGGCCGCCGACCTCCTCGCCTTCCTCGTGACCCTGAAGTCGCGGGCCGGCATCATCATGGTCGAGCACAATGTCCGCCAGTCGCTGCCCGTCTGCGACCGCGCCATCGTCATGGATGCCGGCGCCGTCATCGCCTCCGGCACGCCCGAGGAGATCCGCGTCGACCGTCAGGTCGTGCGAGCCTATCTCGGCGAGGAGGCCACCTGATGCTGACGGTCGAGGCCCTCGAAGTTCGCTACGGCCAGGCCGTCGCGGTCGCGGGCGTGGCCCTCGACGTGCCGGCCGGCGGCTGGGTCGCGGTGATCGGCGCCAACGGGGCCGGCAAATCCTCGCTGTTGCGCGCCATCATGGGCCTCGTCCGCCATGAAGGGAAAGTCAGCTTCGATGGCGATGATCTCGCCGCCATGCCGGCCTGGGCGCGCCAGCGTCGCGGCATCGGCTTCGTGCCGGAGGGACGCCAGCTCTTCGGCCAGATGACGGTCGATGAGAATCTGCGCGTGGGAGGCTATGTCTCGACCGCGGAAGAGCTGCGGCGCGGGCTCGACCAGGCGTACGCGCTGTTTCCGCGGCTTGCCGAGCGCCGCGCCCAGGCGGCCTCGACGCTATCGGGAGGCGAGCAGCAGATGCTGGCGCTCGGCCGCGCCTTGATGACACAACCGCGCCTGTTGCTCGTCGACGAGATTTCCTGGGGCCTGATGCCGATCCTGGTCGCCCAGGTCTTCGCGCGGCTGAGGATGCTGCACGAGAGCGGGCTCACCGTCCTGCAGGTGGAGCAGAATACGCGCGAGGTCCTGCGGCACGCAGGGCGCGCCTATGTCATGGCGGCGGGGCAGATCGCCATGGAGGGGCCGGCTGCCGAGGTGGCGCGCGATCCGCGCGTGCTCGAGCTCTATGTCGGCTGAACGGATGAGGGCGAGCGGATGAGGATGAGATGGACTTTTCGCTGAGCCCCGAGCAGGAGCAGATACGCTCCTCCGTCCTCAAGCTCTGCGCGCGCTTCGGCGATGCCTATTGGCTCGAGCGTGATCGCGAGGGTGGCTTTCCGCATGAATTCCATGCCGCGATGGCCAAGGATGGCTGGCTCGGCATCGCCATGCCGCGGGAATATGGCGGCGCGGGCCTCGGCATCACCGAGGCGGCCATCATGATGCAGGCGGTGGCGGAGTCGGGCGCGGCGATGAGCGGCGCCTCGGCGGTCCATTTGAACATCTTCGGCCTCAATCCGGTCGTCGTCTTCGGCACCGAGGAGCAGAAGAAGCGCATGCTGCCGCCGCTGATCGCGGGATCCGACAAGGCCTGCTTCGCCGTGACCGAGCCGGACGCCGGCCTCAACACGACCGAGCTGAAGACACGCGCCGAGAGGCAGGGCGACCATTACGTCGTCACGGGCACGAAAATCTGGATCTCGACCGCGCAAGTCGCGAACAAGATGCTCTTGCTGGCGCGCACCACCCCGCTCGACCAAGTCCGCCGCCGGACGCATGGGCTGACGCTGTTCTACACCGATCTCGACCGCAGTCGGATGCAGATCCACGAGATCCCCAAGATGGGGCGCCATGCGGTCGATTCGAACTCGCTCTTCATCGAGGGCTTGCGCGTCTCTGAGGCGGACCGGATCGGCGCCGAAGGGGAGGGGTTCCGCTCGATCCTGCACGGCATGAACCCCGAACGCATCCTGATCGCCGCGGAAGCGGTCGGCATCGGCCGCGTCGCCGTCCAGCGCGCCGCGGGCTATGCGCGCGAGCGCATCGTCTTCCGCCGGCCGATCGGGCAGAACCAGTCGGTCCAGCATCCCTTGGCGCGCGGCTGGGCGGAGCTCGAGGCGGCGAATCTGATGGTGCTCAAGGCCGCCTCGCTCTACGACGCTGGCCGCGAATGCGGCGCCGAGGCGAATGCCGCGAAATATCTCGCGGGCGAGGCGGGCTTTCGCGCCTGCGAGACGGCGGTCATGAGCCATGGCGGCATGGGCTATGCCAAGGAATTCCATGTCGAGCGCTATCTGCGCGAAGTGCTGATCGCGCGCATCGCGCCTGTGAGCCCGCAGATGATCTTGAGCTTCATCGCCGAGCGCGTGCTCGGCCTGCCCAAATCCTATTGACGATGGATATGATGCAGCCCCGCCCGGCGCCCTCGGGTTCCCCGGACAGCGAAGCCCCGAAGAGCGGCTGGCAGCCGTTGCGCGATGTGCGGGTGCTCGACTTCACGGCATTGCTTCCGGGCCCCTTCGCTACGCTGGCTCTCGCCGACCTCGGCGCCGACGTGGTGAAGGTCGAGCCGCCGGCCGGCGATTTCGCGCGGCGCATGCCGTCGAGCCTGTTTCGCATGGCGAACCGCAACAAACGCAGCATCGTCCTCGATCTGAAGCATGCGGCCGCGCCCGATATCGTGCGGCGCCTCGCGCTTTGGGCCGACGTGGCGATCGAGGGCTTCCGGCCAGGCGTCGCCGAGCGCCTGCGCATAGGCCCGGCAAACCTCCTCGCCCATAACCCGCGCCTGATCTACTGCCGGCTCTCGGGCTACGGCCAGTCCGGGCCGGCCCGCCACATCCCTGGCCATGACCTCAACTATCTTTGCGCCGCTGGCGCCATGGCGCTCGCCGGCCATTGGGGCGAGGCGCCGCGCCGCTCGGCGATCCCGGTCGCGGACCTTGCCGGCGGCACTTTTGCCGCGATCGCCATCCTCGCCGCGCTCCACGAACGGGCTCGTAGCGGGAAGGGCCGCGTGCTCGATCTCAGCCTCGCCGAAGCCGCGATGTCCTTCGCGGCGATCCGGCACGGCCTCGATCTCGACCGGCCGTCGCAGGAGCATTTATGGCCGACGAACGACCTGTTCGAGACCGCCGACGGCGAGCACATCGCGCTCGGCATCGTGGAGGAGCATTTCTGGCGGAATTTCGCGAGCGCTACTCAGGATCTCGCGCCCGACCTCGGAGAGGCTCGCTACGCGACGGAGGCCGATCGCCGCCGCAACGGTGACGCCTTGTCGGCGCGCTTGCGCGAGGTCATGGGGATGCGCCGCGCCGCGGATTGGCTCGCCCGCTTCGAGCGTCATGATGTCCCGGCTCAACTGCGATTGACCCCGGCTCAGGCGAGCCGCAGCGCCCAGATCGTCGAGCGCCAGATGGTGATGGCGATCGATGGCGAGCGGCATATCCCGTTTCCCGTGCGCGTCGACGGCGAGCGGGGGGCGGCGCTGCGCCGCCTCGCGCCGGCGGCCGGAGAGCATTCTGCCGGCATCCTCGAGGAGATCGGCCTCGCGCGGGAAGACATCGCGGCCTTGGCGGGATCGGGCCTGTTCGGCTCCGAGCCCGCTCCCATGGAGAAGGAAAAAGCGTGACCGGTCCATTGAGCGGCATCCGCGTCATCGACATGACGATGAACGTGATGGGTCCTTACGCCTCGCAGCTGCTCGGCGACATGGGGGCGGATATCTGCAAGGTCGAGCCGCCGGAGGGCGACACCTTGCGCGGGGTCGGCCCCTCGCGCAGCAAGGGGATGGGGCCGTATTTCCTCAATCTCAACCGCAACAAGCGCAGCCTCGTCCTCGACCTCAAACGCCAAGGCGGCGGCGGCGTGCTGCGGCGGCTGCTCCAGCAGGCGGACGTGCTCCTCTACAGCTTTCGGCCGCAAGCCATGGCGCGGCTCGGCGCATCCTACGCCGATGTGTCCGCGATCAATCCGCGCATCATCTATTGCGGCGCCTTCGGCTACGGCCAATCCGGCCCCTATGCGGACCGCCCCGCCTATGACGATCTCATCCAGACCGCCATCGGCCTGCCCGTGCTGCAAGCGCGCGGCATCGGCGAGCCGACCTTCGTCGCCACCGCCCTCATCGACCGCACCGTCGGCCTGATGAGCGCCTCGGCCGTCGGCATGGCGCTCTATCACCGCGAGCGGACGGGCGAGGGCCAGGCGATCGAGGTGCCGATGTTCGAGAGCATGACCGAGTTCGTCATGGGCGATCATCTCTACGGCCTGACCTTCGATCCGCCGCTCGGCAAAGCCGGCTATGTCCGCATGCTGGACCCCAACCGCAAGCCCTATCCGACCAAGGACGGCCATATCGGCGTGCTGGTCTATACCGACAAGCATTGGCAGCGCTTCTTCATGAAGATCGGACGGCCCGATCTGGCGGCGGATGCGCGCTATGTGACGATCGCGGGGCGCACGCAGAATATCGGCTTCCTCTACGGCTTCCTCGCCGACACGCTGGCGACGCGCACGACCGATGAATGGCTCGCCTTCTTCGAGGAAGCCGATATCCCGGCGATGCGCTTGAATACGCCCGAAAGCCTGCTCGAGGACGAGCATATGCGGGCGATCGATTTCTTCAAGCTCACCGATCATCCATCCGAAGGACGCATAAGGGTCATGGGCATCCCGCAGCGCTGGAGCAAGACCCAGCCGGAGATCAGGCGCCACGCGCCGCTGCTCGGCGAGCACACGCAGGAGCTCTTGCGGGAATACCGGTTCTCGGATGCCGAGATCGCCGACCTCGCAGCGCAGGAGGTTGTTCGGGGGCGGTGAACGATCCCTCTCCCCTGCGGCTATCGTGTTGCTCACCTCTCCCCTTGGAGGACCTTCGCACAATTGGGTGTCATCCCCGGCGAGCCCCGGATCAAATCTCGAGACTTGATCCGGGCGAGGGAAGGAGGGCCTTCGCATAACGGGGTGTCATCCCCGGCGAGCCCCGGAACGAAGTCCGGGGCGAGGGAAGGGGATCCAAAATCACGATTGCAAAGATGGGTTCCCTTCCCTCGGCGAGTGGAGTTTATCCTCGGGCGCGCCAAAGGTGCGACCCGGGGGCTCGCCTCGCCGGGAATGACGCCGAGGCTTTCCCAAAGGTCTCCGTGCGGGAGAGGTCAACGCTGACGCGGCCGTCGACCGGCGCCACCTATGTTGCAGTGCACCTACTGTTAATAACAGGTAAAATACAGTCGGCGCGGGCTTTCTCGGAACATGACCTGCCGAGTTATGCTGCGATGCAGCATAACCAACCGACCGGCCGCCCGTGCCGCGAGCCCGCCGGCCGATGCCGATGCTCGACGAGCGTCCGCAGGGCTGCGCGAGCGGACGCGCCACCCGATCAAATTCTCGCGCAGGCAAGCAACGGCATAGCTCCCCCACGTCGCAAACCTCGGCTCGCGCACGGCGATATTCCACTTGACAAACCCAACGCTACCAGTAGTATGAGCCTCAACGGAAAGGTTCTGCCATGGCCAGCGTTCTTTGCGAAGCATACTTTCAGGACGAAGCGGC
Source organism: Hyphomicrobiales bacterium (assembly GCA_044445965.1). Lineage (GTDB taxonomy): Bacteria > Pseudomonadota > Alphaproteobacteria > Rhizobiales > Beijerinckiaceae > GAS188. The sequence continues at coordinate 12,239 of JBIOEJ010000133.1, forward strand.
GGCTTTCGAGCGCCTAGAGCAAATCGTATGGCCGAACGGCCCGGTTTGCCCGCACTGTGGCGGAATGGGCCGCATTGGTTCGCTCGCTGGCGTCAAGGACAAGAAAGGCCGCGTCCGCCTCGGTCTGCGCAAGTGCTACGATTGCCGCTCGCAATTCACCGTTCGCGTCAAGACGGTGTTCGAAAAGTCGCATATCCCGCTCCATCTCTGGTTTCAGGCCGCGCACCTTCTGATGTCGAGCAAGAAGGGCATTTCGAGCAACCAGCTTCACCGAACGCTTGGCGTCACCCTCCAAACCGCTTGGTTCATGTCGCATCGGCTTCGCGAAGCTCTCCGCGTCATCGGCGGCGATCCCATGGGCGGCGCCGGCAAAGTTGTTGAGAGCGATGAAACCTACATCGGTATGAAGGAAGGCTACCGCAAGCCAAAATCCGGCACGGGTCACAAGAACATGGTGATGACGCTGGTCGAGCGGGGCGGCGAGGCCCGCTCCTTCAACGTCGAGAGCGCCACCCGTTCAACGGTCGAGCGCATCATGTTCGGCAACATCGCCAAGGAAACGGCGGTCATGACCGACGAAGCCCCGCACTACCAAGGCCCCGGCCGTGAGTTCGCTTCGCACGAGACCGTCAACCACGGCGAAAAGGAATACGTTCGCGGTCACGTCACCACCAACACGGTCGAGGGCTACTATTCGATCTTCAAGCGCGGCATGATCGGCGTCTATCAGCATTGCAGCGAACGCCATTTGCACCGCTACCCTGCCGAGTTCGATTTCCGCTACTCGAACCGCGTCAAGCTCGGCGTCCATGACGTGATGCGGACGAACCGCGCCATGGTCGGCATCAAGGGCAAGAGACTTCTTTACCGGGACTCATCGACCCTATAAGAGCTAGGAACGGCCTATTGGGAGCCGAGATGGCGCGCATACGAGTCCGCTTTGAATTGAACAAGGGGCGCACCGGCGCGCCACTTGCGAAGCTTGGGAAGATCGCCGAGCAAGCCGAAAAATTCCTAAAGGCTCTCGCTGCTGAGATCAGCATTGAACAACGTGCCGGCGATTGGCTCGCGGTTAACTTCAAGAATGGATCCGTCAGCTACGATGCTGAGTTCCAAGGCGAGGTGTCAGCAGGCCAAGCGATGCTTTTCAACAAGCACCTGGAATTTGTTGCGGATTACGACCCGGAGAGAGAGGGACCAAACGGCCTGGTAGGGCCTTCGACCATCGCCGAGTTTGCGCGCATGGGTTCTTTGATCGATCCTGACGAAGTGATCGGCGTGGGCGTCTACCGAAACGGCAGCAAGCCGATTTGGCGGCGCATCAGCTACGCTCATGCCGCCGCTATCCGACAAGAGGTCGAAGCGCCGTTGCCGACCTACGGCGGCCTCCAAGGGATCATTCATTCTCTATACAAGGAAGCTCGGCATCCGTCCTTTCAACTAAGAGAGCTTTCGACCGATGCCTTGGTCCGCTGCTTCTATATCGGCACTCAATATCCCTTGGTTGCCGAAGTCTTGCAAGAGCGCACGGCAATCGTCAATGTGGCTGGCGATATTGTCTACGATCGCGTGTCGAGATCGGCGACCGAACTAAAACTGGAGAGAATCGAGAAGGCGCGAGTGCTGACGCCCGCCGAGTTCGAATCGTTTTTTGGCAGCGCGCCGAAATTCACTGGCGATATGTCCACTGATCAATACATTGATGAGATGCGCGCTGATGGCTGAAAAGCGCCGCGTCTATCTCGACTCTTGCTGTTTCATCGACATGGTAAAGCATGAGATTGGTGACCAGCTTGAAAAAGATCGACTTGCCGATGTTTGGTATATGAAGCAGCTATTACAAGCCGCTAGAGACGGCGAAGTGACCACGTTCGTTTCAACGCTGGCAATTGCGGAATGCACGGCGGCCGGCACGAACGTGAACGCGCAGGTGAAAAGTTCTTTCACCCGTCTTCTCACTAGCGGCCAATATATAGTGCTTGTGCAACCCACGCCGTTCATCATGGAGGACGCACGCGACCTTCGGTGGACTCACGGAATCATTCTGCGCGGAGCGGACGCAGTTCACATTGCTTCGGCTCTTGACCGAAAATGTGAGGAGTTTATTACAACTGATGGTCAACTTAAGAAGATGAATGCCGCTCCAAAAATATTGACCCTCGGCCTAAGAGTGATTCGCGGCGCGGTCACGCAATGTCTCCCGCCGAAATATCTTCAAGGCAAAATGGATGTCTGAAAAGAAACACAAATCGCAGTTCGAACGTTTTGCCGAGACCGCCCGCGCGCTCGAATGCGACGACGACCAGGACCGCTTCGAGGCGAAGCTAGGGAAGATCGCGAAAGTTCCCGCAAAGCTCATTCGCGAGGATGGCGCGCCCGCAATGCGCAAAGCCAAGCCGAGCAAAGCAAAGGCGCACCGCTGATCCTCGCCAGCGGCGCGCAGCTATTTCCCGGGTAGTAACCGATATCTTCCTGGGGCCACTCTCTCAAACAGCTCGGTCGTGTTGCCGTTGCCAACTCGGTGCTTCGGCAGGAACACGCCGTAGGTATGGTCTGCCCATCCCGGACAAGCTCGCCTCACCGCATCTGCGTTGAATGGCTCCTTTAGCCGTCCCTTCCGCACGGCTGAATAAATCGCGGAAGCAAATCCCTTCATTGTGGAGCTTCCCTCATGACTGATCGCGAATTGCTGACCGCAATTTTGATGGCCGTGATGAAGATCGGCGAGCGAATCGAGGGCGCGACCTTTAGTGTAAGCTTTCCCCTTGAGAATGAGAGTTTGCTCACGATCACTTCGGAGGGGGTTGTAGACCCGCCTTTATCTCCACCGGGATTGCCCCCCAGGTCGTCATCATCTCTCGCTTCTTTGCATCCCAATCGATGATCATCTCCATGATTTGTCTGGCTGATAACCATTGATTTGCATCGACCGCTACAGCGTTAAGCGCGTTAGATGCCGAAACACCTAGGCCAGGAATATTGCCGAAGATGACTCTACCTGGAGTCGAAGAAAGAAGTTCGCCAACTTGGCGAATCGCAAGACCCGTATCCTTGAGAACCTTATCTTTCGCAACGAAAGCGGCGCGCGCTTTCAGGTAAGCGTCTACAGACATTGAAATTCCCCCTCTAGGTTATGATAGGGCCAATATACCACTGCTAGATATGGGTTTGTCAAGTGGAATATCGCCCTCGCTCACTTTAGAACGAAATACGAACATTGCAAGCGCTTTGTCGCGTTCCCAGTGGGTCCCTTTGAAATCCTTCCGCAACTCGCCCACTGCCGATGCCTGCCGCTTTCAAGGATCGAAGGCCGGGCGCGTGTCCAGCGGATACATGGGTAACAAAACAGGCCGGATACATGGGTGACAGTTGTTCATGTTTCGGGC
>JBIOEJ010000134.1:0-15301 GCA_044445965.1 Hyphomicrobiales bacterium
CGCGGTGGCGCGGATTGAGCGAGGCGAAAGGATCCTGGAAGACGATCTGCATCCGGCGGCGCTGCGCCTTGCGCGCCCTGCCTTCGAGCGCGGAAATGCTTTCGCCCGAAAGCTTCACGCTGCCGCCGCTCGCGGGAACCAAGCCCATCAAGGCCAGGCCGGTGGTCGATTTGCCACAACCGGATTCGCCGACGAGACCCAACGTCTCGCCGCGAAAGAGCGAAAAATCGATGCCGTCCACCGCGCGGACGGCTCCACCGCGCCATTCCAGCAGGCTGCGCCGGATAGGGAAATGCACCTTCAGCCCCTCGACCTGAAGGAGAGGCTCGTCAGGCATCGGGCACCTGCCAGCAGGCGGCGGTGTGGCCAGGTTCCTTCAAGGCGAGCGGCGGGCGCTCTCGCGCGCAGCGCGCGACGGCATGCGGGCAGCGGGGCGCAAAGGCGCATCCGTCCGGGAGCGCCCAAAGGGCGGGAACCGTGCCCGGGATCTCCGCGAGTCTCTCCTGCGGCGACGCGCCGAGCCGCGGGGCGGCCCGCATCAGCATGCGCGTATAGGGATGCAGAGGCCAATCGAAGAGATGAGCAGCCGCAGCCTCCTCGACCTTGCGGCCGGCATACATCACGATCACCCGATCCGCGATTTCGGCGACCACCCCGAGATCATGGGTGATCAACACCAGGGCGGTGCCGAGACGGCGTTGCAGATCGCCGATCAACCCGAGAATCTGGGCCTGAACGGTGACGTCGAGAGCTGTGGTCGGTTCATCGGCGATGAGGACGCGCGGCTCGCAGGCGAGCGCGAGTGCGATCATGGCGCGCTGGCGCATGCCGCCGGAAAGCTCGTGCGCATATTGGCGAGCCCGCCGCTCCGGGTCCGGCATGCGTGCGTGGCGCAGTGCGCCGACGGCCCTCGAGAAAGCTTCGCTCGCGCCGATGCGGCGGTGGCGGCGAATGCCCTCGGCGATCTGGCGACCGATCGTCATCACCGGATTAAGAGAAGTCAGTGGCTCCTGGAAGATCATGGCGATGCGCGCGCCACGCCGATCTTCCAGGAGGCGACGCGGCAGGGCGAGCAGATCCTCGCCGTCGATCCTCACCGTGCCCGACACGACATGGGCCGCGTCCGGAAGAAGGCCGAGCAGGGAGAGCGCCGTCATCGACTTGCCGCAACCGGACTCTCCGACGATGCACAGCGTCTCCCCGGCCCCGACCGCAAACGTCATCTCCTCGACGACGGCGAAGCCGGTGCCCTCGTCGTCGATGCGGACGCCGAGATTTTCGACATCCAGCGCCGCCGACGCGCGGCGATGAGCCGCGTCTCGTGAAAATGCCGGCTGCATAGCGATGATCTCCCGAGCCGCCCTGGTCAGCCTTCCGAACCTTCGAGATCGCCGATCATGTAGCCGTAATCGCCCGACTCGACGAGGTTCCGGCCGAGATGGCCCATGATCATGATGCCGTTCTCGTACGGGCTCGACACCTGCTGCAGCACTTCGAAGGTATAGGGGCTGACGACTCGGAAGATCGGCGCCTTGCCGAGGATCTTCTCGCCGAGCGGCGGGGCGAGGTTTTCGATCAGCCCAGCCTCCGTCGGCCGTATGGAGGCGATCGACCGCACCACGACCTGCGGCGGCGGCGGACTGACCGCGCCCTCGATCACGCCGAGCTGACGCAGCATATTGAGGGCGCCGACCACGCCGCGCTCGACATAGGGCTTCTGCTCGACGATGCCGCCCCCGAGCTCGACGACGACCGCTGGAATGCCGCGCTTGTCGAGGGTGACAGCCTTGGTGGTGCCGCTGAACACGGTGCCTTGCTTGTCGACCTGAGGGCGGTAGAGGACCTTGGACCCGAAGGAACGCGACAGGGCCTCGTCGTTCCAGATGTAGACATAATCGACGGTCGGCCGGTCGGTGCCGGAATGGAAGTCGAGATGGACATCGATCCTTTCGAGGAATTCCCTGGAGATCGCCGCGGCGAGCTGTTGGGTATAATTGCCCGTCGCGTCGCCGGGAAATTCGCGGTTGAGGTTGAGCTCGTCTATGGGCGTGAAGCGGCGGTTGACCGCATAAGCGCGCGGATTGGCGACCGGCAAGAGCAGGAGCCGGCCCTTGATCGTCATGTCCTTGATGGCGCGGTAGAGATCCAGAATGATCTCGGTCCCGGTCGGCTCATTGCCGTGGATCGCGCCGCTGATCCCGACCGTCGGGCCGTCGGCCTCGCCGATGATCTCATGCATGGTCAGAACGGCGTCGCTGCCATCGGCATGGGTGGTGAATTTCGGCCGGATGATCCGGTGAGCGCTGGTCATCGAAATATCCCTTGTGTCGCAGCAGGTTGTTTCTCGGAGGGGGCTTGCGAATTCACTTGGCCGAGCCGCGTGACAGCTGGCGTGGATCGAGGATGTCGCGCAGGCCATCGCCCAGTAGATTGAAGCCGAGCACGGTGAACATGATCGCTAGCCCCGAGATGATCGAGAGCCAGGGCTCGGTGCGCATGAATTTGGTGCCATAGGCGAGTGTCCAGCCCCAGCTTGGCTGGGGCGGCGGCACGCCGAAGCCGAGAAAGCTGAGGGCGGATTCGGAGATGATCGCGCTGCCGAGGCCGAGGGTCGCGAGAACGATGATCGGCCCGGCCGTATTGGGCAGGATCTCCCGGAACAGGATCCGCAAGGGCGAGGCGCCGAGCGCCCTTGCGGCCTGGACATAGGCCTGTTCGCGCAGGACCAACGTCGTCGCGCGGACGACCCGGGCATATTCGGTCCAGAACACGACAATGAGCGCGAGCGCGACGTTGAGCATGCCGGGCCCGAGCACGGCAATGACGGCGAGCGCCAGGATCAGCGCGGGAAACCCGAGGAAGACGTCGGTGATGCGCATCAAGAGGAGATCGACCCATCCGCCGAAATAACCCGCGGCGAGGCCGACCGTGGTGCCGATCGAGGCCGCAAGCGCCACCGAAAGGACCGCGACGGTAAGCGAGACCCGGGCGCCGAAGATCAGCCGAGTCCAGAGGTCACGACCGAAATTGTCCGAGCCGAGCCAATGGCGCGAAGACGGCCAGCCGAAGCGGTTCGCCATGTCCATCTGCTCGACACCGTGGGTCGCAAGCAACGGCGCGAAGACCGCCGCGAGAAGAATGGCGAGCGTGATCGCTGCGCCGACGAGCAGCGAAGCATTGCGGAGCGGGCGCGACGGCCGCGTGACGCTCACCCTAACCTGATGCGCGGATCGACCGCGGCATAGATCATGTCGACGACGAGATTCACGAGCGCGAACAGGATCGCGAAGGTGAGCGTGATGCCCTGGATCAGCGGCAGATCGCGCTGCGAGATCGCCGCGATGGCCAGCTGGCCGAGACCGGGCCAGCCGAAGATGCTCTCGGCCAGTACGGCGCCGCCGAGAAGCGCGCCGAAGCGCAGACCGATGACGCTGATCACCGGCAACAGCGCATTGCGCAGCACATGCACCAGAACGACACGCGTCCGCCGCAGCCCCTTGGAATAGGCGGTGCGCACGAAATCCTCGCGCAGCATTTCCAGCATGGAGGCTCTGACGAGCCGGCTGATGACCGCTGCGGCATTGGCGCCGAGCGCCAATGCCGGCAGGAGAAGATGAGCGAGCGAATTGGCGAGCACGCCCGGCCGCCCCGTCACAGCGGCGAAGAGGGCCTCCGGTAGCGGCGCGCCGCGTCCGATCGCCGGCAGCCAGCCGAGATGGACGGCGAAGAGCAGCATCATGAGGATACCGAGCCAGTAGACCGGCATCGAGACGCCGAGCTGGGCGAGGAGCATGGCTCCCGTGTCGATCAGCGTGCCTTGCCGTGTCGCGGCGACCACGCCGAGCGCGATGCCGACGATGGAAGCGAAGAGGAGCGCCACGAGCGCGAGCTCCACCGTCGCGCCGAGCCGGCCGAGGATCACGGTCGCGACCGGCTCGTTCTGGAAGAGCGACATGCCCATGTCGCCGTGCAGCAACCTCACGAAATAGTGGCCGAGCCTGACATGCCAGGGCGCGTCGAGACCGAGGGTGAGGCGCAATTGCGTGATCGCCTCCGGCGATGCCTCGGGGCCGAGCAGCACCGCCGCCGGATCGCCGGGGATGAGGAGCAAGAGGCAGAAGGTGACCACGACCATCCCCGCGGCGGTCGGGACGAGGAGCATGATACGTCGGGCGATATAAGTCAGCATCGGCCCTGGCCGGACAAGCAGGCGCTCTCACGCAAGCGGGACGCCCGGCTTCGGCCGCACCTTAGGCCGATGCCTATTTCGCCGGGTCGACGAGGGCACGCAGATAGCCGCGCGGGTTGACGGCGAGCTCGCCGAGCTTGCGATTGTGGAAGCGTTGGTAGCCCTGATAGGACAGGACGTAATATGGCAGCTGATCCGCGATCACCTTGGCGGCCCCCTGATAGGCCGCTTTCCGCGCCGCAAGGTCGAGCGACTGGCGCCCGGCGTCCAGCAAGGCATCGAGCGCCGGATTTGAATATTTGCCCCAGTTCAGCGAGCCGCCGGTATAGAGCTGGCCATAGCTCGCGCGGTCAGGATCGACGAGATTGAGCCAGCCCAAAAGGGCGATCTGATGCTTCCCCTTCTGCACATAGTTGGTCGAGAAGGACGGCCAGTCGGAAACCTGGACCTCGGCCTGGATGCCCGCGCTCTGGAACACCGCCTGCATGAATTCGACTGTCTGGACGCGGTTCGGATCTTCCGAATGAGTCGCGATGGTCAGCTTCAGCGGCTTGCCGTCCTTTTCGAGGATGCCCGTGCCCTTGTCGTCCTTCCAGCCGAGCTCGGCGAGAAGAGCGCGGGCGCCGACGATGTCGAAACCCGGCTGCTTGATCTCGGGCGAATAGGCCCATGACGAGGGCAGCAGGATCGAGGTTGCGACTTGATCGACGCCCTCATAGATCTTCCCGACGATGGATTTCTGGTCGACCAGCATCGCGATGGCGCGCCGCATCTTCGGGTCGGCGAGAAGGGGATCGGCAGTGTTGATGTTGAGATAAGTGATGCCGAGCCCGGACTGGACGGCATGGGCGAAACGGCTATCGGCTTCCAGCCGCTTGATATCCTGGGGCGACAAGGGTGACTGGATCAGGTCGAGATCGCCAGCCTCGAAGGCCTGGGCGCGGGCCGTATTGTCGCCGATCACCACGAGCTCGATCCGCTTCGCCGCCGGCGCTCCGCCCCAATAGTCGAGATTGGCTTCGAGCTTGATCGAAGAGCCGCGCTGCCAGCTGGAAAGCTTCATCGGTCCGGTGCCGACCGGCTGCACGGCGATATCGCGCCCGCCATCGACGAGCGCCTTCGGCACGATGCCGACGTCGAGATAGCTCAGCAGCGGCGCATAGGGCTTGTCGAGCGTGAACTTCACCGTCGACGCATCGATGGCGTCCACGGCCTGGATCGGCGTGACTAGGGCGCGATAGGGCGCGTTGAACTTCGGATCGATGATCGAGCGATAGGTGAAGACCACGTCGACGGCGGTCAGCGGCGCGCCGTCATGGAACTTGACCCCCTTGCGCAAGTGGAAGATCCAGATCGTTGGCTCCGGATTCTCCCAGCTCTCGGCGAGATCCGGCACCGGCTTCAGATCCGGCGAGAGCTGCACCAGCCCATCGTAGATCAGGTCGATGGCGCGCGAGGCGGTCACGTCGCGGGCGAGCCGCGGATCGAGCGTGCCGGCGTCGACGTCGACGCCGACGCGAACGGTCTCGGGCATTTGCGCAAGAGCGGCGGCCGGTGCGGCGGCGCTCAACAGCGTCAGGAGCGCAATCGAGGCGCAGAGCTTGGTTTTCATGGACGGATCATCCTCTGTTTGCCGCGCGACGCCTGTTCGCGTTCTCGTGGCTCGGATTGCCGGCCTGAGGAAGGGGACGCTCGGGCCTCGTCATGCCACATGTGATCTATACACATGGAACATAGCCGCTTCGTGCGGAAGCGATCAATGCGTCCCCATCAATCTTCGCCGAACGAAGCTCCGCAAGGCGGCGACGTCGCGGAACGCCGATCGCGAAGCCGGCACGATCGCGAAGCCGGCATCGACCGGCGAAAGCCCTTGCGCGATAGCTTGGCCGACCCCTCAGGCCGCATCCTGCCGCGACGGAGCCGGGCCGACATATCGCGATTGCGGGAGGATCATGCGGCCACCCTTCTCCTGCTCGAGGATATGCGCCGTCCAACCCGCGACCCGGCCGGCCGCGAAGACATTGGTGAAGCTGTCGCGCGGCAGAGCGAGCGCCTCGAGCACGAGCGCCGTGTAGAACTCGACATTCGTGGCGAGGGAGCGGCCGGCCCGGCGCTGGCGCAACAGCTCGAGCGCTGCCGCCTCGACCTCTTCGGCGAAGGCGATGCGGTTGTCGCCGTGGCGCAGATCGCTGGCGACCGCCTTGAGGATATCGGCGCGCGGATCGCGCACCCGGTAGACGCGATGCCCGAAGCCCATCAGCCGCTCGCCGGCCGAGAGCGCCGAGGCGAGCCACGGCCTGATATTATCGCTCGTGCCGATGGCGTCGAGCATATCGAGGACAGGACCGGGCGCGCCGCCATGCAGCGGCCCCTTGAGGGCGCAGAGCGCCCCCACCACCGCGGAGAACAGGTCGGCCCGCGTCGAGGCGATCACCCTCGCCGCAAAGGTCGAGGCGTTGAGCCCATGATCGGCAACGGCGACGAGATAGGTTTCCAGCGCCTTGGCATCAGCGGGCGGTGGGCTCGCGCCGCGCATCATGCGCAGGAAATCCTGAGCCTGACCGAGGCTTGCATCCGGAGCGACGGGCGTTTCGCCCCGCCGCTTTCGTGCAACCGCCGCGGCGAACACCGGGACGGCCGCGACCGCCAGCACATGATGGGGCATGCCTTCGCGGTCAGGCAGAGCCGACAACAAGAGCCGCAGCGCCTCGACCGCCGAGAGGTCGCGGGTCGAAGGCAGGAGCTCCTCGGCGATCGCGAAGGCCGCGCCACGCGCCTTGCCGAGCGCCGCCTGGATTGCCTCCTCGTCCAAGGGCCCGGAAGCGAAGCCCTGCCACAGCAGGGCGAGCACGAATTCGAAGCTGCGCCGGCCGGCGAGCTCGTCGAGATCGAAGCCGCGGACGATCAGGCGGCCGGCCGCCCCGTCCACCTCGCTCAAGACGGTTTCGGCGGCAACGACATCGTCGAGACCTGAAGAATTGAAAGCTGCGGACATGGGGCACCTCGCGAGCACTCGGTTCGTGCCCAAGCTTGCGCCGTCCGTTCGAATCGTCAATATTGATTATGAGAATCAATATGAACGCCAGGGAACCGTCTCGCATGGATCGGCCTGCGTGACCCGCGACACCCTGATCGGCGCCGGAGACGCCGCGTCACGCCTCGGCATTTCGAGAGCGACGCTTTATGCCTATGTCAGCCGGGGATTGCTGCAGGCGCGCCCTGATCCTGAAGATCCGCGCCGCAGCCTCTATAGCGGCGAGGATATTTCGCGCTTCGCCAAGCATAAGGGGCGCGGCCGCAAGCCCGAGCGCATCGCGAGGGCCGCGCTCGATTGGGGGCTGCCGGCCTTGTCCTCGCGCATCACCCTCATCGAGGCTGGGAGATTATTCTACCGGGGGCGGGACGCGGCGCGGCTCTCCTTGCGCTCGAGCTTGGAGGATACGGCGCGGCTCTTATGGCAATGCGAGGCCGACGACCCGTTCAAGATGCCCGAACGGGAGCCGCTCCCCTCGAGGCGGGTGAGGCCCGATTTCGCCGCCATGGCGCATCCCATCGACCGCTGCCTCGCCGCACTATCCGCTCACGGCGTGCATAGCCGCATGACTTGGCGGCGCGATCCGCGCCATCTTTGGCCCGACGGCGCCTCTCTCCTGCGGCTGATGGCCGAGGCGGTCTCGGCGTCGGCCGCCGACAGCGGCCCGATCCATCGGCGCATGGCGCGAGCTTGGGGCCTTGTTCCGAAGCATGCTGAGATCCTGCGCGCCGCGCTCGTTCTTTGCGCGGATCATGAGCTCAATGCCTCGGCCTTCGCGGTGCGCGTCGTCGCCTCGACCGGGGCTTCGCTCGCGGCCTGCCTGATGGGCGGCCTCGGAGCGCTTTCAGGGCCGCTTCACGGCGGCACGACGAGCCTGGTCGAGATCTTGTTCGACGAGGCCGAGCGCAGGGGCGACGCGGCGAGCGTGGTCGAGGAGCGCCTGCGGCGCGGCGACATGCTGCCGGGCTTCGGCCATCGGCTCTACCCGAACGGCGATCCGCGCGCTCGCGCCTTGCTGAGGCTCTTGCCCGCCGACCGGACGCGCAACGCCCTGATCGCCGCCATGGGCGAGATCGACGGACGCCATCCGAACGTGGATTTCGCCCTCGTCTCGCTCAGGCGCGCGCTCGGCCTCAATCCAGGCTTGGCGCTCTCCATCTTCGCGGTCGGGCGCGCCGTGGGCTGGATCGCCCACGCATTGGAGCAGCAGGAAGAGGGCAAATTGATCCGCCCCCGGGCCCGCTATGTCGGGGAGCAGCCGCAGTCCTAGGGCGTGTCGACATACATCGCGTGAGCCGGGACCTTTGCGAGAATGGGCACGGTGCCATTCCCGGCGAGGCGAGCGAGGCTCGCCGGGGAACGGGAGTCCAAGATTGCATTCGAACAGGATGGATCCCCTTGCCTCGCCGCATCGCCGATGCGACTGCGCAACCGGCGAGCCGGCCGCTATGCGGCTCGCCGGGATGACACCGATTTTTGCAAAGTGTCGCTTGCGCGAGAAGGCGCCGACGCCCCACATCATGCGGCATGAACCGCTTCGCCGCCCTCCTCGACCGCCTGGCCTATGAGCCTTCGCGTAACGCCAAGCTCGCGCTGATCACCGAGCATTTCCGCACCGAGCCTGATCCGGGCAGGGGCTACGCGCTCGCGGCCATGACCGGGGCGCTGAGTTTCAGGCTCGCCAAGCCCGGCCTGATCCGCGCCTTGATCGCCGAGCGCACGGACCCGGTCCTCTTCGCGCTCTCCTATGATTATGTCGGCGATCTCTCCGAGACCGTCGCCCTGATGTGGCCGCGCCGCGCCGCGGCCGGAACGCATCCGCCCTCGCTGGCGGCGGTCATCGAGGGCCTCGGCCGGAAATCGAAGCCGGCCTTGCCGGCGCTGCTCGCCGCCTGGCTCGACGCGCTCGACGAGACGGGGCGCTGGGCACTCCTGAAGCTGATCACCGGCGGCTTGCGCATCGGCGTCTCGGCGCGGCTCGCCAAGACCGCGCTCGCCGCGCTCGGCAACCGAGATCCGAACGCGATCGAGGAGGTGTGGCACGGTATTTCTCCTCCCTATCTCGAGCTGTTCGCCTGGATCGAGGGAAAGGCCGGGGCGCCTGAAGCCCGCGATCCGGCGCCGTTCAGGCCGCCCATGCTGTCCCATCCGTTGGAAGAGGGCGACATGAGCGGGCTCGATCCCTCGGCCTTCGCCGGCGAGTGGAAATGGGACGGCATACGCGTGCAGGCAGCAGCGGGCCGCAGCGCCGAGGGACGCAAGGTGGCGCGCATCTATACGCGCACCGGAGAGGACATCTCCCAAGCCTTCCCCGATCTTCTCGGGGCTCTCGATTTCGAGGCCTCGATCGATGGCGAGCTCCTGGTGATGCGCGATGGGCGCGTCCGCAGCTTCAACGAGCTGCAGCAGCGCCTCAACCGCAAGAGCGTCACGGCCAAGCTCGTCGCCGATTACCCGGCCCATATGCGCGCCTATGATCTGCTGGTGGAGGGCGAAGAGGACCTGCGCCCCCTGCCCTTCTCCGAACGGCGAATCCGCCTTGCGGCCTTCCTCGAGCGGCTCGGCGATCCGCGGATCGATTTGTCGCCTATCGTGCCCTTTGCGAGCTTCGATGAACTGGCGGCGGCGCGCGCGGATCCCGTGAGCGCCGGTGCCGGCGAGGACGCGCAAGCCGTCGAGGGCCTGATGCTGAAGCGATTGGATTCGCCCTATCTGCCCGGCCGGCCCAAGGGCCTGTGGTTCAAGTGGAAGCGCGAACCGAGGCTCGTCGACGCCGTGCTGATGTATGCGCAGCGCGGGCACGGCAAGCGTTCCTCCTTCTATTCGGACTACACCTTCGGCGTCTGGAGGACAGGCGAGCAGGGCGAGGAGCTGGTGCCGGTCGGCAAGGCCTATTTCGGCTTCACCGACGAGGAGCTGAAAGAGCTCGACCGTTTCGTGCGCAACAACACCGTCAACCGCTTCGGTCCGGTGCGCGAGGTTACGCATGAGGCGCATGCCGGCTTGGTCCTCGAGGTTGCGTTCGAAGGCCTGCAACGCTCGACGCGGCATCGTTCCGGCATCGCCATGCGCTTTCCGCGCATCAACCGCATCCGCTGGGACAAGCCGCCGGCCGAGGCCGACCGCATCGAAGCCTTGATCGGTCAACTCCCGGCGGAGCAGCCGAAAGACCGCGAGCTCGGATTGTCCGGCGTCGAAATGCCGGCCGCCGATGCGCCGCCGGGCACTCAGAATTCATCGACTTGATCTTGCCGCGCGCCCTCATCGCTCGCGCCCCGGCATTGGACGGGATTGTCCAGGCAGCCGATCTGCCGCTAAGCTTGCATCGATGGCGCCGCATTTCGGCGCCGGCGCAAATCCGGGAGCGCTGTCGCGATGGTCCAGAGCGGACCCCTTCACATCGTCATCGCCGACGACCACCCGCTGTTTCGGGACGCGCTCAAGCTCACCTTGCAAAATCAGCTGGCCGCCGCCTCGATCGAGGCCGCTGGGTCGCTCGAGGAAGCAACCAAGCTGATCGCCGCGCGCGAGATCGACCTCGTGCTCCTCGACCTCTCCATGCCGGGCGTGCAAGGGTTGTCGGGGCTGCTCTATCTCAGGGCGCAATTTCCGAGCGTGCCCGTGGTCGTCATCTCGGCGACCGAGGATCGCGCCGTCGCCCGCAAATGCCTGGCCTTCGGCGCCGCGGGCTATGTGCCGAAGAGCGCCAATGTCAGCGAGATCAACGAGGCGATCGAAAAGGTGCTCGCAGGGGGGCTGTTCCTGCCGTTGGAGATGGAGACCGAGAACGACCACGACCACGACGCCGAGGCGCTTGCCGCGCGGCTCTCGGCGCTCACGCCCCAGCAAGTGCGCGTGCTGATGATGCTGTCGCAAGGGCTCCTCAACAAGCAGATCGCCTACGAGCTTTCGGTCTCGGAAGCGACGGTGAAGGCGCATGTGTCCGCCATCCTGACGAAGCTCGCCGTCGAGAGCCGCACGCAAGCCGTGATCCTCGCGGCGCGCATCGCGGGAATCCTACCGGCCCCGGCATCGGTGCACGGCTGAGAGGCTTGCGGTCCGACGCACCGGTCGTCGCTGGCCGCTGCGCCGTCCGACCATCGCCGACATGCGATCCCGTATCGCCATTGGTTGACATCCCGAATTTTTCCGCCTTCGCATACACTGCGCCAAGTCCGGGAGTGGAGCCGAGGTCGATCATGTCCGATGCACCGTTGAATCGCTTCCTCGGAGGATCGCCGGGCGGCGTGATCTTAAGGCTCATCGTGCTCTCGCTGATCGTCGGCGCCGCAATGGTCTTCTTCAATTTGACGCCGCGCGATCTCCTCGACAGCCTGCGCCGTCTGATCGAGAACATCCTGGACAACGGCCTCGAGAGCTTGCGCACCATTCTCGTCTACATCGGCTATGGGGCGATGGTGGTCGTGCCGATCTTCGTCCTGGTGCGGCTCTTGAAGATGCGGCAGCGATCCTAGCTGCGCACGGCAGTGACGAGCGCGGCCAAGAGGCCGTGATCGTCCGACAGGACTCGGCATCCGCTTCTGACGATTTCCAGCGTTCCCGAATCGATCGGATCGGTCGACGCCCAATCCGGGCGTGCGAAGCTGTCGTCTCGAACGCGATGCCTGCCTCGCCAGGCGCTCAGCTTCGCGCGATCCTTGCCGCTTCTCTCCCGACGACTTCGGCAAGTCGCATCGCACCTTCCCGCGCAAGACGCGCCACGAGGCCGCGCTTGATCTTGCCGATCAGCGAAGGGCCCTCGAATACGAGCGCGCTGTAGAGCTGGATCAGCGTGGCGCCGGCCTTGATCTTCGTCCAGGCCGTCTCCGGGCAGTCGATCCCGCCGACGCCGATGAGAGGCAGCTTGCGCTCGACGCGCAAATAGGTCTCGGCAAGCAGACGCGTCGACAGCGCGAACAGCGGACGCCCGGACAAGCCGCCCTCCTCTCGCGCGAGCCTCGTCTCCTTGAGCGAGGCGGGCCGCGTCACGGTCGTGTTCGAGACCACGAGACCGTCGATGCCGCGCGCCAGTGCCACGGCGACGATGTCGTCGAGCTCGGCGAGCGAGACGTCCGGCGCGATCTTGACGAGCAGCGGCGTGCGTTCTCGCCCGGACGCGACCGCATGATCGCGCGCCTCGACGGCGCGGGCCGCGAGATCGTCGAGCGGCGCTCTGCCCTGCAGCCCGCGCAAGCCCGGCGTGTTCGGCGAAGAGACGTTGATGGTGATGAAGGCGCAACACCCGGCGAGCACCGCAACGCAAGCCGCGTAGTCGCCGGCCCGATCGGCGGAGCTCTTGTTCGCGCCGACATTCACGCCGACGAGACCGGATGATGCTTGGCGCATGGCGAGCAGCCGGGCCATCGCCTCGACGCCTCTGCTGTTGAGACCATAGCGGTTGATCACCGCCTGGTCGGCCGGCAGCCGGAACAAGCGCGGTCGCGGATTGCCCGGTTGCGGCAGCGGCGTCACGCCGCCGATCTCGATGAAGCCGAAGCCCAGCCGCAAGCAGCCGTCGATCGCCTCGCCATCCTTGTCGAAACCGGCAGCGAGGCCGACCGGGTTGGCGAAGGCGATGCCGAAGGCATCGACCGCGAGACGCGGATCATCCGCGGGCGGCGCCGCCTTCGGCATCAGACGCAAGGCGGCGATGGCGAGCCGGTGGGCGCGCTCCGCGTCGAGCGCCGCGAGGAACGGGCTCGCGAGACGAAAGCCGAGCGACATCATGACGGAGGCCGCAGCCGCTGCGGCGGCGGCAGACGATGATGGCCGTCCTGTCCGAGCGGCATCGCCTCGACGAAGCGCACGGCCGACATCGGCAGCGTGTCATGGAGATGCGGGAAGAGCGCTCCTCCGCGCGACGGCTCGAAGCGTAACGCGGCGCCGAGCGCCTCGGCCTCGACCGCGATCAAGAGAAGATCGCGGCGCGAGGCGAAATGCTTCGCGGC
This sequence comes from Hyphomicrobiales bacterium, assembly GCA_044445965.1. Lineage (GTDB taxonomy): Bacteria > Pseudomonadota > Alphaproteobacteria > Rhizobiales > Beijerinckiaceae > GAS188. The sequence continues at coordinate 13,172 of JBIOEJ010000134.1, forward strand.
GGTCTCGGCGAGTTGGGCCGCCGTCGAGAAATGGATGAAGCCGTCGCGCTCATCGACCGCGGAGCCGCGGTAGACGCCCTCGCGCTCGGCGGCTCGCCATTCCTCCTCGCCGCAGATCTTGAAGATGAGCGCCATGCGATCTCTCGATTTTCGTCGTCGGCCAAGGTTGAGATGGCATGGCGCGCGCGCCTCAACAAGCCGGCGATGCGGCCGAAACCTTCGCCGCGCACCGCCGATCGCGGCGGCCGGATCATGGTCATGCCCCCTTTCATCGTCGCCGAGCGAGGTCGACGGCCGTTGCGCGAAAACTGTACAGGGTTAAGTTTTCGTAAAGGAATAACCGAGCGCGGCCGTAAGCGATGTTGAATTGTCTCCGCTCAATACCGTATATCCGAGCTGCGCCGTCGGGGCACGCGCCGCCGCCCGAACGGCTCGCCGGGCCTGCGGGAGGCAGTAATGTGTTGAAGGAAAACAATATCATTTTTCTTGCTTGACAAGTCGTGTTAGGATTTACCCGCGAATCAACGCAGGGGAGTTCCCATGGCAATGCCAACTAAGCCTAAGAAGACCGCCGCCAAGAAGGCGCCCGCGAAAGCCAAGCCGAAGACAGCAGCGAAAGCCAAGGCTGCTCCGAAGGCCGCAGCCAAAGCGAAGGCTCCCGCCAAGAAGGCCAAGACCAAGGCGAAAGCCGCGACTGTCGCCAAGAAGAAGGCGTAGTCTCGAGACGATGTCGGGGCCGTCTCGGCCCCGACATCCTCGCCGGCCGATCATCCGATATCGGCCAGTCGAGGTGAGCTTAGGCTCAACAAGCGGTGGACCTGTCGCCCCGCAATTCCCGGAGCAAAGCCGGCGAAGCCAAAGCCGAAGCTCTTGGCGATCGGAAATTTCCAAATATCAGTCGAACGGCTTCATCTCGTCGCAGCATCATGCGGCCGCAAGCGGCGTCAGCTCGCCGGCCAAGGCGGCGGCGATCAGCGCGCGCGTCTCGGCGATGCCGTAGATCTCGACGAATGAGCCGAAGCGCGGGCCGCGCTCCTGCCCGAGCAGAATGCGATAGAGGCTCTGGAAGAACGCCTGCGAGACGCCAGGGCGTCCGTCTTGCGTCTTCGCCTTGCCCGCGACATCGGGGAAATGCCTGCGACCGACCTCGTAGACCGCGCCTTGTATCGTTCCGGCATCCGCATCGCGCGGCAGCGCGGCGAGCGTCGCGTCGAGATCGACAAGCGCTGAGCGCTCGGTCCCGCTCGGCGGCTTGAAGCGCTTCGTCGGCCGCACGAAGTCCTCGTAATAACGGATGGCCAGATCGACGAGCCGATCGAGCTCGGGCTGCGTTTGCGCATCGACGCCCGGCGCGTAACGCTTGATGAATCCCCATAGCGTGTCGCGGTCGCTCGAGTTCGAAGCGGAGACGAGGTTCATGAGCATCGCATAGTCGACCCCGGCCGCGAGGCTGTTCGATCCGGCCATCGCGGAGCGCGGCGGCGCGCCGGCATGGATGTGCCAGACCGGGTTCTTCAGCCGCTCCTCGACGCCTTGCGCCTCATACTTCGAGCGGAAGGTGAGATAGTCGTCGACATGGCGCGGAATGACGTCGAAGTAGAGCCGCTTCGCCGCGCGCGGGTTCTGATACATGAAGAGCTTCAGGCTCTCGGACGTGCCGTAGCTCAGCCACTCGTCGATCGTCAGGCCGTTGCCGACCGACTTCGAAATCTTCCTGCCGTTCTCGTCGAGGAAGAGCTCGTAGTTGAAGCCCTCCGGCGGCTCCGCCCCGAGCGCGCGACAGATCTCGGCCGAAAGCTTGACGCTGTCGATCAGGTCCTTGCCGGCCATTTCGTAATCGACGCCGAGCGCGACCCAGCGCATCGCCCAATCGGGCTTCCACTGCAGCTTGGCCTCGCCGCCCGTCACCTTGGTTTCGAAACGCTCGGCCGTCGCAGGATCGCGCCAGGCGATCGATCCGCGCGCCACGTCCCGCTCCTCGATCGGCACCTGCATGACGATGCGCGTCACGGGATGAATCGGCAGGAAGGGCGAATAGCTCTGCGCCCGCTCGGCCCGCAGCGACGGCAGCATGATCGCCATCACCTCGTCGAAGCGCGCCAGCGTCAGCAGCAGCGTGGCGTCGAAACG
>JBIOEJ010000135.1:0-15114 GCA_044445965.1 Hyphomicrobiales bacterium
CCCCTACCGACGCTTCGCCGACGCCCTCGCGGACGCCTGCGCACGGCTCGGGGCCGATGTGGGTCGCTACTCCTTCATCGTAGTGGACTTTCACCACCTACTCCTTGCCGATCTCCCGGCGCACGTTGAGGAATGTTGATTTTAGAAAGTCGATTCACGCATATTTACGTTGCCGGCAAATTATATATCTGAAAAAGATTCTGTTGACGCCTTCCGGGATTTCCGCAAATATGCCAATCAGTTGGATAGATTTGTGAAGTGCGCCCGGAGCCGAAAAGCTCGCGGGCGCTTTGCTTTTCCGGCCAAGGAATGGCCCGTGCCGGTCGGTTAGCTCCAATTCGTCCGCGCCATGTCCGCGCCATTGGCAACAGTTGCCAAAATCCCTATCTTTCGAGGGGAATGAGGAGATTCGGTCGATGCCGACCCGTAATGTCAGCCTGACGCCCGAGCAGGACGCCTTCATCGACGAGGTGCTAAGGACCGGCGAGTACCGCAACGCCAGCGAGGCCATGCGCGACGCGATCCGCGCGCTGCAACAGCGCCGCGCCGAGGAGGCGCTCAAACTCGACAAGCTGCGCCTCTCGATCAAGGCTGGTGTCGCAGCGCTCGAGCGCGGCGACTACGGCGAAGTCGAGGAAGAGGATCTCGACGCCTATCTGGACGAACTCGCCTCGCCGGCACACTATTGATTGTGCGTGCCGCGATATCGGCTTTCCGAGCCGGCGAAGGCCGACATCGCGGCGATCCCGAGGAGGAGCGAAGAGCTTCACGGGAGGGCGGCCCGTATCCGCTATCGCGCACTTCTCACCGCCGCCATGCGCCGCGTCGCGGCCGACCCGAAGGGACATTCGACCGTTGAGCGCGCCGAGTTGGTTCCCGGCATTCGCAGCTTCCACATTCGCCACAGTCGCGACGAAAGCCGCGAGACGCCGGTCGTAAATCCGGTGCATTCGATCTTCTACCGCGTGCTCCAACCCGGCATTGTCGAGATCGTTCGGGTGCTGCATGACCGCATGGAGTCGAGCCGGCACATCGCCCGCGAGGGCGAAGCAACCAGAGAATCTTAAGGAAACAGGGGGAACCGCCGACTCATGAACGATACAGTGAAGAAGGCGAAGAACGCCACGCCCGACAATGGAACTCGGGGCGCGCCGCGCCGACCCGCGCGCGCCGCGAGAGCGCGAATACCGACGCATTCCCAAGCCGCCGACCGCAAGAGCTACGATCTCTATCTGCGCTTCGGCGAGGGTCGTTTCTTCTGGACGAACCCCGATCATGGCGTGACGCTCGACGGCGAGCATATCTCCTGGGTCGCGGGAGATGAGGAGAACGAAGCTCGGTTGACGGACATCGCCGAGGTCCATCTGCAAACCGGCAATGTCGGGCAGGACACGATCGCGAGCTGCCGGATTCGATTTTCCGACGGCTCGACAGTCGCGATCGCGAGCAGCGACAGCCGGGGATTGGAGGACGATGGGCAGGCAACGCTCTATGTCGAGTTCGTGCACGATCTGCATGCGAGGCTCGCAGGCCTCGAGGGCGTGTCGATCGCGTTCACGGCGGGCTTCAGCGAGAGCCGCTATCAATTCGGCAAAGTGCTCATCGTCGTCGCCGGACTGTTCTTCGTGGCGACGCCGACCATCCTGGCGATGGCCACCGGCCAGTGGAAGGCCCTGTCGCTGCTCTATGGCGGGGTGATCCTGACATGGCCTCTCTACAAGATCATGCAGGCGAACGCGCCGCGCTCCTATGACCCGCGAGACATCCCGGAGGAGCTGGTGCAAACGCAGCCGCGCGCCATACAGTGGCTGTCCTGGATTCAGAGCTGAAGCAAGGAGGGTGAAGCGCGCCGGCAAAAGGCCTATATAGTCTCTATCGAAAGATCAGGCTTGAACCGGGCCGCCTCGGCCCCGTTCACCAAAAACAATCGACAGAAGCGGGTTGTACTCGCCATGAGCAGGGCATTCGTCAAAGAGCAGGAAGAGGCCGAGCCGCTCAACGAGCTGCCGGACCGGGAGATCTCGCAGCATCCGAATTTCGTCACCGCCGAAGGATTGGCCGCCATCGAAGCCGAGTTGGAGCGCGTGCAGCGCGATCATGCGCAAGCGCGAGCCGCCGGCGACCGTGGGCAGATCGCCAGCACGGGCCGCGATCTACGCTATTGGTCCGCGAGGCGCTCGACGGCGCAGATCGTCGCTGCGCCGAAGGACGCCGACAAGGTGCATTTCGGCTCGACCGTGACCATCGATCGCGACGATGGGCGCCGGCAGACCTTCCGCATCGTCGGCGAAGACGAGGCGGACCCCGCCAAGGGCACGCTCTCGCATGCAGCGCCGCTCGCCCGCGCGCTCGCCGGCAAGACGATCGGCGACGTGGTGCGGGCCGGGAATGCGGATGCGGAGATCGTCGCGATCACGTGAGGGATGGCGAATCGGCGTCCCGTGCAGTGATCCGAGCGAACCGGAAGAGGTGGACACGGAGGCTGAAGACCTTGAGCTTCGCACCAAGCTCAATTCTTCAGCGCGGCGATCTGTCGATCGAACCAAGCGAGATCCTTCTTCCATTCTGACCAGTCGGGGAATTGCTCGACGAGGCGCGCAACGATGGTGCGGCCGGCGGCAAGGGCCTCCCGCGCTCTCGTTGGCTCGTTCATCTTCCCATGGGCGTCCGCGAGCTTTGTATACGACACCGAGAGATCGCGCTGCCAGCCCGCGTTGCCGGGATCGGAAGTCGCCAGGCGTTCTCTGATGGCGAGGCTGTCGCGGTAAGATTTCAGCGCGCCCGAAAGGTCGCCCTGCGCCACCTGCACGTCGCCAATCTTCTCGTACGACACCGAGAGATCGCGCTGCCAGCCCGCGTTGCCGGGATCGGAGGTCGCCAGGCGGTCTCTGATGGCGAGGCTGTCGCGGTAAGATTTCAGCGCGCCCGCAAGGTCGCCCTGCGCCACCTGCACGTCGCCCACCCTGTTGTACGACACCGAGAGATCGCGCTCGTCTCCGCTTCGGCGGGCGGACTCAGTCGCGGCGCGGAAGGCCTTTTCCGCCTCGGCGAGCGAACCGCGCATCACCCAAAGATCGCCGAGCTCGATCCAAATCCAGACATTGTCCGGGTCGAGGCGTGCCGCCTCCGCCAATTTCGCGCATGCCGCCTCACGGTTCAATTGCAACTTGTCGACACGCGCCTCATCGGCCAGAAACCCCGCCTCCGAACGGCTGATTTCCTCCTTCGATGCGCGGGCGGCCGCGCGCCCCTTTTGCAGCTCCGAACGGGCGCCGTCGAATTCACCCTTATCGATCAGCGCCGAAGCTCGGGCGCGGATTGCGCCGAACTCAGGCCGGTCATTGCGGAGCCGGGCGAGGTCCGTGCGTAGCCGGATCAATTCGTCGGCGGCGGCGGCAAGGCGAGCTGGGATTTCTGCCTGAGGCACTTGGGTCTCGCCCAGCTTCTTCAGGACCGTGCGGAGCGGCGCTTCCGCGACACCTTTTGCTTTGGCGATTCCGGAGAGCTCATCTTGAAGGACGCGCCGGACGCCTGCCTCATCCAAGCCGATGTGGATTGGATTGTTGATGGCGACACTCGTGCTTTGCGCCTTCGCGCTTGGGCTCGATCCGCTTTCCCCTCTCCTGGCGAGAAAGGTGAAGACCGTCCACACACCCGCGGCAACGGCAAGGATCCCGCCACCGACCCAACTGAGAACGGCGCGATTACCTTCGTCCTTCAGGAATTCCCAAACGGTCGCAAGCACGATGCCCTCCCCTACGCGCTCAAGACGATGCCAGTGTCTCTATTTTTAAGGCAGGTGCAATGGGCTGTCTCCAAGGGTAAGTGAGGCAGATGGACCTTCATGCGGAAACATTGGTGCGCTTACCCTCTTCCCTCGCGGGCTACGAGATTCACACATTTTCCGTGCGCCAACGCCCACCCTCTCCCCTCGCGGGAGAGGGTGCCCTTCGCATTAGCGAAGGGCGGGAGAGGGGGGCAAAGGCCGGGCGCATTGACCCCCTCTCCCGCCTCGATTTAATCGAGGCACCCACTCCCGCGAGGGGAGAGGGTAAGCGCGCCATCGCCGCTCCATATTCCCACCGCCGTCGAAGATGTGTGAATGTCGTAGCCTCGGGGGAGAGGGAAGCGCGCCCGGCGTTCGACCCTTGGCGGCTCGATCCCGTGATGGCCGCCGCTCGACAAGCTCCGCCGAGGGTGTAGGCTCGCCAGCGGGACAGGCGCCGATTCATGCCCGCTTCCAGCACCCCCGACGAGGAAAGATCATGGTCGATTTTGCGAGCATTGGACATGTCGCGATCAAGGTCAAGGATATGGCCAGTTCGCTTGAATTCTATACTGTCCGGCTCGGCTTTCCTGAAATACTCCGCCTCAATTATTCCGATGGAAGCCTGTTCTTGATCTATCTTCGCATCACCGATACGCAATATCTCGAGCTCTTTCCCAACGGGCTCGGCGACCGCGCACCCGATCGCGACGCGGTGGCGGTCAATCATTTCTGCCTCATCGTGGACGACATCGAGCACACGGCCGGGCAGCTCGCTGCGGCGGGGGTCGCCTTGACGCGGCCCATCAGAACCGGCCCCGACGACAACCGGCAGGCCTGGATCGAGGATCCCGACGGCAACCGCATCGAGATCATGCAGCTCGCGCCGAGCGCGATGCAGTTCGAAGCGGTCAGGCGGGTCCGCGCGGGGTCGCCGCCGATCTCGAAGACGACCGACGTGCCCGCGCCGTTCGTCAGCGGTTCGTGATGATGGAGGCGAAGCGGCCGACCGCCTCCTCGGTGCTCATGCCCGGAGTGTTGAAGTATTCCGCCAGCAGGTCGGCCAAGGAGCCGGACTGGTCGGGCGAGAGAAAGATTTTGACGTTCCCGACTACCCCGGCATCGTTGCGGTAGGCCTCGGAAGCTTTCTGGGAGCACTCGTCGAACCGGCCAGTCTTCGCCACGTCGATATCGTTTCGCGCCGGAATCGCGCCTTTCTTGATCGTGAAGTCGATCTGGACATCCGGCTCGAAGACGACTTTCGCCAATAATTTCTGTGCCTTGATCGCCTCGGGCTTGGTCTGCGTGGGAAAGCCGAACACGTCGCCGTTCATGACGAACATCGGTATCTTCCCGGGAAGGAGGCAACCGAATTCCTTTCCGGGCGTCTGTCCGGCGGCTTCGAACTCGCCCTTGGCCCAATCGCCCATGATGGCGAAGCCAGCTTGGCCGGAGATGACGAGATTGACGGTGGGGTTCCAGGCGCGCCCCGAGCTGCCTTGATCCGTATAAGTGCCGAGCCGCCTGAACGTGTCGAAGATCGAGCGCTGCAACGGGCCGTTCAGCGCGGCGGCATCGTGCTTGGCCCAAACCGCCTGCCAATGCTCCTTGCCGCCCAGACCCGCCATGACGGCCTCGAATATCCACAGATACTGCGCGCCATTCGAGCCGATCGCTACGGGAATGAAACCCGCCGCCTTGACCTTGTCGAGGGCGGTAAAGAATGCAGCGTCGAAATTCGTCGGCGCTTGCTCGATGCCTGCCTTCTTCAGCACCGCTATGTTGTAGAACATCCAATTCGGAGCGCTCGAGTCGAGCGGCACCAAATAGACCTTCCCGTTGAAGGTGATGCCGTCGAGCACCGCTCTCGGAAGCACGTCGCGCCAGTGACCGGCCGTCGCTACGTCGTCGATATCGGCGAGCAGCCCCTTGTTGATCAGATCCACGGGATCGGTCGTGATGGCGTATTGCGTGGCGGTCGGTGGATCGCCGGCGAGGATGCGGTTGAGCGTCGTGCTCACCGCGCAGGTGTTGCAGGCAACGGCCGTGTCGATGAACTTGCCGCCGGCGGCATTGAAGCGATCGGCCAAGACCTGCTTGGCGGCCCGCTCCCCGGCCCCGGTCCATATGTTCACGACTTCCGCCGCAAGCGGCTCTGCGGCAATCGATCGCGCTATCCCACCCCCGATGAGCGCCGTCGTCACCAATAGCATCGCCACACGGCTTGACATGTTCCTCTCCCAGCCCTCGCATCGCGAGGTTTTGCGTTGTTGACACCGATCTTGCCGGTCCGGCAACGATCGAATGACGATCGAGGCCGATTTATTTTGGACGCCAAATTAATTTGGCCGGAGCCGACGGCAATGTCAACGTCGAGTACTTGAGCAGCCGCCCGGCAAGCCCCGCGGACCGGGCGCCGTCAGATGCGCTGTCCCGTCTCGCGATCGAAGAGCGACAAGCGCGCGGAGGAGAATCCAGCGGGCACGGTTTCCCCCTCTCGGACCTTGAGCTCGGCGCTGGCGCGAATGGCGATGCGCGTATTCGCCAGCGTGCTCCAGAGCAACACTTCGCTGCCCAGCGATTCGCGCAGCTGAACGCCGGCCGGCCAGCGGAAATCCTGCGCCGCGGCCGCCTCCCCCACCGCGATGTGCTCGGGACGGATGCCGAGCGTCACAGGCCGTCCCTGGTCACGGCCGGACGCGCCGTCATAGCCCGGCAAGGGAATGAGCGTGCCAGCGGCGCGCAGCGCCGGAGCACCGCCGTCATCGTGCAGCTCGCCCGAGATGAAATTCATGGCCGGAGACCCGACGAAGCCGGCAACGAAGGCATTGGACGGCCGGTTGTAGACGGCATCGGGGTCGTCGAGCTGTTGGATGACGCCGCTTCTCATGACCGCGATCCGATCGGCCAGCGTCAGCGCCTCGATCTGATCGTGCGTCACATAGATGGTGGTATTGCCGAGCCTGCGGTGCAGCTCCTTGATCTCGACGCGCAGCTCGGCGCGCAATTGCGCATCGAGGTTCGAGAGCGGCTCGTCGAACAAGAACACGTCGACCTCACGCACCAGCGCGCGACCGATCGCGACGCGCTGCCGCTGCCCGCCGGAGAGGGCCGATGGGCGCCGGCGCAGCAGCGGGGTCAACTCCAGCATCTCCGCGGCGCGGCGAACGCGGCTGTCGATCTCCTGCGATTTCAGCCCGGCGACTTTCAGGGAAAAGGCGAGATTGCCGTAGACATCCATCATCGGGTAGAGCGCGTAGGACTGAAAGACCATGGCGATGCCGCGCTCCTTCGGTTCCATCCAGGTGACGTTGCGACCGCCGATCCAGACTTGGCCTTCACTGATCTCGAGCAGCCCGGCAATGGCGTTCAGCAAGGTCGACTTGCCGCAACCCGACGGGCCGAGCAGCACCAGGAACTCGCCGCTCTCGACCTTCAGATCCAAATCCCGCAGCACGGCCGCGCCGCCATAGGCGATCGAAAGCCGCCGGGTTTCGATTTCGGTCATCGCGTCAGCCCTTTATCGCGCCCGCCGCGATCCCTCGGACGAACCATTTGCCCGAGAGGAAGTAAACGATCAGCGGCACCAGCGCCGTCAGCAGGGTCGCCGCCATGTCCACATTGTATTCATGCGCCCCCAGCTCCGCCGCGATGATGTTGTTGAGCTGCGTGGTCATCGGCAGATTGGCGCGTCCGGCAAAGATCAATCCGAACAGGTAGTCGTTCCAGACGCCTGTCGTCTGCCAGATCAGGGCGACGACGATGATCGGCTTGGACATCGGCAGCATGATCTGCGTGAAGATGCGCACGAAGCCCGCACCATCGACGCGCGCGGCCTTGAACAGCTCCGCGGGAACGCTCGCGTAATAGTTACGGAACATCAGCGTGGTGATCGGCATCCCGAAGATGATGTGGATCAGCACGATGCCGGGCAAGGTCCCGTAAAGGCCGAGGAAGGCGTAGATGCGTACCAGCGGAAATACGAACACCTGATAGGGAATGAAAATTCCAAACAGCAGGATGCCGAATGCCAGATTGGCGGCCCGGAACCGCCAAAACGACAGGGTGTAGCCGTTGACCGCGCCGATCAGCACCGAAAGGATGACGCTCGGGACGACGATGCGAACCGAATTCCAGAACCCGACCGAGATTCCATCGCATTCCAACCCGGTGCATGCGGCAGACCATGCCTTGGCCCATGCGGAAAATTGCGGGGCCACGGGCAGCGACAGCGCGTTGCCGATGCGGATTTCGGGCATGGTCTTCAGCGAGGTCGCGAGCATGATGTAGAGCGGCACCAGGAAAGCCAGCGCCGCCACGCACAGGACGGCATAGATGCCGAGGCGCGCCGGCGAGAGCGCTCGTCTCGGCCGGCGGCCTTGCGGCTCCTCGAGCGGTCCCGGCCCCGTCGGCCTCGGCGGCGTCGATTGCATGGCCTCCTCGCCACGCAAGGATTTCGCGCTCATGCGCCGCGTCCGCCGGCGCGACGCTTCTTCCAGGCCTGCCAGTACAGAAATGGCGCGGCGATGCAGATGGTCGTCGCAAGCATCATCGTCGCGCCGGCGGTGGCAAGGCCGATATTGGAGCGCTCGAACAGATATTCCATGACGAATTTGGAGGGCACGTCGGTGGAGATGCCGGGGCCGCCGCCGGTCATGGCAACCACGAGATCGTAATTCTTGACCGCACCGGCGCCGAGCAGGACCACGCTGGTCAAGATCGAAGGTGCGAGCATCGGCAGGACGACGCTGAGATAAGTGCGCCAAGCCGGGATCCCGTCCACCCGCGTGACTTTCCAGATCTCCTCGTCAACGCCCCGCAGCCCGGCGAGCATGAGCACCATCACGACGCCCACGCTCTGCCAGATACCGGCCATGACCAGCGTGTAGATCGCCATGTCGCGGTTGGCGATCCAATCGAAGGTGAAGCTTTGCCAGCCGAGATCGCGCACGAATTTCTGCACGCCGAATTGCGGGTTCAGGAACCACTGCCAGACCTGGCCGGTGACGATGAAGGACAGCGCGTGCGGGCAGAGGAAGACGGTGCGGAAGAAATCCTCCCCCTTCACCCGCTGGTCGACGAAGATGGCGAGCAGATAGCCCAGCACCAGGCAGCCCGCGACGTAGCAGGCGCCGAAAACGAACATGTTGCCCATCGCCACGCCCCAGCGATAGTCACGGAACAACCTCAACCATTGCGTGGACCCGACATAGGTCAGGTCCGGCACCGATTTCGACGCCGTGAAGGAGATATTGATCGTCCAGATCAGGCAGCCGACATAGACCACGAGCACCGCCACGAAGGCCGGCACCATGGCGATCTTGGGCGCAAGCTTGCGGAGCGAGATCCGCGGGCGGGCGTCGGCATGGGTCGAGAAGACCGTCTTGATGAGACCCATCTCGACCAACATGGTTCGTGCGGCGCCGGCGACTGCCGAGTATAGCTAAGCTAAGGCCGAAAGGACACAAGGCTTCGCTGCGCCTTGCTGCGCAAGACAAGATTGCGTGCCTCGAGCGTCCAACAGTCTGAGGTGCTTGATCCGCTCCAACGCAACGAATGGCTCGGGGCTCTCGTATCGGCCTCGACGACCAGACGAGCCATCAGCGCCTTGGCTTCGATCTGGCGGGTGCGCTTGCGCGTCAGAGGAAGAGAGCGAAACGATCGAGGTCGGCGAGCGCGTCCTCCGACCATTCGAGCTTCATCGATCACGCCACGACCTGAAGGCCGGCGTTCCCCAACTTTGCAGCCACAGCTCGACTTCATCGTCAAGCGCCGTCCGGCCGCCGGACTCGACGGCCTTCCAGCGACGATCAAGCTCGGCAATCGCCTCGGAATCGACGGCGAGCGGAACAAGCTCGGCGACGATTTGCGACACGCTCACACCACGTGAGGCAGCTTGCGCCTCCAGGACCGTCGCCGTCGCTTCATCGACTTCGATATTGCGCTTTGTCCGAGTCATGCCTCTGGATACGCTTCAGTGTCGTCCCTGTCGACAAACCGACCGACTAGCCTCGAAGACGAGCCGTTGGACCATCCGCGATGAGAGTCCCAAGAGCGCCCGATATCAATTATCCAGGAAGCTCCTGAGCTTCCGCGACCGCGACGGATGCTTGAGCTTGCGCAGGGCCTTCGCCTCGATCTGGCGGATGCGCTCGCGGGTCACCGAGAATTGCTGGCCGACCTCTTCGAGCGTGTGATCGGTGTTCATGCCGATGCCGAAGCGCATGCGCAGCACGCGCTCCTCGCGCGGCGTGAGCGAAGCGAGCACCCGCGTCGTGGTCTCGCGCAGATTCGACTGGATGGCGGCTTCGACCGGCAACACCGCGTTCTTGTCCTCGATGAAATCGCCGAGATGGGAATCCTCCTCGTCGCCGATCGGCGTCTCGAGCGAGATCGGCTCCTTGGCGATCTTGAGGACCTTGCGCACCTTCTCGAGCGGCATGCCGAGCTTCTCGGCGAGCTCCTCCGGCGTCGGCTCGCGGCCGATCTCGTGCAGCATCTGGCGCGAGGTGCGCACGATCTTGTTGATGGTCTCGATCATATGCACGGGGATGCGGATGGTGCGCGCCTGATCGGCGATCGAGCGCGTGATCGCCTGCCTGATCCACCAGGTCGCGTAGGTCGAGAACTTGTAGCCGCGCCGATATTCGAACTTATCCACCGCCTTCATCAGGCCGATATTGCCTTCCTGGATCAGGTCGAGGAATTGCAGGCCGCGATTGGTGTATTTCTTGGCGATCGAGATGACCAGGCGCAAATTGGCCTCGACCATCTCCTTCTTCGCCTGGCGGGCCTCGCGCTCGCCCTTCTGCACCATGGCGACGATCTTGCGGAACTCCGAGATCTCGAGTCCGGTCTCGGTCGCAAGATCATGGATATGCGAGCGGATCTCCTTGACCTTGTCGCGGTCGCTCTTGATGAGTTGCTTCCAGCCCTTGGCCCCGAGCTTCGAGACGCGCAAAATCCATTTCGGGTCGAGCTCGGCGCCCTGATAATGCTTGAGGAAGTCGGCGCGCTGCACGCCATAGCTTTCCGAGAGGCGCATCAGGCGCCCCTCGAAGCCGACCAGGCGCTTATTGATGTCGTAGAGCTGCTCGACCAGCGTCTCGATGCGGTTGTTGTGCAGCGACAGCGACTTCACATCGGCGATCACCGTCTGCTTGAGCTTCTTGTATTTGCGCTCCTGGGCCGGCGTCAGCGTCGTGTTCTCGAGGCGCCCGGCGACGAGCTGATCCTGCAGCCGCCGCAGCTTCTTGTAGTCGTCGGCGATCCGGTCGAAGATTTCGAGCACGCGCGGCTTGAGCTCGGCCTCCATGGCGGAGAGCGAGATATTGGATTCCATATCGTCGTCGAAATCCGCCTCGGTCGGCAGGGCGCCGTCGACGGTCTCGGAGGTTTCCTCGCCCGCCACCGGCGGTTCGGAGCGCCCTTGAAACGAGGCGGGGGTCGGGCGCCCCTGGAACGGGGGAGCATTGACGGGCGCTGCGCCCGGCACCGCGAAGGGGCGCGCGCCGGGGAACGGCACGGTGCCGGGAACGCCGAACCCGGCCCCTTCGATCTCGACCTTCGGGGCCGCCTTGGCGTCCGGCCCCGCATAGGTCGCCTCGAGATCGATGATGTCGCGCAGCAGCGCCTTGGCGTCGTTCAGCTCGTCGCGCCAGATGATGATCGCCTGAAAGGTGAGCGGGCTTTCGCACAGGCCCGCGATCATCGATTCGCGTCCGGCCTCGATGCGCTTGGCGATCGCGATCTCGCCCTCGCGCGACAACAGCTCGACCGCGCCCATCTCGCGCAGATACATGCGCACCGGATCGTCGGTGCGGTCGATCGGTTCGGACGGCTTTTCGACCTTGACCGGTACGCTGCGCGGCGCGTCGATGAGGTCGCCGCCCTCCTCCTCCTCATCGGCCTCGGCCGGCTCTTCGCGCGCCTCGGGGTCATGGTCGTCGCTCTCGACGACGTTGATCCCCATATCGCTCAGCATGGCGAGGATGTCCTCGATCTGCTCGGACGAGACCTCCTGCGAGGGCAGGACGGAGTTCAGCTCCTGATGCGTGACGAAGCCCCTTTTCTTCGAGAGCTTGATCATCCGCTTGACGGCGGCATCGGACAAATCGAGCAGCGGGCCGTCAGGCGATTCGGCCGGTTTCTCCTTGACCTCTTCGGTCGCCGCGGTCTTCGTCACCATCAAATGGGCTCCAGAACTTCGTTTCGGTGCGGCAACGCGCCGTCAGACTTCGATGGGCTTTAACCGGCCTTCACGGCGGGTCCGAGCCGGGCAGAACAAGCTCGGACATACATTGTCCGAAAGACACAAAACACCAGCTCCCGCTCCTCGCAATGCGTCGGGCTGGTCCTCTGCAATCCGGGGGGCAATGCAACGCGATTCGGCTTAAACCCCTCTTAACCCTATCTCCGAGCTACGAAAACTCGGCACCGCGCCTGGCGATATGCTCATCGCCGCAACCGCGCTCGTCCCCCCGAGCCGAGCTGGGGTCACTACCACGCCACGCGGATGCATTCTCGCTATTTAGCGCGCGCGCCGGTCGATGCAAGACGACAGCTTGACACAACCGACTGAAAAATGTCGCCAAACCGTGTTTCGGTCGGGGCCGAGCTGCTTTTCAAACTCTATGCTCTCTTGTGCAGTGCGGGGGATTCCGCGATGGATTGGTCCAAAGTCCGTCCGGCGACCTGGCTGTCGGATGAAGCCGGCATTTGCTGCAACGCGGCGAGCCTCGCATGCACATCCGACAGCCAAGCGAGGCTGGCTTCGGTCGAATCGGCGCCGAGCGCGCGTTCCGCATCGCGCAACTCGTTGCGCAGGGCCCGCGAACGGTCGTGCAGCCCGACGGCTTGACGCAATTCGGCCTCTAGCTCTGCCGCGGAGCAATTCGGCGCCAGGAACCGCCCGTCGCCCGGCCGCAGCTTCAGCCTCAATCTCGCGCGGCGCGCCTCGAGCTCGGATGCCGAGCTCGATGGCGCCCCCCCTTCCCGCTCATCCTCGAAGGCATGGTCGTCGAGGAGCGTCCGCGCCAGGGCGCGCGCGTCAGGGTCGGAAAAGGCGAGCGACGACAGATCCTCGGCGAGCTCGACGAGGAGATCGCGCCTCGCGTCGAGAGCAAGCACGATCAGGGCTTCCTGCGCCACGCCGGGATTGACGCCGCTGAAGGTCGGCGCGCTAGCGAGCCCGGGGCTCGGCGCCAGCGGCGCCTGCCAGCGCCCATCAGGGCCGCCGCCCCAGGGCCGGGTCTCGCCGGCTCCGCGAGGCCGGTCGCGAGAGAAGCCACGCTCATGCGATCGAAAGCCCCGCCCTGGGGCGGCCCTTCGCGGCGCGAACGTCTCGAGCCGCTCGCTGAGGTCGGCCTCGTAATAGCGTCGGGCAAGGCCATCCCCGATGCGCGAAACCGCCTCGCGCAAGCGGCGCTCCAGGGCCGCCCGACGCTCGGGCGTGTCGAGGGGGCCCGCGGCCGTCTCGCGCATCCAGAGCACATCCGAGAGCGGCCGCGCCGCGGCGAGCACGCTCTCGACCGCGGAGGCGCCGGCCGAGCGCACCAGGTCGTCAGGGTCTTGCCCCTGCGGCAGGAAGGCGAAGCGGACGCTCTTTCCAGGCTCGAGCCGGGCGAGCGCGAGGTCGACTGCCCGGAAGGCGGCGCGCTGGCCCGCCTTGTCGCCGTCGAAGCACAGGATCGGCTCGTCGGCCATGCGCCAAAGCAGCGCCATCTGCTCCTCGGTGAGCGCGGTGCCGAGCGGCGCGACCGTCTCGGCAAAACCTGCCGCGCTCATGGCGATGACATCCATATAGCCCTCGACCGCGACCACCCTCCCCTTGTCATGGGCTGCTCTCCGCGCGCGATGCTGGTTGAACAGCAGCGAACCCTTGTGGAACAGCGGCGTCTCGGGCGAGTTCAGGTATTTGGCCGAGACCTCGGGATCGAGGGTGCGCCCGCCGAAGGCGATCACCCGCCCGCGCCCGTCCTGGATCGGAAACATCACGCGGTTGCGGAAGCGGTCATAGGCCACGGGAATATCGGGACCGGAGACCAGGAGACCCGCCTCGACCATGGTCGCGACATCGATGCCCTTGCCGGCCAAATGGTCGCGTAGCGCGTGACGCTCGCCGAGGGCGTAGCCGAGCCGGAACTCGACGCGCTGGGCCTCGGCGAGGCCGCGGCCGGCGAGATAATCTTTCGCGGCACGCCCCTGCGACCCCTTGAGCAGCGCTTCGAAATAAGCAGCGGCCATCTCCATGACCTCCGCGAGGCCGGCGCGCTGCTTCTCCTGGCGCTCCGCATCGGCCGACCGTGCCGGCAAGGGAACACCCGCCTCGGCGGCCAGGCGTTCGACCGCTTCGGGGAAGGACAGGCCCTCGCTCTCGATCACGAAGTCGAAGATGTTGCCGTTCTTGCCCGCCGAGAAGTCGAACCAGGCCTGTTTCTGGTCATTCACGAAGAAGGAGGGCGACTTCTCCGCGTTGAAGGGCGACAGGCCCTTCCATTCGCGCCCAGCCTTGACGAGGCGAACACGGCGGCCGACCACCTGCGACACCGGCAGCCGGGCCTTGATCTCGTCGAGGAGGGAGGGCGAAAAGCGCATGGTCCGGCCACTGCTAGCAAGCCGTTATAGCGCGATCGTGGCGGAACGCCTTATTCGGCGAGCCCGGCGCCCGGATTTGTGCACAGCGATCGCAAGCCGGTCACCGAGCCCGACGGCGCCCGGCGAATGTCAACCCGCCACCCGTCAGCAAGAAAACGCCTGCGAGGAAGCCGAAGAGGCTCGGCAGGAACCAGCGGCCCGTGAACCCGTCGATCGCGGCATCGCTCGTTTTCTCCGGCGCATAGGCCACCCGCACATGGTCGCCGACGTGCCAGAAGGAGCTCCGTACCGGGCTTGCGAACCGGGCGGTCGTGCCGTCTTGCGCGGTAAACTCGACCACCGGCCCATAGCTGAAGCCGATGACGATCCCGTCGGCGCTCGAGCGCCTCGCACTGCCGAGCTCGAGCAGGACCAAGCCGGCGGCGGCCAGGAAGCCAATCATGCCGACCGTCAGGAACACACTTCCCACGATTCGCAGAGCCCGGGGCCCGTGTATGCGCCTTCGCCCCGTCATCGCCGATGCTCCGCAGCTTGAAATTCCCGACCGAGCCACTACCAATCCGCCTTCGCTGCTTTCCGATCAAGCCGAATACGCCACAGGGCCATGACCGGGCCTGTTTGCGCGCATGTTCCCAGCTGCCATGTCCTTGGCGAGCCAGGCCCTTAGGCACCGTCCGTCAATAAGCGAATCGTGTTGTGATCGCCCCATCTCTCGAGGGCTGGCGCAATTTTGCCCCCCACCCGTACCCTCC
>JBIOEJ010000136.1:0-15107 GCA_044445965.1 Hyphomicrobiales bacterium
AGACTGAAACACTTTAGACGCATCGCCACCCGCTACGAAAAAACCGACGAAAGCTTCGCCGCCATGATCTATCTCGCTAGCTCCGTCATCGCATTGAGGTGAATGTCCACAGGCCCTAGCCCAAGCTAGACGGTCTTTCGGCTTTGAGGTGTTCGAGCGGCAATGGTGCCCCTGTCTTGAGCGTCTGGATCGCAATGTTGCTCCGTACTTCGCGCACGATCGGTAGTTTGAGGAGCTTGCCCACCAGGAAGCGCTGGTAGTCTCCGAGGTCAGGCACGACGACTTCGAGGAAGTAGTCCACGTCGCCTGAGACAAGATGACACGCAACGACCTCAGGCATTTCTACGACCGCTTTCTCGAACGCGAGTGCGCGCTCATTGGCGTGCCCGTCGATCTTGACGCCGACAAAAACCGAGAAGCCCAGACCGACGCGGTCACGCCGCAAGGCCGCCCGATAGCCTTCGATGTACCCTTCCCGCTCCAGGCGCTTGACGCGACGCAGGCATGGCGACGGTGACAAACCGACCTTGTCCGCCAGTTCGACGTTGCTCAATCGGCCATCGGCCTGTAGCTCGGCTACAATGCGGCAGTCTATGGCATCAAGGTCGGATTTTGGCATGATCGCGCATTCTCACGGCCCTAAAAGAGTGGATCGTTGCTCCTTTATCTCTAGGATTAGCGCACTTCGCAAGGACATGCCTTGGGATCACATGTCATGGTTCATGGCAACTACCACCCAATCAAGCGAGCGTGTGATGCCCGACCGTTCCACCTACCACTCCCTGCTTGACGCAATCGAGCGCTACTTCGACCTGATGTTTGACTGTGACGTATCGCGCTTCGAACAGGTGTTCGCGTCGAGTGCCCAGTTGCACGGATTGCGAGACGGCAATCTGCGTCTGTTGCCCGCGCAAGAATACAAGAATGCGCTTGCCTGCGGCCCGTCGCCGAAAGCCAATAAAGCTTTGCGCCAGCAGGAGATCTTGCTCGTGGATTTTGCGTCATCCACACAAGCGGTGGTGAAGGTCCGGGTCCGGATCAATACCGTTCTGTATCTCGACTATCTCTCGTACCATTGCATCGGCGGCGAATGGCTGATTACAGCCAAGTCCTTTCATATTGAACGGCGATACCAAACGCCTGCCAACTGAGGCGTCGACGATTTCCGCAGTGACCCATCGCGACACGCCGCTGACCATGCTCGCCGCGGCTGCGTCGGCGGGCGCGGGTAAGAGCAGGCGAAGTCGACTTGGTAAATAGTTGGAAAAACCGATCGATAAGATGCGTTCATTTAGGGTTAAAGCGATCGTGTTGCTGCGAATTCTCCAAAACTAGACTATAGGGCGCGGCGACGGACGGGGAGACGCCCATATGACAAGACCGCTCCAACTCTGCTGGCTCGCCGCCTCGATGCTGGCGGCCTGGTTCGCCGAGGCGCCGGCGCAGGCCGCGCGGCTCGAGATGGTCGGCGGCTATTACGCGCCCGGCATGATCGTCATCCGCACGCATGAACGTCGCCTCTACCTGACGCTCGGCGGCGGCGAGGCCATGACCTATCCGGTGGCCGTCGGGCTGCCTGGCAAGCAATGGCGCGGCTATACGCGCGTCGACGGCAAATATGTCCGCCCGGCCTGGTCACCGCCCGCCGAGGTCAAGCGGGACAAGCCCTGGATGCCGGCCGTCATCCCGCCCGGCCCGCATAATCCGATGGGCGAGCGGGCCTTGACGCTCGCCGGCGGCGAATATGCCATCCACGGCACCAATATGCCGAACACGATCGGCAAATTCGCGAGCTATGGCTGCATCCGCATGTTCAACGCGGACATCATCGACCTTTACGAGCGCGTCTCTGTCGGCACCCCGGTGCTGGTGGAGCCATAGCTCGCGAATTAGCGGCATTCCATGCGGCGAAGCTGAGGCCCGCCTTGGCGAGGGCAGGCTGCGCCGGCTAGCGGCGGGTTTGGCAAAGCGCGGTAACCGCGCGGACGGTATCTTCCTTGTTCGAGAAAGCCCGCGTTTCGCTGCGGACCAGGCGATGCAGCTCCACGCGCGTGAAGCCGGACGGCCCGCAAGCGGGCCAAACCCTTTCCACCACGCGCGCTTCATGCTGAGAGGCCTTGGCCGCCATGAGCAGCGTGACGCTTCCGGCAACGGCGAGACCGACCGTTGCGAACCATAGGCGCGCCTGCGAACGCGTATCTGCCTGCAGCACTCAAGACTCCCGCCGCGTTGCGTCCCCGACATTATAACCGGCCGGCGCCCCCATGGCGAGAGAGCGGCGATAGCGAGCGGCGATAGCGCGACCGGCCGCTACGCTTCATGATCACGTTATGATCACGCTGCAGCCTCGCTTCACGCTTCCGGGAGAGAGGCGGGCCGTGCTAATGCCGGCAGCCGCAACCGCAGGAGCCCTCATGCCCGCCGCATTCCATACGTTCTTGTGTCTCACCGACAATATCGGCGTATTGATCCACGACGAGTCCACCGGCGCGACGGCGAGCGTCGATGTGCCCGATGCCGAAGCGGTCGAACGCGCGCTGCGCGAGACGGGCTGGCGCCTCAGCCATATCATCGTCACCCATCGCCATGTCGACCATGTGCAAGGCATCCCGGCCCTCAAGAAGAAGACCGGAGCGCGCGTCATCGCCCCGAAGAAAGCGGCCGCGCAGGTGCCGGACGCCGACGAACTGGTCGGCGAGGGCGACAAGGTCAAGATCGGCTCGCTTGCCGCATCGGTGCTCGACACGCCGGGCCATTGCGCCGACCATATTTCCTACTGGTTCCAGCGGGACAATGCGCTGTTCGCGGGGGATACGATCTTCACCCTCGGCTGCGGGCGCATCAGCGAGGCGACACCATCGGTTCTATGGTCCTCGCTGCAGCGCATCGCCGGCCTGCCGGACGAGACGCGCATCTGGTCGGGCCATGACTATACGCTGGCGAACGGCAAGTTCGCCCTGTCGGTCGATGGAGCCAACGCGGCGCTGAAGGCGCGCTATGCGCAGGCCGAGAAACTGCGAGCCGCCGGCAAGCTCACCGTGCCGACCACACTCGCCGAGGAGAAGGCCACAAATCCGTTCCTGCGGGCCGGCGACCCGCAAGTGCAAAAGGCGGTCGGCATGGCGGGCGCCGATGCGAGCGCGGTCTTTGCCGAATTGCGCGACCGCAAGAACCGGTTTTGACGCGCGAGCGCGGCGCGATCGAGGGTGAAGACCCGCCTCGCCACGCGAGCTCCGCGACCGTTGCGCGCGTTCAGATGAAAGGCACATCCGGCCAATCGCTCCGCATGCCCTCAGCTTCCGCCCAAGATGTGATCCGCATCCTCGAGCTTGCGCCCCATCCCGAGGGTGGCTGGTATCGCGAGACCTTTCGCGACACGCGCCTCCTCGAAGGCGGCCGACCGTCCTCGACGGCGATCCATTTCCTGCTGGCGGCTGGCGAAGTCTCGCATTGGCACCGCGTCGATGCGACCGAGATCTGGCTCTGGCACGCGGGCGCCCCGCTCGCCTTGTCGATCTCGATCGACGGCCGCGGCACGCGCACGTATCGCTTGGGCGCGGACCTCACGGCAGGAGAGCGCCCGCAAGCCGTGGTGCCGGCGCACGCTTGGCAGAGCGCGAGGAGCCTCGGCGATTGGACGCTGCTCTCCTGCACCGTGGCGCCCGGCTTCGAGTTTGCGGGCTTCGAGATGGCTCCTCCCGGCTGGCATCCGACAAAAGCCGGCGCATAGGAGCCATGGCCGCGATCGACCTCGCCCGCGTCGAGACGCTCGAGAAGCGTCTCGTCAACACCTGGCCGCCCCGACCGGCGCTTGACACCGCGTAAGCTCTCCCTTACGGTAAGTCATGACTAACGCTCAACAAGCGCTGAGCGCCCTTGCGGACCCGACGCGCAGACGCGTCTTCGAGCGCCTGGCATCGGGGCCGGCGGCGGTCGGCGAGATCGCCGCGGGCCTGCCGGTCAGCCGGCCGGCGGTATCGCAACACCTCAAGGCGCTGAAGCAGGCGGGATTGGTGACCGATCGGCCGGAGGGCACGCGGCGCGTCTACCAGATCGACCCGGCTGGGCTCGGCACCATCCGCGCCTGGCTCGACCAATTCTGGGCAGTGGCGCTCGAGGCCTTCAAGGCCGAGGTCGAGCGCCAAGGCCAAAATGCAGGCCAAGATACAGGCAAACCGCAGGCAAGGGAGTGAAGCCCAAGTGAAGACGATCAAGCCCGCGCCCGTGCGCCGCAGCGTCGAGGTCAAAGCCAGCGTCGAACGCGCCTTCGAGGTATTCACTTCGGGGTTGGGCAGCTGGTGGCCCCATTCGCACACGATCGGCAAGGGCAAGCTCAGGACGGTGGTGATCGAGCCGCGCGTCGGCGGGCGCTGGTATGGGGAGGACGAAGACGGCGCGACCACCGATTGGGGCCATGTGCTCGCCTTCGAACCTCCGGGCCGCCTGATGCTCGCCTGGCAGATCAATTCCGATTGGCGCTTCGACCCCTCGGTCGTCACCGAGGTCGAGCTGCGCTTCACCTCGCTCGCCGCCGGCGTCACGAGAGTGGAGCTCGAGCACCGCAATCTGGAGCGGCTCGGCGAGAAATTCGAGGCTGTCCGCACGGCCTTCGAGTCGCCGAATGGCTGGGGCGCGATCATGAATTTGTACGCGGCCGCCGCGGAGGCCGCCGAGAAGAAGCCTGCCCGCCGAAGCCGCGGCTGATTCCAAGAGCTTCCATCAGAGAGTGAGCAAAGGAGACGTATCATGGCCGAGTTTACCGTCTACGGCGTGCCCGGAAGCCCCTTCGTGCGCACCGCCCTGCTGGGCTTCGAGGAGAAGGGAGCGAAATATCGCTTCGCCGCCATGCCTTTTGGAACCGGCAGGACGCCGGAGCACCTCGCCCGCCATCCGTTCGGCCGCGTTCCCGTGATCGATCACGGCGATTTCCGGCTCTACGAGACGCAGGCCATCTTGCGCTATCTCGACGATGTGTTCCCCGAACCTCGCCTGCAGCCGAAAGACGCCAAGGCCAGGGCGCGCATGAACCAGCTCGCCGGCATCAACGACTGGTATTTCTTTCCTCAGGTCAGCGCCAAGATCTCATTTCAACGTATCGTCGTTCCGATGCGGGGCGGTACCTCCGACGAGGCCATGATCGCGGCCGCGAAGCCGGATGCCGTCAACTGCGTGCGTGTCATCGAGGGCCTGATGGGCGATGAATATCTCGTCGGGGATCAGATCTCGATCGCCGATCTCATGCTTGCGCCCCATGTCTTCTATTTCTCGATCACGCCCGAAGGCAGCGAGATCATGAAGGGTGGCAAGCTGCAGCGCTGGATCGAGCGCATGCAGGCACGCCCGAGCATGCAGCGGACCGAGGTGGAGAAGCTCAAGGCGGCAGCCTGAGAGGCAAGGCGGAGCCCTTCCCTCGGCTCCCCCGCTCCATCAACTCGGATGCGGCGCGCCGTGACAATGGCGCGCTGCTCTCAAAAATGCTCTAGACCTCGGCCTCGAGCACCTGCATCGCCGTCGACCAGGCGACGCGCCCGTCTCGGGGCGTAATGCGGTGGGCCGCGAAGCTCTCGGCCAGCAGCCGGCGCGGATTGGCCGAGGCCATGGCGATCGCTTCTTCGAAGCTCGCAAGCCCCCAATTCACGACATTGCGGATCGCAGCGTCGAGGGTCAGCGAGGAGCCCGCGAGCAGCGACTGACCGGGCAGATGCACCGATCCGTCCGCATCGCGTTCGACCGTGAAGCCAGCGAAAGGATGGATGCCGGCAGGCGCTGCGGCGGCAGCGACCGCGTCGGTCGCAAGGATCGAACGCTCGATGCCCTTTGCCCGCAGCATCACCTTCAAGGCGTGCGGCGGGACATGGATGCCGTCCGCGATGAAATCGGCGAACAGCCGATCCTCGGCGAGCTGAGCGAAGATGGTGTTGTCGAATTTATGAAGCGTGCGCAACACGCCATTGCCGAGATGGGTCGAGAGCTCGAGCCCGGCTTCGGCGGCGCGGGCGAGCACGTCGCCCATTGCCGCGCTATGGCCGATGGCGACGACCTTGCGGCGGGCGGCCGCCCAACGAATGAATTCGAGCCCGCCCTCGATCTCAGGTGCTAGCGTGACGAGGAGGATGGGCCGCGACAGGCGGGCCTCGAGCCGCTCGAAGAGCGAGGGATCGGCGGCGGTCATCGCCTCATACGGATGGCAGCCGCGATAGCCCTCGGCCGGGTTCAGGAACGGACCCTCGAGATGGTAGCCCGGGCACATCGCCGGGCCGAGGCGGCTCGCGAGGACAGCGCGGTCGAGTGCCTCGAAACGGGCCTTAAGCTCATCTTCCCGCGCCGTGATGATGGTCGGCAGGCAGAGCGTCACGCCTGTCCGGCGCATCGTCTCGAGCGCGTGATCCATGGCATCCGCCGTGATCGCCGCATCGTTGAAGTCGATACCGGCAAAGCCGTTGACCTGCAGGTCGAAGAGGCCGGGCGTGATCCGCGCATCGTCCGTCATGCCCGCCCCTGCCCTTTCAGCCGCGAGGCCGCCGGCGGATCGAGGAACAGCGTGCAGTCCGCGTGGCGCCGCAGGATCGAGGCCGGGAAGAGCGGCGACACCTCGCCCTCGACCGCGGCCTGCACGGCGCGCGCCTTGCGGGCATCGGGCACGCTGACGATCAGCCGGCGCGCCGTCATGATCTGGCGGATGCTCATCGAGATGGCTTGGCGCGGCACGTCGGCGAGCATCGCAAACCATCCTTCGCCCAGTTGCTGGCGCCGACAGGCCTCCTCGAGCGTGACCACCAGATAGGGCGCCTCGGCGTCGAAATCGGCCGGCGGATCGTTGAAGGCGAGGTGGCAGTTCTCCCCAATACCGGCGAAACAGACATCGACGCTGCGGGTCGAAAGCAGCCCATTCAGCCGCGCCACCTCGGCTGCGGTATCGAGCGCATCGCCCTCGACCGGAATGAAGGCCTCGAGCGCGGGCAGTCGCGCGACGAAGCGCTCGCGCAAATAGCGGCGGAAGCTTGCCGGATGGCTTTCCGGCAGGCCCACATATTCGTCGAGATGGAAGGCCGTCACCTTCGACCAGTCGATCCCCTCGGCGGCAACGAGATGCCCCAGCATCTCGACTTGGCTCATGCCGGTCGCGACCACGATGATCGCCTCGCCCCGGCTCGCGATCGCTGCGCAAATGGCGCCCGCACCCGCCGCTGCGGCGGCCGCGCCGAGCGCGCGCTGGTCAGGCAGAATCGCGAGCTTCACGAGAAGAGCTCCATCGCCATCATGGCCGAGGACGGCGCGCCTCGGCAGTCGTTGCGGCCGGCATCAGAACGTCTCGAGCCAGGGCCTCACCTCGATCTCCCACGACCAGGCATCGCGCGGCTGGCGGATCAGATGCAGATAGCTGAGCGCGATCGAATCCGGATCGAGCGTCGCGTCGCGTCCTTCGGGATCCGGCCGGCGCGCCGAGCGGATGCCGCCGTCGACGACGACGTGGCCGACATGCACGCCTTGCGGATGCAGCTCGCGCGCCATCGATTGCGCCAAGCCCCGCAAGGCGAACTTCCCCATGGCGAAGGGCGCCGAGCGCGG
Organism: Hyphomicrobiales bacterium; assembly: GCA_044445965.1. Classification (GTDB taxonomy): domain Bacteria; phylum Pseudomonadota; class Alphaproteobacteria; order Rhizobiales; family Beijerinckiaceae; genus GAS188. The sequence goes on from JBIOEJ010000136.1 coordinate 7,570, forward strand.
ATACCCCTTCACGCCGGCCGAGGCGCCGGTGAAGAGGATCGTGCCCTTGCCGCGCTGCAGCATGCGGCGCGCCGCCTGCTGGCCGGCCAGGAACGCGCCGAAGGCCGTGATGTCGAGGGTGCGCTTCACCTCCCCGGGATCGAGCTCGATCAACGGACCCCGGACGCGATAAGAGGGATTGTAGATCATCACGTCGAGGTCGCCCACCGCCTGGAACAGCGCCGCGACCTGACCAGCGTCCGAGGCATCGCAGCGATGCATGCTGGCCTTGGTCTGCGTCGCGAGCTCGGCGATCTTGGTCACGTCGCGCGAGGCGAGAGCGAGCCTGTAGCCCTCGCGCGCCAGGAGCCGCGCGAGCGAGGCGGAGAGCCCATCGCCCACGCCGATGACGAGCGCGGTGCCTGAAGGTCGATCGTTCATGGGGGATCCTCGAGGAGATGTCCTCACGCATTTAGGATCGAGCGCGCCGGAAACCAACCCGCCGCCGCGCCGTCGACATTGACTTTCCGCGCCCTCAAGCGTAGGCGGGCCGCCTGAAATCGACGGAAAGCGAGCCTGCGAGCCGCCAACCGGGACGTGGTCCTCCTCTGTTGAACGAGGCAGGCCGGGGCCCGGAGGTCAACGTCCGACAGCGCGAGGCGCTCTCGGGCGCGCAAGCGCTTTGGGCGATCGTTCGTGATAGGCTCCGCAATGCGAATGAGGTCGTTCGCGAGCGGAAACGCCAGGAGGCCGCCATGCGGACGCAAGGCTTGAGGATCGAGGATGCCATCAACAACGCCTGCCCGTGGTCGGGCAAGCCGATCTCGCCGGATTCGCTCACGCGCTATCGCGGCGCGGTGGTCGGCTTCTGCAATACCGGCTGCCGCGACAAGTTCGAGCGGGCGGTGACGATGTTCGACGCCGCCTTGCGGGACGCCGGCCTCGACCGGCATGCCGAGAGCAAGACGCTCTGAAATGCAAGACACTCCGAAATGCAAGAGACTCTGAAATAACTGCGCGCTGACCATGTTCGATGCTCTTTCCTCCCGCCTCGCCGGCGTCCTCGACAAGCTCACGCGCCGCGGCGCGCTGACCGAGCAGGATGTCGCCGAGGCGCTGCGCGAAGTGCGCCGGGCGCTGCTCGAGGCCGATGTGGCGCTCGACGTGGTGCGCGCCTTCACCGACAAGGTGCGCGCCCGCGCCGTCGGCGCGGAGGTGGTGAAGTCGGTCACGCCGGGCCAGATGGTCGTCAAGATCGTGCACGACACGCTGGTCGACACGCTCGGCGGCGAGGCCGAACCGATCTCGCTCAATGCCGTGCCGCCGGTGCCGATCCTGATGGTCGGCCTGCAAGGTTCGGGCAAGACGACGACGACCGCGAAGATCGCCAAGCGGCTCACCGAGCGCCAGGGCAAGCGCGTGCTGATGGCCTCGCTCGACACACGCCGCCCGGCCGCGATGGAGCAGCTCGCAGTGCTCGGAGAGCAGGTCGGTGTCGCGACCTTGCCGATCCTCGCCGGGCAGAATGCAGTGCAGATCGCGCGGCGCGCGGTCGAGGCGGCGCGCCTCGGCGGCTACGACGTCGTCATGCTCGACACCGCCGGCCGCACCACGGTCGATGACGAGCTGATGACCGAGGCGGCGCAAGTGAAGGCCGCCACCAACCCGCATGAGACGCTCCTCGTCGCCGATGCGCTGACCGGCCAGGACGCCGTCAATACGGCGCGCGCCTTCGAGGGGCGCCTCGACCTCACCGGCATCGTGCTCACCCGCATCGACGGCGACGGTCGCGGCGGCGCCGCGCTCTCGATGCGTGCCGTCACCGGCAAGCCGATCAAGCTGATGGGCGTCGGCGAGAAAGTCGATGCGCTCGAGGATTTCCACCCAGCGCGCATAGCCAACCGCATCCTCGGCATGGGCGACATCGTCTCGCTGGTCGAGAAGGCGGCCGAGACCATCGACCGCGACAAGGCCCTCGCCATCGCCGAGAAGATGCGCAAGGGACGCTTCGACCTCAACGATCTGCGCGAGCAGCTGCAGCAGATGTCGAAGCTCGGCGGCATGGGCAGCATCATGGGCATGATCCCCGGCATCGCCAAGATGAAGGATCAGATCGCCAATGCCGGCCTCGACGACCGCATGGTCAAGCGCCAGATGGCGATCATCGATTCGATGACGCCGCGGGAACGGGCCAATCCCGATATCCTCAAGGCTTCGCGCAAGCGCCGCGTCGCGGCGGGCTCGGGCACGACACCCGAGCACATCAACCGCCTGCTGAAGATGCACCGCCAGATGGCGGACATGATGAAGATGATGGGCCGCGGCAAGGGCGGCATGATGGGCAAGATGGCTTCGATGTTCGGCATGGGCGGCGGCGGTGGCGATCCGCTCGCGGGCCTCGACCTGTCGAAGCTGACGCCGGAGCAGCTCGAGACCATCAAGCAGCAGCTCGGCGGGCAATTGCCTGCGGGGTTCCCGGCCGGTGCCGCTGCGCCGGCGTCGAACAGCGCGCCCCCGCGCATCCCGGCCGCACCCCCGCAGAGCCTGTTCGGAAGCCCAAAGCCCGGCTCGCTCCCGGGTCTCGGCGGCAAGCTCCCCGGACTCGGCGCCGGTTTCCCTGGCCTATCCGGAGGCTTCAGCCCATTCGGGGGGAAGAAGAAGTGACGCCAGCCCCTCGCCCTTCTCTCTTCCCGCCAGCGGGAGGAAAGGCTTCCGGCGCAGACCCCTAGAGATGAGCGCCCCGCCAACATCCACCATCGTTTAGTCCCCTGATCGAAGAGCATTCACGGAGAACCCGAATGTCCCTGAAAATCCGCCTGACCCGCCGCGGCGCCAAGAAGCGCCCCTTCTACGCCATCGTGGTCGCCGATGCGCGCGCGCCGCGCGACGGCCGCTTCATCGAGAAGATCGGCACCTATAATCCGATGCTGGCGAAAGACAGCCCCGCAAAGCGCGTCGTGCTCGACGTGGAGAAGGCCAAAGCCTGGATGGCAAAGGGCGCCCAGCCGACCGACCGGGTGCTGCGCTTTCTCGATGCCGAAGGCGTGCTGAAGCGTGCGCCCCGCAACAATCCGAAGAAAGCCCTGCCCGGCACCAAGGCCAAGGAACGCGCGGCCGCCAAGGCAGGCGCTCCGGCCGAGGGCGCCGCGGCTCCTGCCCCCACGGCAGCGCCCGCGACATATTATAGTATATTATAGTATAGTATAGTCTAAGATACGACCATTAATACCTTTATGTGCGTCTCGCCGCCGGCGGCGAGACCGTGCTCGTGACCGACCACGATCTTCCTGCGGACCCCATGGGAGCTCGAGCTCCGGGCCCTGGTCAGCGCGCGTCCTTGCCGGCCGCGCGCGCCTGCGCATTGCGCCAAGCGCGCGACTCGAGGGCGCGGCTCAAATTTTCATCGAGCGTGCTCCAAGAGATGCGCTTCGCCAAGAGGCAGGCCAGCTTGTGGATGAATGGGTTGCGGTAACGGAAGAAATTGTTGAGCGGCACCAATTCGTGGCCGACATCGAGCTTGGCGCGATAGCCGGTCTGGCCGCTTTGAACGTCCTCGGCGCCGACCCGCATGGCGAAGCGCATGAATTCTTCCCAGAGCCGGAAATAGAGATAGGCTTTGCTGCTCAAGCCATAATCTATCCCGATGAATTTGTTGATGGCCCGCTTGCCCTTCAGGATCACCAGCATGAAGGCGGCGGCTTTGCCGCTCTTGCGCTCGCGCAGCACGATCAGCCTGGATTGCGGCTGCCGGGCCGCGATCTCCCAGAACCTCTTGGTCAAGCGCTCGAACCTGGTGGTCGCCCGCTCATAAGTGTTCTGGAACAACCGCCAGACATCCTCGATCAGCGCCTCGTCGGGCTGCGACAGGATGTCCACCTCGATCTCGACATGGCTGCGCGAGAGCCGCAGCTTCTTGCGTAGATTATGGCGCCTGTTCCCCGACAGGCGCTGCAAATAAGCATCGAAATCGCGCCCGATTTTCAATATCTGCGTGCCGGGATAGCTGACTGCCTCGCACAAGCCCGCATTGCGGGACAGGTCCCGCAACACGCCCCAGCTCGATTCCGGAAAATCCTTCCAGACGAGGCTGGCCGCGCCGCTCTCGCGCGCCCGTTTCCACAGCGCTTCTTGAAGCGCAGGCGCGACCTCGGCGAGCGTCACCCCAGGCACGGTTCCGACATTTCCTGCGTCGGCGCAGGGCGAGCCGACGAACAAGGTCTTCTGGAAGCGCAAATGCTCGAAGAGGCGCCCGCCCAAGCTCAAGGCTTGATCGACGATATTCGGCGCGATCAGCGAAATGGGAAGGAGCGCCGTGAAGACAGGCGCCACGGCGACAATCGCTTCGCCGCGCAAGACGAGCGCGTAGGCGAAGCTGAACTGCTCCTCGAGCCCGGATTGCTCCAACGTCTCGTAGAGCCAGACGCCCTCGAGCGGCGCGGGAAAGCACCTCTCCCATATTTCGGCAGGGATCTCGCCGGACGAATAGCGCCACTCGACCCGCAATGCCTGCGAAAGCGGGGGTGCATCGACGCCCCCGCCGCGCCAACTCGTGGGCTGCGGCCTCGAATCCGAATCGTAGCGAAGGTTCAACGGGCGAGCTTGGTTCATGCGCCGCGCCTGCGGCATTGCTGCAACGGGGCTTGCTCGCCGCATTGCCAAAAATCAATACGCATAGCGCGCCACCTTGGTTTCGTTTGCCTTGGTTTCCTCGTCCTGGCCCTCGCCGAGCGCCGCGAGGAGGGCATCGCGAAGCCCGCTCGCGCCGAAGCGGAAGGTCCGCGGCTCGGCCCAATTCGGCCCCATGATCTCATCGGCAAGAGCGAGATAGGCCGAGGCGTCGGCTGGCGTGCGGACACCGCCCGAGACCTTGACCCCGACGGGCCGGCCGGCGGCTTTCGCCGCCTCCAGAAGCAGGCGCGCCGCGGCGGGGGTCGCCGAGGTCCTGGACTTGCCGGTCGAGGTCTTGAGGAAATCCGCCCCCTCCCCGATCGCGCGCCGGGCGGCGTCGGCGATCAGCGCGGCGCTCGGGTATTCGCCGGTTTCCAGAATCACCTTCAGGATCGCCGGCGCCTGGATCGTGGCCCTCGCGGCGCGCAGCAGCGCCGTCACCGTGCGCGGCCTGCCGGCGATCAGGCGCCGATAGGGGATCACGAGGTCGATCTCGTCGGCGCCGTCGTGCAGCATTGCTTCGATCGCCGCGCGGACCTTTCCGAGCCTTTCTTCCCCGGAGGGAAAATTGGCGACGGTTGCTACCTTCACGCCGCTCCTCGCGAGCTTGCGCTTGGCGAGGCTGACGAAACGCGGCCACAAGCACACCGCCGCCACTTTTCGCGGGGCGACGGCACGAGCGCAGAGACTTGCCGCGCTCTGCGCCGTCGCGGCCTCGCCGAGATCGGTCAGGTCGAGGCAGGCGAGCGCGCGTCTGGCGTCATGGACGGCACGCGCCTCAAGCATCGTCGAGGGTCCTGATGAAGGTGTCGAAGATGCGCCGCAGCGAGATGGCGGCGGTCGCCGCCATGCGCTTCGTCTCATTGTGGCTCGGCGCCGCGCCTTCGATGCCGGCGCCGAGATTGGTGACGGCGCAGACCGCCGCGACCTTGAGGCCGTAGCGCCTGGCGATGATGGTCTCCGGCACGATCGACATGCCGACAATATCGGCGCCCAGCATCGCGGCCATGCGGATCTCGGCCGGCGTCTCGAAGCTCGGTCCGGGCACGAACATGTAGATACTGTCGTTGAGGAGCGCGCCTTGGCTCGCCGCCGCCCGCTTCAGGCGGTGGCGCAAGGGGGCATCATAGGCATCGTTCATGGCGACGAAGCGGGCATCGCCAGGCTCGTTCAACAGCGGGTTCACCCCCGACGGGTTGAGATGATCGGTGACAATGGTCAGCGCGCCCGGCCGCAAATGCGGCTTGGTCGAGCCGACCGCGCTCGTCAGCACGACCGAATGGGCCCCGAGCCGCAACAACACCTCGATGGGGGTGCGCATGCCTTGGGCATCGCCGTGCTCGTAATAATGCGAGCGCCCCTGCATGACCGCGACCCGCAAACGCCCGATATTGCCGATCACCAGGCGACTGGCATGGCCCGACACCAAGGCCCGCGGGAACCCGGGCAGCTCTTCATAGAGCACCTCGAGCGGACTTTCGACCTCCTTGGCGATGTTGGTGAGCCCCGTCCCCGTGACCAGGCCGACATCGACCGATGTTTGCAATCCGCGAGCGCGCAGAAGCTCCATCACGCGTTCGGGATCTTGATCGGAATACATGGCACCCCCTGATATGCCTGATCGACCGGGAAGCGATTCACGATGCCGACGGTCGACGCGATCGACCCGCGAGGCCGCAGTCGAATTTTACGCGCCGATACGCGACTGCGCCACGTCCGCGAAGCAACGGCCGAACGCATCAGCAATTCCGCCGTTGCTATGGCAGAGGCACGACCGCAAAGGAAGCTGTCTCAACGCGGCTCCGCCAAGTGTCCGGGACCAAAAGAAACTGGCAGCAATGCGGCAACCGAATAGGTGCTGCGCGTTCCTGAAGGCGTCGCACAATGGACGAGCACCCCAGGCGCGGCGAATTCGCGCAGTCGCTGACGACAGGCTCCGCAAGGGGTGACGACCTGGTCGGCACCGCCCACGACCAGGAATTCGGCGATCCCCTTATGACCTTGAGCGAGCATGGCGGCGATGGCGCCGGCCTCGGCGCATGTGCCGATCGGGTATGAGGCGTTCTCAACGTTGCAGCCGGCGAATATCCTGCCTTCCACCGAACGCAAAGCCGCGCCGACCGGAAAATGCGAATAGGGCGCATAAGCGTTGGCGCGCGCCGCCATGGCGGCGTCGAACAGCGCCGTGACCTCGGCCGGAGACTGCAAGGCACTGATCGGCGTCGTTGGCCGCCCCTGTCGCGAAAAGCGTTCCCGCACCCTACTGCAAGCCTATGGCGTGGCAAGCCGATTCCGGCCGTGGACCGGCTTTCGGCGCGAGCCGCGATACGTTACGGATGCCGGCATGACCCTCGCGCCCCTGATCGAAGCGCCCGCCATCATCAAGCTGCATGTGGCTGCGGTCTCACTCGCCGTGGTGATGGCCCCGGTGCAATTGCTGCGACCCAAGGGCACGCCGCTGCATCGCGCACTCGGCCGCGCCTGGATCGCGGCGATGATCATCGTCTGCGTCAGCGCGCTCCTGATCCTGGATCGGCCGGTTCCACCCAATCTCGGCCCGATCAGCTGGCTACATTTGCTGGCCCTCTTCACTCTGTGGAGCCTGTGGCGGGCGGTGCATGCCGCGCGGGCAGGCGAAATCGGGCAGCATCGGGGGATCATGCGCGGCCTTGTCTTCGGAGCACTCGCGATCCCCTTCGCGGTGCCCGGCCGCATCATGTTCCAAACGCTGTTCGGGCACTAGGGCGTGTTGACATACAGCCCGTGGCCGGGACGCGAGTCGTTTTGGTCCGGCAAGCAGGGGGCGATCGCAGCCAAAATTTCGATATTGGCAAGATCGACGACGAACGTGCAGGGCAAAACGGCCGCGCCCCATCGGGGGTTGGACGAAA
>JBIOEJ010000137.1:0-14441 GCA_044445965.1 Hyphomicrobiales bacterium
CGGCCGCGAGGCTGATCGAGGTCAGGGAGAGCGGCGTTTGAGGAGGCCCGCCGACCGTCGGCCCACCAATTCGGCATGGTCGGCGATGGGGCATGGCCGCCCGATCAGGTAGCCTTGCACCTCGTCGCATGCCTCATGGGCCAGAAAAGCGAGCTGGCCCTCGGTTTCGACGCCTTCGGCGACGATCGGCAGGCCGAGCCCGCGCCCGAGCCCGATGACCGCGCGGATGATCGCGGCGGATTGGGGATTGAGCTCGAGATTGGCGACGAAGGTACGGTCGATCTTGATCTTGTCGAAGGGAAAGGACTGCAAGTAGGACAAGGAGGAATATCCGGTTCCGAAATCGTCCATGGCGACCTTGACTCCGAGCGTCTTCAGCCTGCGCAGAATCGACAAGGCGCGCGACGGCTCGCCGATCAAGACGCCCTCGGTGATCTCGAGCTCGAGACGGCTGGCCGCAAGGCCGGTTTCGAGGAGGATGGCATGGACGAGGGCCGGCAAGTCGCCATGCTGGAACTGGACCGGCGAGAGATTGACCGCAACTTGCAGCGGACGCGGCCAGGAGGCCGCTTCGCGGCAGGCTTCGCGCAGAATCCATTCGCCGATCGCGATGATGAGCCCACTTTCCTCCGCTACCGGGATGAAGCTGCTCGGGGGCACCGATCCGCGGGTCGGATGGCTCCAGCGGATAAGCGCCTCGAACCCGACGACCGCCCCGCCGATGCGCGCCTGGGGTTGATAGTGCAAAGCCAGCTCGCCGCGCCCGATGGTCGATTTCAGATCGTGCTGCAAGGCGCGATGCTCCCGCAGCCGTTTGTCCATGTCGGCCTCGAAGAAGCGGGCTACTCCGCGCCCTTCCGACTTGGCGCGATAGAGCGCGGCATCGGCATTGGCGAGAAGAGAGGTCGCGTCGGTGCCGTCCATCGGAAAGATCGCAACGCCGATGCTGAGGCCTATGCGAAGCTGATTCCCCTCGATCACCACATCGTCGACGACCGCCGCGAGCAGCCGATCGGCCAGCTCGACGGCGGCCGCGGGTTGGGGGCCGTCGGCCACGATCAGGGTGAACTCGTCGCCGCCGAGACGTGCCAGGAAGGCGTCGCCGGCCGCTATCCGCAGCCGCCGTGCGGCTTCGCACAACAGCTCGTCACCCACCGAATGCCCGAAGACGTCGTTGATCTCCTTGAACCGGTCGAGATCCATGCACAGGATGGCGAAGCCGGCACCTGAATCGGCCGCACGCTCGAGTGTCGAAGCGAGGCGCTCCTTGAGGGCTGCGCGGTTCGGCAGATCGGTCAAAGGGTCGTGATGGGCAAGATGGGCGATCTGCCGTTCGGCCTGCTTGCGTTCGGTGATGTCCTCGATGACTTTCAATAGATATTTGGGTTTTTGATCCTGGCCGAGGATCGGGACGCTCCTCACGCTGACCGCCCGCGGCCCCCTGCGCGGCGTGCCAGTCGTGTAATCCTCGAAGAATAGCTGGCGGCCGGCCTGCAGCAATTGACGGTCGCGATCCGTGATGGTGTCGGCCGAGTCCTTCGGATAGATCTCGTAGGCGTTTTTCCCGATGACCTCGTCACGGGAAATTCCCCAGAACTCTTCGCCGGCGCGGTTGACCAGAACATAGCGGAAGTCTCTCGCGTCCTTGACCACGATCGACACCGGCACGCTCTCGATGATCGTGTTCAGGAACTCCCGCGTCCGCTCGAGCTCGTCTTCGGCACGCTTGCGTTCGGTGTTATCGATGGAGGCCACAAGTATTGCCGGGTGGCCTTCATAGGTCAGTGCTTGCGAATAGATGACAACCTGGATCGCCGTGCCGTCCGCCTTGATATGGCTTCGGGTCCCGAGCCGATAATTGTCCTTCCCCGTCCCAGCGAGCTTTCTGATCTCTTCCCGGTCTTCGCCCGGCCTGATGTCGAGGATCGACATGGCAAGAAACTGATGGCGGCTATAGCCGTAATGCGCGACCGCCGCATCATTGACGGCGAGGAAGCGCAAGCTTTCCTTGGCGAATACCCACATCGGGATCGGGTTGCTGTGAAACAGCAGCCGGAAGGACGCTTCGCGCCGCTTCAGCTCCTCCATGCGCCCTTGTTCCTTGTCGGCCTCCATTTCGCGGGACCGGATGGCGTTCTTCTTGAAGACTTCGACCGCCACGGCCATGCGAGAGAGCTCGTCTCGCCCTTCGTGAGGGATCATCACCGCGAGATTGCCGCCTGCGAGGGACAGCATGGCCTGGTTGAGGGCGCCCAGGCGCCGCAACAGCCCGTTGCCGACATAGAACCACGTGATCGCAGAGGCGATGACGAGGCTGACGAGCACCAAGCCGATCAGCACGGCTTGGCTTTCCTGGATGGCGCCACGCGACCCCGCCAACGCTCCCGCCGACGCTGCCTGCGCGCGCTCGACCGCGCTTTGCGCCTCTCTCGCGAGCGTCGCCGCAACGGCTTGGTTCGTCGCCGCCAGCTGCCAACCTTTGGGGATTTCCGCCAACTCGCTCGTTCTCGCCTCGAAGACGCCATGCCCCTCCTTGCCAAAGGCGAGAAGCGTCTCGAGCGCGCTCAGCAGCTCGCGCGCGCCCTCCGCATCGCCCAGCGTGCTCACGGCTTGCCTCGCGCGGTAGCTGCTGGCGATGAACCGATCGCGCAGCGGCGGCAGCAGGTCGGCGCTCGGAGCCAAGGAGACTTCGGTCAAGATTCCGAGCACGATATTGCTCTCGGCCCGAAGGTCCGAGAGCGCTTGCACCGCCAGTGCGTCATGGTCCGCCAACTGAGCGAGGGAGCGGCCGATGGCCGCCTGGTCATGCAGCTCTCCGGCCGATTGCAGGCCGGTCATCAGGTTGAACTCGGCGTCGTCCAACAGTGGAGCGAGCTTCTCGACCAAGCGCTCATGGGCGGCCCGCGCCTCCGATCCCAGCCTCTCACGCTCTGCCGTCGCCGCGAGGCGTCGCTCGATCGACGCCGCGAGGCTGATCGCGTTGCTTTCCAGGATGTTGACGCTGTCGATCAGGTCGGCATAGGCGCTCCAGCCGATCAAACCGACATCGAGGGCATCGAGGGTCTCTCCGAGCTCCCGGCGCTCGAGCTGGACACGGGCGACGGCGGCGGCCAGTGCCGCCCGATCGTCGATCGCGATCAAAGCGGAGGACGCCGCCGCGAGCTCGTCCGCCTCGAGAACGAGCTTGACCGCATGATCGATTGCCGGAATGCCTTCATGTTCGATGCGCTGGAAGCTTCGCCCGATATGCCCATATGACAGGAACGCGACGACGCTGGCGATCAGGGTCAGGCTCGCAACCGCCGCAAGAGCGCCGAAGAGCCTGCCTCTGATCCCGAAATGCAAGCGTCCGGACGGCAAATCTTGCCCCGCGCGGAGCTGATCGGTCACGCGCTCTTCCCGGCCGGGGCTCTCGCGGCGGGGCGAACGGCGAACGAGGCGGCACGCACCGTTCCACGCTCTGACGCGACGCCGCAAGCAGAACCCGACATGTCATCCCCCTCGTTGAACCGCTCCATGACGCGCCGATAAGTTTTCGATTCGGTTAATCGATTGCGAAAAGACTTTCGCCGGCGACTATTGCGCTCAACAGGATGGAACTTGCTGTTTGCTGTCGAGAATACCAATCACATCGTTGATGCGATCGCCATCGTCTTCCCGCGAGGCGGCGGCGCGTCGGGGGACGCCTTCAATCAAACGACCCGAGCTTCGGCGCGTCGCCGGCGAAGCCGACCTCGACCCCATAGCGGCGGCGCTCGCCGCCCGGCAGGACGGGTTCGGGGCCGCTCGCGCCGTCCGCGCCACGATCGCTGGTGCAAGGCTCGATCGCGAGAACGCCGATGCCTGGCCTGAGATCCCGCCAGATCTGAAGATACGGCAAGCTAGCGGTATCGAATGCGAAGGAGATCCCGAGGCGCCCGGCCGCATGCGGGGTGGCTACGGTGCATGTCCGGCGCGCCGCCTGATCGACGGCGTGGCAATCGCCGTGCGGCGCTCCGTCCGTCTCGGGCAGCTCGATCGGTCCGAGAAGCAGCCTGTCATCGAGCCCGACCGTCGAACCTCCGCCGATCGCCGGAAAGCCCAGATTGAAATGGTAGAGGAGCGCTTGCGGCCCGGCATCGTCGGAGAGGTTCTCGACCTCGTCCAGGATGCGCAGCGTTGCGCCGCCGATCGGTGCTTCGACGCGGCGGCGCAAGCGCAAGGCCTCGCCGCCATAGCGGGCCTGCACCACCTCGCCCTCGCAGAACAGGAGTGGCGCGCCGCGCTCCCAACTCTCGCCGTAGGCCGTCACGCGCGCCGGCGTATAGGGAAGACGGCCATGCTGGGGGTGGCCGTTCCGGACCCGCCGAATATGGTCCAACCCGCAAGTGACGAGGAAGCCCGAGAATGACCGGTTGAAGCCCATTCCGCCGTCGCCCTCGAGCGCCGTGAGGGCGGGGCTGCGGAAGCCCGCCGGCGCTTGCCAAGCCATCGGAACGCCGCGGAAGGCCACCGTGCCGATATCGAGGCTGCGATCCGACAGAACCCAGAAGTCCAGGCCGCCGCCGCTCGAAAAGGCGAGCGCGCGCACGCCGGTCTCGGGCCCGTCATCGAGCACGATCTTGCGGACGCTGGCGATCTGGCGAAGATCGCCGACGAGCGGCCTCAGGCGGCCGGCCGTCACGGCGCCACCGCGGGCGACAAGGAGCCCTGCCCTTCCGCCGGCCGCAGCCCCAGCCGGGCGAAGGCCTCCGGCGGAGCCTCATTGGCGCGCATCAAGCCGGCCATCAGCTTCGTCAAGCGGGCCTCCTCGGCCGGGTCGTCGAGGGGATGTGCCTGCGCCGGGTCGAGGCGGAGATCGTAAAGTCTCGTGTCGCTCTCCAGCAGCGCGCCGGGGCCGTAGTTGCGATACATCGGCGAGCGTTCGATGACCGGGATCTTCAGAAGCTTCGCGCCCTTGGTGAAGCCGAACGGCTCGGCGAGGCTCGCATTGGCGAGCTCCTCGGGCGTAAAGGGCGAAAATATATGGGTCGGCATGAGCGTATACTGGTTGATCTCCTGGCTGTGCAGATCGGCGGGGAAGCGGTGATAGGTGAAGCGGCCATCGGCAATGTTCACGGCTCCGCCGAAATAGCCGAAGATCGCGGCCTCGCGCAGGCGGTCTCCCCGCGCAGCCTTCAGCAACGAGATGCCGTCCATTTCCGCCGCGCAGGCGACACCGAAAAGATCGAGGAAGGTCGGCGCGAGATCGATCGTCTGGGTGAGCGCGCTCGACCGCTCCCCGAGGGATGGCCTGCGCGGATCGTGAACGAACAGGGGAATGCGGGCTACCTCCTCATAGATGTTCATCCGGTTCTTGGCCCAGAAATCATGCTCGCCGAGCAGGAAGCCGTGATCGGTCGTGACGATGAGCGCGGTGTCCTTCCACATCTCGTGCCGGTCGAAATCATCGAGGAGCTGGCCGAGCAGGAAGTCGCACATGGCGACGACGGCGTAGTAGTTGGCGCGCAGCTCCTCGCATTCCTGCGGCAGCTCGTCGACCCTTCCATAGCGCGGCCAGTCGCGGATCGGCCCGTTCCAACCGGTCTCGAAAGCTTGCTTGAACCGGGCCGGGGCCTGGAACGGCTCATGGGGATCGAAAGTCTCGATCTGCAAGAGCCAACCATCCGCGCCACGGTTGCGGTCGAGGAAATCGAGACCATGCGCGAAGCACTGGACGGAGGGAAAGTCCCGCTCCTCCTTGATGAATTCGCGGTTGACGATGTTTTGCGAGAAATACTGCCGGCGCTCGCTGCTGAACTGGCGCGCATGGTACATCTCGCGCAGCCTCTCCCAATGCGGCTGCACCATCGCCTTCCAGGGGTCGCCCTCCTGGCCGCGCACGAACTCGTAGCTATCGTAGCGGTTGTGGTAGGTGGCCCCGCCATCCTCCCAATAATGGAAGTGATCGGTGACGAGGTGGCTATAGATGCCGGCCTCGTGCAGGAGCTCGGGAAAGGCGTTGTCGAAGGGCTCGAGCGGGCCCCAGCTCCGATGCAGGAAGGTGAGCCGCCCGGTCAGCATGTCGCGCCTCGCCGGCATGCAGGGCAGGCTGCCGACATAATGGCGCTCGAAGGTCGTGGAGCGGCGCGCCAGCCGGTCGAAATTCGGCGTCGGCACGCGCCTCCCGCCATAGCAGCCGAGGAGGTGGCGATTGAGGGAATCGAACAGGACGAAAACGGTCTTCATCTCGGTCTCCGGGGGAAGGTGGCGCTCGGCGCGCCTGGCTATTTGACGGCGCCCTGCGTCAGGCCGCTGACGATATGACGCTGACCGATGAGCAGCAGGATCAAGGCGGGAAGGATCGACAGCGCCGCCGTCGCCGCCATTTGCGTATATTGGATCTCGAAATCCTGGGCGAACTTGGCGATGGCGACGGGAACGGTCGCGGTCTGCTTCATGGTGAGGTTCAAGGCGACCGCGAACTCGTTCCAACTGAAGACGAAGCTCAGGATGCCGGCGGCGGCGAGGCCGGGCCTGATGATCGGCAGGACCACCCGCCACAGGATCATCGGCGTCGAGGCGCCGTCGATGCGCGCCGCCTCCTCGAGCTCGCGCGGCACCTCGCGCACGAAGACCGAGATCATCCAGAGCGCCATCGGCAGGTTGAGCGTCGCATGGGCGAGCACGAGACCGAGGAGCGTGTCGTCGAGCCCGACGAGGCGCGCCAGCGTGTACCAGGCGCTCGCCAGAGCGACCGGCGGGATCATCTGGAAGGCGAGCGCCCAAGCGAGGAAGCCGTGCACCGTCCAGCGCGGCCAGCGCATGCGGTGGAGCGACCAGGCCGCCAAGGTCGCGGCCGCGAGGCAGATCGCCATGCTGGAAAGGCCGACGACGATCGAGTTGCGGTAGTTCAACAGGAAATCGGATGTCTTCGAGAACAAGACCTCGCGGAAACTCGCGAGCGTCGGCGTGAACAGGAGATCGCCGACGAGGAGCGAGATCTGGGTGCGGAAGCCGGCGGCGATCACCCAGAGCACCGGGGTGACGACGACGAGCGCGGCTGTGAACAAGATGAGATGGACGCCCGCGTTCGGAGCGTGCAGGCTCGACCGGGCTCTCACGCGGCGGCCTCCCCGCGGCGGCGCAGGCCGAGCGCCACGATCAGCAGGAGCGCCACGATCAGGATGATCGCGACCGACATCGCCGAGCCGTAGCCCGCCCGATCCTCGGTGAAGAAGCGCTGGTAGAGCGTGAAGCTCACGACCTCGGTCGCGGTCCCCGGTCCACCGCCGGTGAGGAGATAGACCTCGTCGAACACCTTGAAGGCCAGCATCAGCCGGAAAGCGAAGGTGACGAAGATCATCGGCGCCAGCAACGGGATGGTGATGTGGCGCAGCTGCTGCCAGCCCGTCGCCCCGTCGATCCTGGCGGCCTCGTAGACGTCGCGCGGCAGGGATTCGAGCCCGGCGAGGAAGAGCAGGAAGCAGAAGGGCGTCCAATGCCAGATGTCGACGGCGATCACCGAAGGTAGCGCGCTCGCCGAGGATCCGAGCCAGTCGAACGGGCCTGAGCGGAGGAGCGCGAGAAGCTGGTTCACGAGCCCGAAATCATAGTTGAGCATCAGCTTCCAGATGGCCCCGACGACGATGCCGGGTATGAGGATGGGCAGGATGAAGACCGCCCTGTAGAGCACCCTGCCTCGGGTGATCCGGCTGACCAGCAAGGCCAGCGCGAAGCCGAACAGCATCTGGCCCGTGACCGCGCCGAGCGCGAAGACGAGGGTATTGGCAAGCCCGATCGCGAAGAGCGAATCGGAGAACAGCTCGCCGTAATGGGCAAACCCGACGCCGGTCCAGGTCGCGAGCCCCTTCGACCAGGCGATGTCGTGGAAGCTCGTCGCGACGAGACCCGCGAGCGGCACGACGGTGAGAAGCAGCATCAGCAGGAGGGCGGGAGCAAAAGTGATCCAGCGCCACAGCCGATCATCGCCCATCGCCGGCCGCCCGGGTCGGGCCGGGGCATGGGCTGCTCTCTCGGTGAGCGACAACGCGGTCATTCGGCTGTTCCGGCCGGCGACGCGCGCAGGTTATTTGAGGGCCGCGAGCTCGCCGGTGCGATAGCGGTATTTCTCCATCACGGCATGCACCTGGTCGGCCATGCCGTTCAAGGCGTCGACCGCGGAGAGCTCGCCCGCGATGGCGCGGTTGAGCCCCAGCTCGAGGATGGCGATGACCTCGCCCGATTCGGGGAACTGGTAAGGATTGACGGCCGTGGGCAGCGAGGCCGCGAGCGGCTTCATCCAGCGGTTTCTCCGGTCTTGGGCGATCGGATCGCGATAGACCGCCGCGTTGACCGGGATGCCGCCGGCCTTGGCGGTTGCGAGTTGGGCATCCTTCGTCTGGAACCAGCGCAGGAATTCGACGGCCGCCCGCTTGCGCGCATCCGGCACGTTGCGCGAGATGCCGCCGAGCCAATGGCCGAGGCCGGGGCGGCTCGGCAGGCCCTCGAGATGCGGCACCGGGGCAAATTCGACCTTGTCGACGACGGCCGACTTGTCGGCGTCGTCCATCTGCGACCAAGCGGCGACGACGGGCATGATGTGCGCCGCCTTGCCGATGAGCATGTTCTGGACGACCTCGGCCTGATCGAGCGAGGCGGTCTTGGGGTGGCCTGCCTCCTTGGCGAGCCGGATATAGTAATCGAGCGCGGCGCGCCCCTCGGCGCTGTTCAACGTGACGGTATAGTCGCCGCCCGCCGGATCCTTGAAGATGGCGCCGCCATGGCCGAACAAATAGGGATAGAAATCATAGGCGACCGTATGGGGGCCGCGCGCGCCGCGCTGCACGATGCCGTAGATGGAAGGCGGCTTGTGAAGCGCCTTGGCATTGGCTTCGAGCGCCGCAAAGGTCTCGGGCGTCGCGAGCCCCCTCTCCTTGTAAAGATCGCCCCGGTAGAACAATAGCGGGATCAAGGGGGATATCGGCACCGACATCAGCTTGCCGGCCGGCGTCATGGTCTTCTTCTGCGCATCGTAGAAGACCGTGTCGCCGAGCGTGTAGACGTCCGGATCGAGCTTGAAGCCCGGATCGATATCGATGATCGGATCGACGAAGCCGCCCGCATACATCTCCGGAAACCAGCCGGAATTCATGATCAAGATGTCATAGGCGCCGGCGGCGGCACGCACCGAATTGCGCTGCTTCTCCAAGGACCCCGCGAAGGGATTGACGTCGAGCTCGACCTTGTTGCCGCTCTCATGCTCGTAGAGCTCGACGGTCTTGCTGAACGAGTCGAACCAGGGCGACTGGTTGATGACGATGGTGATCGGGGAAACGGATGCCGCGAACCCCGGACGGATCCTCATGGTGGACGCCAGCGCCGCGACGCTGAGGAGCGCCGACCGGCGCGTGAGCTCGGTGTTCTTCACCCTGTCCTCCCGGAAATGATCTTTGCATAGTCCCGACGCGATTTTCTGCGCCTTGGGACGAGGATGCGCCAGAGGATCGATAGCTACAAATGATTTCTGGGCTGTGACCGATACGGATTGAGCATGGGTCAATTATGCGGATCCGCTGCGCAGAGACGCTTCAGCTCGGCGATCACGGCTTCGGAGGCAGGAGACAGCCAGCCGGCCCTGCGGCTGATGATCCCGGCCTGGCGATTGGCCGAAAGCGCCGGCACATCGAGCAGCGTCAACCCCTTTCCATCGGCTGCCTGCAAGGTGGTCGAGACGGTGAAGGTCAAGAGGTCCGAATGGTGGAGGAGCTGAAGCAGGAAGGCCATCGATTCCGTCTCGACGACGATGTTCGGCGGCGGCAGGTCCAGCGCCACGAAGAGGGCGCTCAAGCGCTTCTGCGCGCGTGTCGGGCCAGGCGGCATGATCCAGGCGAAAGCTTGCAACGCCGACGGGTCCAAGGCGCCGCCGCCGGCGAGTGGATGGCCCTGGCGGCAGCAGACCCGCAGCTCGTCGGAGGTGAGCGGTTCGATCTTGAGATCGCGCGCCGTCTCGGCCGAGGGCAGCTCCGCGACCACGAACTCGATCTCGCCGCGGCGCAGGCCCCGCAGCAGCGCGTCGTCGAAGCCTCCCTCGATCCGAACCTTCATCGAGGGGCTGTCGGCGATGATCCGCGCCACGGCGAGCGGCAGGATCCGACGCAGCCAGGCGGGCCCTGCGCCGATGGTCACCGTGCCGACCGTTCCCCCGCGCAGGGACGAGATCTCTCTCGCTGCATCCTCGAGCTGAACGCCGACCGTCTCGGCATGTCTGAGGAGGCTGCGCCCGTAGATCGTCAGCTCCACGCCGCGCACCAGCCGCTCGAAGAGCGGGACGCCCAGCTCCTGCTCGAGCGCCCGGATGGTGCGCGTGAGCGTGGGTTGCGCGACGCCGAGATCATGCGCCGCGGCCGTCATGTTGGACCGCCGCGCCACGGCGACGAAATGTTCCATCTGGCGCAGATTCATGCGGGCACGCGAGGATCGGTATCGGTGATCGGATGAGGATGGGGCAGACGCTCGTCGGCTACAAATGATTTCTCGGAGGCTGGAACAAACGCCGCGAATCGTGCGTTATGGGCCGCGCGAGCTTGATCTTGGCTCGAGGATGGTGGGGATCCTGAGACATGAAAATCGGCGATCATGTGCGATTTCGTAGGCAATCGCGGGCGTGGCAAGGACATGGACTCGAGCCCGATGCCAAAGGCTATGTCACCGAGATCTACGGCGACCCCGATGTCGGGGAAATGTGCCTCGCGGATGTGATGTTCTCCGGGTGGCCCGAGCCCGAGCGCGGCATTCGTATCGACGAGCTCGAGATCGTGGATACGGGATGAAGGCAAGGTCGTGCGCTCATGGCTTGCGCCGCGGGCGTGGACAAGCCGCCTCGCTCACTCGCTACCCGTGCGTGGGAGCTTATCCGTCTTCGGAGCGGCGACCGGCGCCGTCGTGCGATTGCGATCGGTCGAGATCTTGAGCTCTTGATGGGGAACCAGATGTCCGACCCAGGCGAGCGCGAAACTGACCACGCAACCGGCGAGAAGGACGCCGAGGATCGTGGGGAAAAGCCAATCGCGTTTGGCGGGTTCAGGCGTTGCGCGCTCCTTCGCCGAGTTGCCTCTTCGACATTCGCCGAACGGCGAATACGGATCCGAACATCCCTTTCCACAGCCGCCCGCCGCTGTCAAAATCGACCGTGATTTCCTCGAGCTCCGACGAGGGATTCTCTCGGCACGGATGCTATTCGCCGAGCGGCGGGATTTTTCGTTGCATGAACAGGTCAAAGCCCTTCGGCGGCCAGATCCCGAAGGGTTCGGGTCGGGAGATCGCCGCACAGGGGTAGCGAGAGCCGGCAAAGCCGGACAGAGAAAGGCCGGATAGAGCTGACAAGCCGGAATGCAGATGATAGAAGCCCTGCCTGCCGACCGGTAAACTGAAATCTGACATGACGGTTCTGCGCCGTCCAAGAAAGTGAGCATATGTGCGGCATCGCTGGCGCAGTTTCTCTTGCGCGCAGACCCATCAAGCGGCTGGACCGCGCGCTCGAGACGATGAATTCCCTGATCGCCCATCGTGGACCGGATGGCGATGGCGTTTGGTCGGCTGAGAACGATATCGCCGGGCTTGCGCATCGCCGGCTCGCCATCATCGATTTGTCGCCATCGGGACGCCAGCCGATGCTGGCGCCGAATGGAAACGCGATCGTATTGAATGGCGAAATCTATAATTATCTCGAACTCACGGACGAGTTGCGGGATGGATGGGAGTTTCGCTCCACCTCCGACACCGAGACGGTGCTGGCGGGCTATGCCAAATGGGGCGTTGACTGCCTGCAACATTTGCGGGGCATGTTTGCCTTCGCGCTATGGGATGGCGAGCGCCTGTTCGCGGCGCGCGACCGTTTCGGCATCAAGCCATTCTACTACACGGTTGTGAACGGCGTGCTTTATTTTGCGAGCGAGATCAAGGCGCTCCTCCCTTTCTTGCAGGACATCGCGACGGATCCCGACGCGCTGGCCGAGTATCTGACCTTCCAATATACGATCGGCGACAAGAGCCTGTTCAAGCAAGTCCATGCCCTCATGCCCGGCCACGCGCTCGTCGTCGAACGCGGCCAGGTGAGGACCTTCCGCTACTGGGACGTTCATTACGAGGTCGATTTCAGCCATACGCTCCGTTGGTTCACCGACCAGATGCGCGAAATCCTGCATGACTCGATCAAGGTCCATCTGCGTTCCGACGTGCCGGTCGGGGCTTACGTTTCGGGCGGCATCGATTCGAGCCTGATCGCCATCCTGGCCTCGCGGCAGGAGAGCTCCGGCAAGGTGGGCTTTCACGGTAAATTCACCGAGTTTCCAGGCTATGACGAAAGCCGCTATGCGAGGGCTACCGCGCGCGAGGCAGGACTCGATCTGCACGAGATCGAGATCAACGCAGCCGATTTTCCCAATACGATCGAGAAGGTGATCTACCATCTCGATCATCCCGTGGCGGGTCCCGGATCTCTCCCGCAATACATGGTATCCGGCCTCGCGGCCAAGCACGTGAAGGTGGTGCTCGGAGGTCAAGCGGGCGATGAGATCTTCGGCGGCTATGCCCGCTATCTGATCGCGTATTTCGAGCAGAGCATAAAGGCCGCGATCGACGGCACCTACCGCCAGGGCAATTTCGTCGTGACGCCCGAGTCCATCCTGCCGCATCTTGGTGTGCTGCAGGAGTACAAGCCGCTGATCAGGCAGCTGTTCTCGAAGGGCTTGTTCGGTCCGCTGGACGAGCGCTATTTCCGGCTGATCGACCGCTCCTCGGATGTGAAGGACGAGGTCGACTGGTCGTCCCTCGACCGCGAGGGGGTGTTCGAGCGCTTTTCCGCGGTGTTCAATTCCGAGCGCAATGTGCGCAAGGAAGCCTATTTCGATTCGATGACGCATTTCGATTTCAAATGCCTCTTGCCTGCCCTGCTCCAGGTCGAGGATCGGATGTCCATGGCACACGGGCTCGAGGCGCGCGTGCCGCTCCTCGACCACCGAGTCGTCGAGTTCGCCGCAACCATTCCGGCCGACATCAAATTCAAGGGCGGCCAAATGAAGCATTTTCTCAAATCGACCTACGCGGCCGATTTGCCGAAGGAGCTCAATCAGCGCCGCGACAAGATGGGTTTCCCGGTGCCGCTCAAGGAATGGTTTTCGGGCGAGCTCGAGGACTATGTCAGGGACATTTTCGTGACGCAGAAGACGCGCTCGCGGCCCTATTTCGACAGCGAGGCCATTCTCGCCAATTTTGAGAATGTCGAGCAGTTCTCGCGCAAGGTCTGGGGCTTCCTGAATATCGAACTTTGGCATCAGCTGTTCCATGATCGCGCCGCGGAATACCGGCGGCTGCTGGACGAGCCCGTGGCCGCCGGCGTTGCGGCGCAATAGCGATGACGGGATCGAGGGCATGAAGGTCTTGGTGACGGGCGGTTCGGGCCAGATCGGCTCGACGGTATGCGATATTCTGTTGGAGCGCGGCGACCGCGTATTGTCGGTCGAGAATTTCTCGACGGGGCGTCGCGACAATCTGAGGAGCCACGCCAATCTGGTGACGGTCGAGAACACGATCGTCGACGGGGCGCTGGTCGACGGACTGTTCTCCGATTTCGGGCCGGACGTCGTGGTCCACACCGCCGCGTCCTATAAGGACCCGAATGACTGGAGCACGGACGCGCTCGTCAATGCAGTCGGCACCGCCAACATCGCCAAGGCGTGCAAGACGCACAAGGTCGGCCGGCTGATCTATTTCCAGACGGCCTTGTGCTACGGCACCAAGCCGCTCCAGCAGCCGATCGCGCTCGACCACCCGATCAACCCCGTCAATTCCAGCTACGCGATTTCCAAGACGTGCGGGGAGAACTATGTGCAATTCTCCGGGACCGACTGGGTGACGTTTCGGCTTGCCAATGTCATCGGTCCGCGCAATGTCTCCGGTCCGCTGCCGATCTTTTTTGCACGTCTGTCGAAGGGGCAGAAATGCTTCGTGACGATGGCGCGGCGCGATTTCTGTTTCGCCGGCGATCTCGCGAAAGTCGTGACGCAGGCCATCGATGGAAAGGGCCGCGGCACCTACCATTTCTCGTCCGGCAAGGACGTTGCCATCAAAGAGCTCTACGACGCTGTCGTGAGAGCCATGAAGTTGAACGATTATCCCGAGCCGGAAATCAAGCCGCTCGGGCGCGACGACGCCGAATCGATTCTGCTCGACCCCTCGCGCACCTTCGCCGATTTCGGCGACTTGACGTTCACTCCGCTCGACGAGATCGCGCGCCTATCCGTCGAGCGCTGGGCTGCCGAGGGCGTGGTCGGCGGTTACACGCATCTCAAGGAAGCGCGGGCCGAAATTCGGACCTGAAGCGTCCGGAAGCCGCGCTCGAGAGCTTAAATCACCATGCGCATCCTGATTACCGGTGGAGCTGGTTGCCTCGGCTCGAACCTCGCCGAACACTGGCTCCAAGC
>JBIOEJ010000138.1:0-14280 GCA_044445965.1 Hyphomicrobiales bacterium
CTTCGCCTTCTCGGGGTCGTAGCTGTAGCGGGGCTTGGGATCGACGGCGAACTTCACCGAGGGCGCGATCGGCGAATCGTTGCCCACCACGCCGTGGCCGAGGAACACCTTCTTGGCGATGTCGTCCCGGTTGATCGCCCACTTCAGCGCCGTGCGCACATCGACATTGTCGAAAGGCGGCGCCGTGACATCCATCGGAAACACGTAATGGCCGTAGCCCGTGACCTCGGTGATGGCGACGTCAGGGTTGCGGCTCAAGAGGTTGAGCGTCTTGAGGTCGGCGCGGCTGATCCAATGTACCTCGCCCGTGGTGAGCGCGTTGGTGCGTGCCGTGACGTCGGAGATGGTGAGAAACTCGACGTCGTCGAAATAAGGCTTGCCGGATTTGTGGTAGTTCGCGTTGCGCTTCATCTTGACGCGCACGCCGGGCTCATAGGATCCGAGCACGAACGGGCCGGTGCGCGCGCCGGATTTCCAGTCGGCCGTGCCGTCGGCGGCCGCCGGCAGGATGGGGATGTGGTAGTCGCTCACAATGTAGGGGAAATCGGCGTTGCCGCCCGAGAGCTTGAAGATGACCGTCTGCTTGTCGTCGGCCTTGATGTCGCTCACGGCCACGAGCACGGCCTTCGCGGCCGACTTCGAATCCTTGCCCATATGGTAGCGGTAGGAGGCGACCACGTCGTCGGCGGTGAAGTCCTTGCCGTTGTGGAAGGTGACACCCTTGCGGAGCTTGCACACCCAGGTCTTCGCGCCATCGGCAGGCTCCATGCTCTCGGCGACATCCATGGTGATATTGCCCTTGGCGTCGACCTCGGTGAGGCTGTTCGACATCGAGCCCCAGAAAGGCACTTGCGTGCCGGTGTCGGGATAGGCCGCAGGGTCCATGGTATCGGTGGTGGCCCCATGGGCGAGGCCGAATTTCGCGGAGCCGCCCCTCTTCGGCTCGGCGGCGACGCCCGCCTCCGCCAGCAAGGTGGATGCGAGCGCCGTGGTGACGCCGAGCGCCGCCGCCCGTCCTATGAACTCGCGCCGCGAGATCCGGCCCTTCTTGACCTGTTCGGTCCAGTACTCAAGTTCAGCCATCTGCGCCTCCTCTGCCTGTTGGGAGCAATTCGGTTTTCTTATGCAAGTGATATGCGAGCGTCAGACCTCTGCCGGCGAAAATACCCCTCCTCCTGGCCGGCATTCCGGCGCGCGAGCTCGAGACTAGCACATGTCCTCGAGAATGAGATCAGCGCCTTTGGCGCCCGCCATGATGCAGGGACCATTGATGTTTCCCGACGGCACCGTCGGGAAGATCGAGGCGTCGATCACACGAAGACCTGAGATCGCACGCACGCGCAGCCGTTCGTCGACGACGCAGCTTGCCGGGTCCTTGCCCATCCGGCAAGTGCCCGCGGGGTGAAAAACCGAATAAGCATGCGCCCTGATATCGGCGACCAGCTCCTCGTCGGTCGCGGCAGCGGGGCCGGGCTTCAGCTCTGCCGCGATGACCTTCGATAGAGCCGGTGTCGCGGCGAGCCGGCGCAGGAAGCGCGCGCCCTCCAGGAGCTCGGCTACGTCATGGTCGGTCGAGAGATAGTTGGGATGGATCGCGGGCGGGTCGTGCGGGCTCGCGGAGCGGATCTCGAGATGCCCGCTGCTCGTCGGCCTGCAAGGCGAGACGCTCATGCCGAAGCCGGAAAAGGGATCGGGCTTCATGAGAGCTCTGGTCCCCGGGGGCGTCTTCTCATAGCTCAGCGGCGAGAAGTAGAGCTGCATATTGGGCCGCGAAAGCCCCGGCGAGGTGCGCAGGAAGCCGCCCGCCTGATTGACGCTCAAGGAGAGCGGTCCGCGGCGGAATGCGAGATAGCGAAGCCCCGCCACGAGCTTGCCCCATAACGGATAAAGCTCGTCGTTGAGCGTCTTGCGGCGCGAGCGATAGACATGATCGTAGCAGAGATGATCCTGCAGGTTTCGTCCGACCCCCTGCACGTCGCATGAGACGTCGATGCCGAGAGAGCCGAGCAGCCGGGCCGGCCCGATACCGGAGAGCTGCAGGAGCTGCGGCGAGTTGACCGCGCCGCAGGACAGAATGATCTCGCGGCCGGCACGCGCACGCTTTCGCTCGCCGTGCCTGGCGTATTCGACCGCGACCGCGCGCCGGCCTTCCAAGACGATGCGGGTCGCCTGCGCCATCGTCTCGATGCGCAGATTGCGTCTGCGCTTGGCGGGCCAGAGGAAGGCCCGTGCCGAGGATAGACGCAGCCCGCCGCGGGTGGTGATCTGGTAATAGCCGACGCCTTCTTGCGACTTGCCGTTGAGGTCATGGTTGAAAGGCAGTCCAACCTCTTCGCCTGCCGCGATAAAGCTTCGGCACAAGGGATGGGCATCATTGGAAATATCGGTCACATGCAGCGGCCCATGCGCGCCATGGTGTTCGCTCTCGCCGAGCGCGTGGTCCTCGATCCTTCGGTAGTAGCCGAGCACGTCCCTCCAGCCCCAGCCGCGATTGCCGAGCGCCTCCCATTCGTCGAAGTCCTCGGCCTGGCCGCGGACATAGACCATGGCGTTGATGGAGCTCGAGCCGCCGAGGAGCTTGCCGCGCGGCCAATAGTTGATGCGGCCCCCAAGCCCCGGAACGGGCTCGGTGAGGTATTTCCAATTGACGCGCGGGTCATGGAAGGTCCGGCCGTAACCGATCGGCATCTGCACGAAGAGCCGCAGGTCTGACGGCCCTGCTTCGAGGAGGAGCACGCGATGACGCCCGCTCTCGCTGAGCCGGCTCGCCACGACGCAGCCAGCCGATCCGGCCCCTATGACGATGAAGTCGTAATCCATGCGATGGTCGACCGGCCGCGAAGTGCTGTCCTGCCGACCTTATGGTGCGGCCTTCGCTCCGTCCAATCCGATTCCCTCCCGTCCCATGCCCGGAGAAGCGCCGTAGCAGTCAGCTCGCCGACTGCGTAAGGTGTCGCCAAGGCTTGACCCCCTCCTCTGGTGACCGCACGCCATGAAGATCAAATCCATCGAGACCTTTTCGACCGAATTCGTGGGTTTCGTCCGGGTGACGACCGATACGGGCCATGAAGGCTGGGGCCAAGTCGCGAACTATCATTCCGACATCACGGCCCTCATCCTGCATCGGCAAGTGGCTCCTTGGGCGCTCGGACAGGACGCGCTCGACATCGAGGCCTTGGTGACCGCCATCCCCGAGCGCGAACACAAATTCCCGGGCTCGCATCTCGCCCGCGCCATCGGGGGTCTCGATACGGCGCTCTGGGACCTGCGCGGCAAGCTCGAAGGCAAGAGCGTCTGCGAGCTCTTGGGGGGCAAGCCGCGCTTCTTTCCCGTCTACGCGTCCAGCATGAAGCGCGACATCACCCCCGAGAAGGAGGCTAAGCGCCTGCTTCGCCAGCGCGACGCCTTCGGCTACCGCGCCTTCAAGTTCAGGGTCGGCAAGGAATGCGGGCATGACCAGGACGAATGGCCTGGAAGGACCGAGAAGATCGTGCCGCTGATGCGCAGGGCGATGGGACCGGACATGAAGCTGCTCGTCGACGGCAATAGCTGCTACACGCCCGGGAAGGCCATCGAGGTCGGGGCCCTGCTGCAAGCGAACGGCATCTGCCATTTCGAAGAGCCATGTCCCTATTGGGAGCTGGACTGGACCAAGGAAGTGACCGAGGCGCTCGATCTCGACGTAGCCGGCGGTGAGCAGGATTGCGATCTTTCGACCTGGCGCCGCATGATCGCGATGCGCGCCGTCGATGTCGTGCAGCCCGACATCCTCTATCTCGGCGGCATCAACCGCACGCTCGAGGTCGCCAGGATGGCCGAGGCCGCCGGGCTGCCGGTGACCCCGCATTCGGCCAATCTCTCGCTGGTCACCGTCTTCACCCTGCATCTGATGGGCGCGCTCGCCAATGCCGGCCCTCATGTCGAGTTCTCGATCGAGGGGCCCGACTATTATCCTTGGCAGGACGGGCTGTTCTCGCCCGCCTTCGAGATCAAGGACGGACGCGTGCGGATTCCGGACGGCCCCGGCTGGGGCGTCGAGATCAGCCGTGATTGGCTCGCCAAGGCTACCTATCGCAAGAGCGAAGTGAATTGAGCACCACTCATCTCGCCGTTGGCGCGTCCGCCCCTCCCGTCATGGCCGCACTTGGTGCGGCCATCCACGCCTTCTCTCGATTGCGAGGGCAAGGCGTGGATGGCCGGGCCGACACCCGGCCATGACGGAGATGCTTGCGCACATATCATGACCCCCCGACCGTCAACCGCGCGCCGCGGCTTCGGCGGCACGGTCTCGGACCTCGATCTGAGGCTGCTGCGCGTGTTCATGGCGGTCGCGGACCATGGCGGCTTCGCCGCGGCCGAGGTCGCGTTGGCCAAGAACAAATCCGCCATCAGCATGGACATCGCAAACCTCGAGACGAGGCTCGGCGTGCGCCTTTGCGTACGCGGCCGCGCCGGTTTCTCGCTGACCGATGAAGGCCAGATGGTCTATCTCGCGGCCCTGCAGCTCTTCGCCGATATCGGCCATTTCCGCGACAAGGTGGCGACCGCGACGCGCAAGGTCACCGGCCAGGTCACGCTGGTGATGGTCGACAACATCGTCTCGATCGCCGAGCAAAAGCTGTCGCTGGCGCTCGCCCGGTTCTGCAAGACCTATCCCGATGTCGACCTCACGCTCGCATCGGCGCCCGCCAGCATCGCCGAGCGCCAAGTGCTCGATGGCGTCGCCGATATCGGCATCTCGGTGCTGCCGCGCGCCATGGCGGCGCTGGAGACGATACCGATCTTCCGCGAAGAGGTCAGGCTCTATTGCGGACGCGGCCATCCCTTGTTCGATGGCTCGCGGGGCCCCATTACGGACGCGACGCTCGCCGAGCACCGGATCGTCGGTCCGAGCGCCTCGGACGATCCGGCCTTCGCCGCATCGGTGAGCGTCTGGCGCGCCGGCGCCTTCGCCGAGGCGCTCGACGCGCGCGTGCTGCTCGCGCTCGGCGGAGCCTTCCTGGCCTTCCTGCCGCCGCACTACGCCAAGCGTTGGGTGGATGAGGGCAAGCTCAAGGAAGTCTCGTCCGAGCGCTTCGCCAGCGCCAATATGTTCCATGTCTTCTTCAAGAAAGCGGCTCGCCTGAGCGCCGCCGCCGAGCATCTGCGGCGGATCATCCTCGACGCGTTTGGGGACGGATGAGGCCGCTACGAGCACTCGGTAGGGAGTGAAAAGGCTTTCCTCTTCGTCATGGCCGGGCTTGGCCCGGCCATGACGCGGAGCCGTGCCCTACCCTTGCCCAAATCTCGCGGGCGTGCCGCGCCAGCACGAGCGCCTCGGCCTCGCGGTCGGACAGCTCGCGCCCGTCGCTGCCCGTGAGCGCATAATCCGGCGGCCCGAGCTCGCAGAGGAACACCGGGCTCGAATCCTGCCCGCCGCGCGACGCAAATGAGCGAAACCCTTGCTCCCACCAGGCGAGGAAAAGCGCGAGCCATTTGGCATTCTGCGGAAAGGCGATCGGCACCTGGATCTGCCCGCGCGCGGCGATGCGGCCTTGAAAGGAATCCGATCTTTCGAGCACCTTCCCGATCAGCGCCTGCATGGCCGCCGGCGGCGGACAGTGCATTTCGCGATCGACCACGTAATGGGAAAGATCGGCCGACAGCCGCATTTCGGGGACCGCGTCGAGAAGCTGCAGCGTGGCGAAGAGGTCGTTGGTGATGCAGTTGCGATGCGTCTCGAACTGGATCGGCACGCCCTCCTCCGCGGCGACCCTCAACCAGGCGCGCACCACCGGGATCATCTCGGCGACGGCGACAGGCATGACCTGGCCGACGACGATGACGAAGGGCGCGCCGATCTCCTTGGCGAAACGCAGTGCCGGGCGCAGCTCCTCGATCGATTGCGGGAAGGCGGTCAAGAGGCTCTTCAAGCCGGTGCGCGCATATTGCGGGGCGATCCCGCGGGCCGCGGCGAGGCTCATCGCCCCAAGATCGATCGCCATGCCGTCGAAGCCCGCCGCCTTCACGGCGTCGAACCTCGTCTCGACCGGCAATTCGGGAACGCCGAAAACCCTGCGCTCGGTCGCCCATAGGGATTGGTAGACGGTAAGCTCAGCTTTTTGTTCTTGACGCATTTTCTGCGGCGAACCGGAGACCACCCCCGCCTTCGCGGGGGCATGCTTGCCGGAAAATGCTCTAGCCACGCGTCGGGGCATTCCCGATGGGCTTGCCGCCGATCCAGGCCCGCTCGTCCGGATAGTCCGCCTCGGTCCTGCCGCCGGAGAGCGCCCGAAAGACGGCGCGCTGGAAGGCGAGATAGCCCATGGCGTGCGGTTCGACGCCGCGCTCCGTGAACATCGCCTCGTGGAGCTCCGGCAGTTTATGGAACGGCACGCCAGGGAAGGCATGGTGGGCGGTGTGATACTGCATGTTCCAGCAGAGCCAGCGCATCGGCGCATTGGTCGTCGTGCTGCGGGTGTTCTCGAGGATATTGTCGGAATGCTCGAGGCCGAGATGCTCGATGGTGTTCTGAAGCTGGTGGGCGAACTTCATCGCGACCATCGGAGCGAGCCAGAAGGTGACGGCGGCGAAGCTGCCGGCCGCGACCGAGACCGCCGCGATCGCGGCGTAGCCGAGAACATGCCAGCGCGCCTCGCGGATGAGATCGGGCTTGCGCCGGTCCGGGACGTAAGTCTCGCTCACGATGCCGCAGGCGAAGCGCAGGATGCGCAGCAAGCGCGTGTACCAGTAGGTCGGTCCGAAGAACCACAGGAGATAGGCGCTGAGCGTGTAGGGCGCGCGCAGCAGCTCCCCATCCTGGTCCCAGTCCTGCGTATGCCGATGATGGGCGAAATGCTGGATCTGGTCGAAATCGCGCGGATAGAACAGCACGAAGCCGAAGATGCGCCCGAACACCTCGTTGAGCGGCTTCGTCTTGAAGACGGTCCAGTGGCTCATCTCGTGCTGGCCCGCATAGAGGAAGTTGATCAGCACGCCTTGCAGCATGAAGGCCGGCACGCTCCACCAGGTGCCGAGCGTCAAATAGAGCGCTAGGCTCGAGAGGCCGATGGCGCCCAAATGCGAGCCGAGCTGCAACCATCCCGCCGCATCCGACTTGCCGCTCAGCGCGCGCAAGCGCAGCGGCTCGATCAGATCCCGCCTGACGAACACCTCGTCCATGCGCTCCTCCGCCATCGTGAGCGTGGATATTGGCACGATCGCCTTGCACAAACGATTGCGGAGTTGCGTATCTGCGTTCAACGTTTGCTGAACTGATCGTCGAATCGCCGGCCTTTCTTCAGCTCTCCCCTTGCGGGAAAGGTGGCGCGACCGCGATTCCTCGTCTCCACAGCTCGCAAAGAAGCATGCATCTGACAGCGGCTCGACGGTCGACCATGTTGCGCCGCAACATCTGTTAATAACAGATGATTTACAGATCTCGGGGTGGGCAGCGCTGCAAATATGCTGCGCTGCACCATCGCCGGTCGCTCACCCCGACTCCATCCACGCCGATTCGCCCGCCACCCGCGCCGCGGTTTGGTTTGAGATTCACTTTTCAAACCCGCCTCGCTGTAAAATACAGCGAATCTGCAGCGAGAGCGGCGCGGCACGCACAAGGCAAACGCCAGCCGGCGCGGCGACGCGCCTCGCCGGCGGCATTTCGAACATATCTGGAACATATCAGACACACGGCGCCCCGGCAAGGGGAAACTTTACACCGCCGCGACTCGCGCAGGGCTTTAGGAGGCGGGTTTTGGCGTTCTTCCGAAACCTGTATAATTGTACACTTTGCTACGATCTCCGGATCGAGGAGATTCAGCCATGCGAAACACTCGGCCGATCAGCATCACCCTGCCCCACGACATGGCCGCGATGGTCAAGGCGAAAGTTGCATCCGGCGAATATGCGAGCGAAAGCGAAGTGATCCGCGATGGCCTGCGCACGCTCCGGGCGCGTGACGCCGCCATTGACAGCTGGCTGCGCGATGAAGTCGCCAAGAGCTACGATGAGTATGCGGCCGACCCCAGCAGCGGCATCCCGGCCGGCGAGATCATGGCCCGCCTGCGGGTCTCTTACCGGGCGCGTCTGGCAGCCAAGCCAGGGCGCTGATGAAGCGCTACACCGTCATCTTCACGCCCCGCGCGGAACGTCAGCTCGACAACCTCTATGCTTACATCGCCGCTCATGGCGGCGAATAGCGGGCCGACAATTATGTGAGCCGTATCGTCGGCGAATGCCTGTCCCTCGCGACGTTCCCGGAGCGCGGCACACAGCGCGACGACGTGCGGCCTTGGTCTCCGCATCCTGGGTTTCGCCGGGCGTGTGACGATCGCCTTCTCGGTCGACGTCACGAGCAACACCGTCGCAATCCACGGCGTGTTTTATGGCGGGCAGGATTTTGAGCCGACACTCCGGGATGACGACAGCGACGCTTGAGCGTTGATCCGGCCGCGACCTACGACGCTCCTATTCCGCCGCGACCTTCAGCCCCCCGCCGCCGTCCTGCATCGCCTCGCGGACCATGTCCTGGAAGCCTTTCACGGCGTGCTCGTATTTCGGCGAGAGCGGCCCGCGCTCATAGATGCCGGCGTTCAGGTTGCGCTGCACGCCGATGAGCATGTCGAGATCCTCGGTCACGATCTGGGCCGACCAGTCGGCGGAGCGCTGGTTCTCCTCCGCCTTCTCGGGCGAGATATCCTGGAAGAAATACCAGTTGATATGGCGGATGCGGCCAGGCCCCATGGGCTCGACGGTCGCAAGCGAGCTGCCCCAGTCATAGAGGTTCAGCATCAGATACGGGAAACGGTAGAAATACAACCCGCGCGTGAGCCCGCCATCGCGCTTGGGCGCATGCAGATGGAAGAAGCCGTCGGCCTGATACACATCGATCGTATAGCGGTCGATGTCCATCGCGGCGCAGAGCCCCGGATGCATCGCCCGGCAATGGTAGCATTCGAGATAGTTCTCGCCATAGGCCTTCCAGTCGACATCGACCTCGCGGTTCTTCGCCGCGAAGTATTTCTGCGTCTCGAGCGGATAGTCCGCCGCCATCGCGTCGATCGGTCCGAGCCAGGATTTCAAGCTCTCGCCGCCGCGCTTGATGCGGCCGAAGACGAGGCCGCGCCACTCTTCCACGTCGATCTCGATCAGGCCCCATTCCCGAGGATCGAAGCCGACATCGCCGCCGAAATCGGTCGCCTTGGCGAGGCGCCCGTCGCGGCGATAGCTCCAGCTGTGATAGGGGCAGACAAGGAGCTTGCCGCAATCCCCGCTTTCCTTGGCCACGAGGGCGGCGCCGCGATGCCGGCAGACATTGTGGAAGCCGCGCAGCACGCCGTCATCGCCGCGCATGACGAAAATGGGATAGCCGGCGAGCAGGCCCGACACATAGTCGCCGGGCTTGCCGAGGCGCGCCGACCAGGTGAACAGCGCCCAGTTCGCCGCGAAGATCGCCTGCCGCTCGCGCTCGTAATTATCCGCATCGCGGTAGAGATGGGCCGGAAGCGTCCAGTGATGGGAGCCCGGCGGATGCAAGGACATTTGCGCCTCCTCAGTCGCGATAGGACGGGTCGATCTTGTCGAGCATGCGCAGATGCGCGGCCCATTCGAGATCGAGCTCGCTCTCGTCGAGATTCGTCCGATCGTATTGCGCGGCAACCTTCTCGCACACCGCGCGCGAGGGCATCGCCAGCTCGGCGCCGGTCGATCGGGCAGCGATCTGCACCTCGCAGGCGAGATTGAGGTAGTACATCAGCTGAAACGCCTCGGCGACATTGCGCCCGACGGTGAGGAGCCCATGGTTGCGCAAGAGCAGCGCGCGGTTGTCGCCGAGATCGGCGACGATCCGTTGCCTTTCGTCGAGATCGAGCGCGACGCCTTCATAGTCATGCACCCCCAGGCGGCCGTAGAATTGCAGCGCCATCTGGTTCAGCGGCAGCAGCCCCTCCTTCAGCGACGCGACCGCCATGCCGCCCCTGGTATGCGTGTGGATCACGCAGGCGGCATCCTCATGGTGCGACATATGCACGGCGCTGTGGATGGTGAAGCCCGCGGGGTTCACCCGATGCGGCGAATGGCCGACCTTGTCGCCCTCGACATTGATCTTCACCAGCGAAGAGGCCGTGATCTCCTCCCAGCGCCAGCCATAGGGGTTGATGAGGAAACGGCCAGGCTCACCCGGCACACGGACGGTCGAATGGGTATAGATGAGGTCCGACATCCTGAAATGCGCGAGCAGCCGATAGCAGGCGGCAAGCTCGACGCGCTGGCGCCACTCGGCGCTCTCGACCCGTGAAGGTTTCTCGAGGATATTCATGCTGCCTCTCGATTCTGTAATCGCGACGGCAAATCCGGTACAGGCTCTGTCCGACGAGCACCAAGGCTGCTCGTCGTCGCGACAGGTTTGCCATGGTGACGCGCGACCATCCTTGACGTTCGGAAAACTGTCAACCGTAATCACTCGAGATATAGCATAGCGAATGCCGGGCAATGACTGAAGCACCGCATCGTCAGATCGTCCGCAACGGCCTCGTGCTTCGCCAGGCGCAGGCGCAAGCGGAGAAGCTCGATATCCTGATCGAAGGCGACACGATCGTCGAGATCGGACCGGCCGGGCTCGCGGCGCCCGAGGACGCGAAGCTCGTCGATGCTTCGCGCCGCCTCGTCCATCCGGGCCTCGTCAACGCGCACACGCATGGGCATGGGGCGCTCGGCAAGGCCATGGGCGACCGCTGGTCGCTCGAGCTCTTGCTGGTGGCAGGGCCTTGGCTCAACGGCAGCCGCAGCCTCGAGGAAAAATACCTGTCGGCCGCGCTCAACGCCGCCGAGATGGCGCTGAAGGGCTGCACCGCCTGCTATGATCTGTTCGTCGAGATACCCGCACCGAGCCGGGAGGGCATGGCGGCCGTCGCCAAGGCCTATGGCGATGTCGGCCTGCGCGCCACGATCGCGCCGATGCTCGCGGACCTTTCGCTCTATCAGGCGATCCCGGGTCTGTTCGAGGCGCTGCCTGAGCCGTTGCGGCGCGAGGTCGAGCGCCTGCGGCCGCAGCCCTATCGGGCAACGCTCGCCGACGTCGAAGCCTTCATGAAGGGCGCGAGCCTCGGCGACGACAAGCTGAAGCTTGCGCTCGCGCCGACCATACCGCTCCACTGCACGGACGCGTTCCTGTGCGCCTGCCGCGACTGCGCCCGCGATTTCGGGCTCGGCCTGCACTCGCATGTCGCCGAATCCAAGGTGCAGGCCGTCTCGGCCATGCGCCGCTACGGTCGGACGATCACGGCGCATATCGACGCGCTCGGGCTCGTCGGACCGAGCTTCACCGCCGCGCATGGCGTCTGGCTCGATAGCGATGACATGAAGCTGCTTGCCGACAAGGGCGCCTCGGTCGCTCATAATCCCGGCAGCAATATGCGGCTCGGCAGCGGCATCGCCGATTTGCGGGCCATGCTGCGCGCGGGCATCAATGTCGCGATCGGCACCGACGGCTCGTCGAGCAGCGACAACCAGAACATGTACGAGGCGACGCGGCTCGCTTCCTTCGCCTCGAAGGTGCGCGGCCCGGACATGAACGAGTGGCTGACCACGGGGGAAGCCTTGTCCGCGGCGACCGAAGGCGGAGCGCGCGCGCTTGGCTTTCAAGGCAAGATCGGCCGCATCGCGCCGGGCTACAAGGCCGACCTCGTCTTCGTCGACCTCGATCACATCAATTGGCTGCCCCATAACGCCACCGTCAACCAGATCGTCCATGTCGAGGACGGCAACGCGGTCGACAGCGTCATGGTCGGCGGACGCTTCGTGGTCGAGGGCCGAAAGTTGAAGACGGTCGATCTTGCGGCGCTGGCGCGCCAGGCCGAGGCCGCGCGCGAACGTCTCGCCGCGGCGACCGCGCCGCAGCGGGCGCTCGCCGAGAAGCTCCAGGAGGTGGTCGCGACCTTCTGCATCGGCCTTGCCAAGGAGCCCTACCCGATCGAGCGTTATGGCGGTTCTCCGCGCGGCTAGACTGAGCTAGCCTGGCGCCGCCCTCGCGTCTTCATCATGAGTATGATGAAGTATGCAACTCCTTCTCAGGAGGAATAGGATCATGGCTGACATCGAGCGACTGACCGTCACGTTGCCGGCCGAGATGGCCGCTGTCGTCAAGGGCGCGGTCGAGGATGGCGATTATGCCTCCGCAAGCGAGGTCGTACGCGCCGCGTTGCGCGATTGGAAAACCAAACGCGCTTTGCAGCTTCACGAGCTCGAGGCGCTCAAGGCCGACATCGACAAAGGTCTTGCCGACATGGCGGCCGGGCACGTGAAGAAATTCGACGCGGCGCGTATCATCGAGCGAGGGAGGAAGCTATTAGCCGCCCGCTCGCCCTCCGTCTAACCGATGCGGCGGAAGCCGATCTGGCGGAAATCTGGGCCTACGTCGCCGTCGAAGCTTCGGAGGCGACCGCGACACGGTTGCTGACCAAGATCGAGGCGACCTTCACTCAGGGCGCCGGACTTCCCGTTTTCCGGTGTCGCGCGTGACCAGCTCCGGTCGGGCTTACGGGCGACCTTCGAAGGCAATTACGCCATCTACTACATGGTCTTGGAAACCGAGATCATGATCGCCCTCGTGTTGCATGGCGCACGGGACGCGGCGGCGCTCGCCGAGCGCGGGGGCTTCACCTGATTTTCCGCCGCCATGGTGCGGGTGATGACCTTCCGTATGCTCGATGATCTCGTAGCGCCTGAGCGTGACCTTGAGGAAGAACTGCAACACCGAGACGGTCTGGTTGAGGGTGGGCACGCCAGCCCCGCTCGTGGCGAGATGCAGCTGAGGGTTGCCTTCCTTCGGCCGAATGGCTTCTGACCGTGTCCTCGTGCTAGCCTCGCTAGAAGAGGGATGGCATGACCGAGACCCGGAAACTTGCGGCGATTCTGGCCGCCGACGTAGTCGGATTCAGCCGACTCGCCAGCGCGGACGAGGACCGCACGCTGGCGCGGCTGCGGGCGCTACGGAGCGACCTGATCGACCCCACCATCGCCGTGCACAAGGGGCGCGTGGTGAAGCGCACCGGCGACGGCGCTCTCGTGGAGTTCCGCAGCGTCGTCGACGCGGTGCGCTGCGCCATCGAGGTGCAGGACGGCATGGTCGAGCGAAATGCCGGCCTGCCGCCGGAGCGCCGCATCGAGTTCCGCATGGGCATTCATCTGGGCGACGTCGTAGAGGAAAGCGACGGCGATCTGATGGGCGACGGCGTCAATATCGCATCGCGATTGGAAGGCGTCGCGACGCCCGGCGCTATCTGTCTTTCCGAGGACGCCTATCGCCAGGTGAAAGCGCGTCTCGATCTGGCGGTCTCCGATCTGGGCGCGACCCAACTCAAGAACATCGCCGAGCCGATCCGGGTTTATTCGCTGCAAGTCGGCGTGCCCGCCCAGGCGAAGCCCGCGACGCAGGCGGAAGCCGCCACGCCGGCCCCGCTGGTCGCATCGCCTGACAAGCCTTCGATCGCCGTGCTGGCGTTCAAGAACATGAGCGGCGATGCCGAACAGGAGTATTTCGCCGACGGGATAACCGAGGATGTGATCACCGACCTCTCCAAGGTCGGCGGCCTGCTGGTGATCGCGCGCAATTCGAGCTTCGCCTATAAGGGCAAGGCGGTCGACATCCGCGTGGTGGCCCGTGAGCTCGGCGTCCGCTCGGTGCTCGAAGGGAGCATCCGCCGCGCTGGCAACCGGGTAAGGGTCACCGCGCAGCTGATCGATGCGGAAACCGGCGGACATCTTTGGGCCGACCGCTTCGATCGCGAACTGAGCGACATCTTCGCGGTCCAGGACGAGGTCACCCGGCGGATCGTCGACGCCCTGAAGATCAAACTGAGCCCGGGCGAAGCCGCGATGCTCGATGCCGTCAAAACGACCAACAGCAAGGCACACGACTTTTTCCTGCTTGGGCGCGAGGTGCTGTTCGGGACGACCAGGAACCGCGAGGTGTTCGAGCGCTCGACCGAGCTGTTCGCGCAAGCGATCGCCGAGGATCCGAGCTATGGCGAGCCTTATGCCGGCCTCGCGATGGCCCAGAATCTGAACTGGCAGAACCATTGGACGGATGACTGGAGCCAGTCGCTCGAAAAGGCCGAGCGCTATCTCGACTTGGCCTTGCAGAAGAGTCCGCAGGTTGCCTTCGTGCATTACGTCGCCGCGGTCTTCTACTTGTGGAAAAAGGATCTCGACCGATCCGCGGTCGAAGCGGACGCGGCGCTCGCTCTCAATCCGAACTACTCTCTGGCGCACAACTCGCGCGGCATCGTCAACATCTATGGC
>JBIOEJ010000139.1:0-14276 GCA_044445965.1 Hyphomicrobiales bacterium
CGCTAATACGCGAGATCGAGGCGCTCGGCTGGGAAATCATGGCGCATGGCCACGACATGGACCAGCTGCACCATGGCGGATTGCCAGAGAAAGCCGAGCGTCAAATCGTCGAGACGACGCTGGATACTTTGCGCCGCACGACACGCCAGGCGATTCACGGCTGGTTGTCGCCCGCCCGATCCGAATCCTTTGCCACGCCCGACCTCGTCGCGGCATCAGGTATTCGCTATCTCTGCGATTGGGCGAATGACGACATGCCCTACGTGATGCATACCGCGTCGGGCCCCATTCACTGCATGCCGCATTCTCCCGACATCGACGACCACACGATCCTCTTGCAGAATCATCACAGCGAAGGTGAGTTCCGCGAGCAGATCGTCGATCAGTTCGACCGGCTCCATGAGGAAGCCGGGCGCTTCGGCGGACGCATCATGGCAATCTCGCTGCATCCATGGATCATCGGCCAGCCGTACAGGATCGGCGCACTGGAGACAGCTCTCGATCAGATCATGGGGCGTGGCGGCGTGTGGTGCACGACCGGCGCGCAAATCCTCGATGCCTGGGCCGCCCAGCAATGACATCGGATCACGGCACACAACGGCCATCCGCGCCGCGGAAGGTGCTCGTGGTTGTGCCGTTCCCGATGACCGTGGCCGAGCAGGCGCAGCGCGAGCAGCAGCTCGACAAGGTCAAAATGGGGCCAGGGATCGAATTCCACTTCCGCCCGGTGCGGGCCGCCCCCGCGAATTATGTGAGCGAGCATGATTCGGTGATCGCCGATGTCTCGATCCTCGACGCCGGCAAGCGCGCGCAGGAGGAAGGCTTTGACGCCGTCTGCATCGACACGATGAGCGATTCGGGCCTCGCAGCGCTGCGCTCGATCCTCGACATACCGGTGATCAGCCCCGGACGCGCGTCCATGCTGGTCGCGCTGATGCTCGGAGAACGCTTTTCCATCCTGATGATGTGGGAGCGCTGGCGCCATCTCTATCGCAAGACGATCTCCGAACTCGGCTTCGAATGGCGATGCGCCTCGATCCGCTCGATCGGGGTGACGCCGAACAACCGCACTCTGCTCGCCGGCAAGGAGGACGAGGTGTTCCCCTTGTTGCTCGAGACGGCGCGGCGCTGCATCGAGGAGGACGGAGCCGACGTGATCCTGCTTGGCTCGACGACGATGCATCAGGCGCATGCCTTTCTCGCAGAACATCTCCCCGTGCCCATCATCAATCCGGGGCCGCTCACCTACCGGCTCGCCGAAATGGCGCTGAGCCTGCGGCTCACCCATAGCCGCGGCGCCTTTCCGAAGCCGCTCGCCATGAAAATCGACATGGTCGATCACATGCTCGGCGCCGCCTCCACCTCAGAAGGGGACATGAACCCATGCCTCGCATTCTCGTGATCGTCCCTTTTGCCCTCGACGCGGCGGGTGTGGCGCGCCGCAAGGAACAGCTCAGGACGGTACAACTCGATGCCGCAAGCGAGTTTACGTTCCGCCCGGTCAAGGCTGGGCCGACATCGTTCATGAGCCCGCATGACTGGACGCTGATGGACATGGCGATTTTCGAGGCGGGTGCGGAGGCCGAAAATGAGGGCTTCGATGCCGTGTGCATCGACACGATGAGCGATTCCGGCATGGCGGCGCTGCGCTCGGTTCTGGATATTCCGGTCGTTTCGCCGGGTCGCGCCTCCATGCTCTTCGCGCTGACGCTCGGCTCGAAATTCTCCGTGCTGGCGCAATGGAGGCCGGCGCTCGTGCGCTACAAGAAGGCAATCCCCGAATATGGTCTCGAGAGACATTGCGCCTCGGTGCGCTCCTTCGACACGCCGCCGGATTTCGATGCGCTGCTCGAGGGCAAGCAAGAGAAGGTGTTTCCGAAGATGCTGGAGATCTGCATGCAATGCGTCGAAGAGGATGGCGCCGACGTGATCTGTCTCGGCTCGACCACAATGTATCAGGCAGCCGCATGGCTCGCCGAGCGTCTTCCGGTGCCGCTCATTAATCCGGGACCGCTGACCTACAAGCTTGTCGAGTCGCTGCTCGCGCTGCGCCTCACCCAATCGCGCGCCTGTTATCCGAAGCCGCTGACGCCAAAATTGCCGATGGTGCACGCCATGCTGGCCGCCGCCAGGGAATCCGAGAGCTGATGCGCGCCGGACAGCTCTCCTCCACGACGAGCGAAGGCAAACGCCGCCCTTTGCGCAGAGGCAGGCGTTCCGTGTCCGATAGCATCACCTTGGCGTTGAACCTCACTGCTCCGCGATCGCGAACGTCGCTTCGTCGTCAGCCGCAGATGATTGCGCTCCGGCTCGTCCTGCCGGCTCTGTTCGTCCTCCTCTGGTACGTGACCACGACGCGATCTCCGGAACTCGGCTCCGTCCTTCCGCCGCCGCAAAGCGTGCTTGTCGGTCTCTGGAAGGAGGCGTTGAGCGGGGCCCTTTTCGTGAATATCGGCTTCAGCCTTTTGCGCGCCTTCGCCGGTTTCGTCGTAGCCGGCGCCGTCGGCCTTGTGGTCGGGCTGGCGATGAGCCGATCGCAGACGATTCGTCAGATCCTCAACGGCCCATTGGAGCTTCTGCGGCCGATCTCGTCGATTGCCTGGATTCCGCTGGCCATCCTCTGGTTCGGCATCGGCTTCAACAGCATCGTCTTCATCATCTTCATCTCCTGCGTGTTCATCGTGCTCCTGAACACGCTGGCCGCCGCCACGCGCGTCGATCCCGACCTCGTCAAGGCGGCCCTCACTCTCGGCGCCAGCCGACGCGCCGTCTTCCTGAAGGTCGTCATTCCAAGCGCCCTGCCGGGAATGTTGCTCGGCCTGCGCATCGCCATGTCGGGCGCCTGGGGTGGCGTACTCATCGCCGAACTGATCTCGGCGCAGCAAGGATTGGGGTTCATGATCGGAAGGGCGCAGGCGGCATTTCGGCCCGATCTGGTGATCGGCGGAATGGTGGTCATCGGCATCATTGGTTATGCCCTCAACGCCCTGTTCGTTTGGGGGCAACGGCGGCTGACGCATGACTACGTTTGATCGCCTCCTCGGCGGAAGGTCGCTCCCGCTCGCCCTTTTGGGCATCGTGATCTTGTTGATCCTGCCATGGTCGCTTGCGGTGCATCTCGGCGTGCGCCCGGTCATCCTGCCGCCGCTCTCCAAAATCGTCACGACCGCCATCGACTTGGCCAGGGGGCGCACGCTCTTGTCATCGACCCTCGTCAGCCTCGGACGCGTCAACGCCGGCTTCGCGCTGGCGCTCGTGACCGCCGTCCCGCTCGGAATGGTGCTTGGCCGCTATCGGCTCATGCGGCTCGCCTGCGAGCCGCTGATCGAGTCTTTCCGTTTCGTGATCCCGTTCGCCTGGATTCCGCTTGCGATCCTCTGGTTCGGAACGGCGGAAGCCGGCAAACTCTTCATCGTCTGGTACGCCGGCTTCTTCCTGCTGCTGCTACCGACGATCGCGGCTGTGCGCGACGTGGACCCCGACCTGATCAAGGCATCCCGGACGCTTGGCGCCGGACCTGCGACGATCTTCTTCAAGGTCGTGCTGCCTTCGATCCTGCCCGATCTCGTAACGGCCATGCGGGTCGCCTTCGCGATCTGCTGGATCTCCGTCCTCGCTGCGGAGCTCGCCGCCTCACGCTCCGGTCTCGGCTATATGATCTCCGACGCGCGCGAGTTGCTGGAAACCGATGTTGTCATCGTCGGCATGATCGTCATCGGCTGTATCGGCGCTGCTTACAACTGGCTGTTTGCCCGCATCGAGCGGCGGCTACTGCGCTATCGCACGGCCCTGGCGGAGCTGTGACCATGGCCGCCAAGGTCCACGCCTCGCAGCTCGTCAAGCGCTATCACATGGCTCGCACCGGCGAGTCGCTGCTGGCCATGGGTCCGCTCGATCTCGACCTGCATGACGGCGAATTCGTCTGCATCGTCGGGCCGAGCGGGTGCGGCAAGAGCACTTTCCTGCAGATGCTCGCCGGCTTGGAGCCGATCACCGAAGGTTCGCTCGAACTTGACGGAAGCCCGATCCGCGGGCCCGGCGCCGATCGCGGCATGGTGTTCCAGAGCTACGCCCTGTTTCCCTGGCGCACCGTTCTGACGAATATCGAATTCGGCCTCGAGGTAAAGGGGCTCTGCAAGGCCGAGCGCCGCGAGATCGCGCTGCGAAGCGCGCATCGCGTCGGACTCGGCGGGTTCGAAAATTCCTATCCGAGCGAGCTTTCAGGCGGAATGAAGCAGCGGGTCGGCATCGCACGGGCCCTCGCCAATGATCCACTCATCCTCTTGATGGACGAACCTTTCGCGGCTCTCGATGCCCAGACGCGCGAGATGCTGCAGGAGCAGCTTCTGTCGATCTGGCGTCAGACCAGAAATACCGTGGTGTTCGTGACCCACTCGGTCCAGGAAGCTGTCTATCTCAGCAATCGCATTCTCGTCATGACGGCGCGGCCCGGCCGCGTGAAAGAAGTCATCAACGTCGATCTACCCTATCCGCGCGACGTGACTTCGGCCGAATTCGGCGGCTTGATGCGACCCGTCTATGCCGCGCTGAAGGACGAAGTCCTCAAGGCCGCTGAAATGAGCCGT
This sequence comes from Hyphomicrobiales bacterium, assembly GCA_044445965.1. Taxonomy (GTDB): domain Bacteria; phylum Pseudomonadota; class Alphaproteobacteria; order Rhizobiales; family Beijerinckiaceae; genus GAS188. Next base: position 4,587 of record JBIOEJ010000139.1, read on the forward strand.
CCGGCATTTGACGCGCCGAGCAGGAATCAGAGTGAGCGCGAAACCGATGCAAACACCTAGCGCCTCAGGCGCGATTGATCCCTGGATTGACGGGCGAAGCGACCAACAGTCGTACATCCTGGCTGACGATCAGTTCGCGCGCCCTGACGACATAGGCCATGAATTCGGGGTCGTCATAGAGCTGAGCCCGCTTGGCGCCACGCTCCGCGGCATCGGCGTAGCCCCAAAGATGGATCACCTCGTTCACATTGCCGATTTCGGTGCGGTAGATGCCGAGGAACACATGCTTCCCGAGAATGCGCTCTTGAATCGGCAAGCCAACCGTCTCAAAAAGCTCCATGAAGACGGGCACGGTGCCCGGCCTGAAGGTGTAGGCGCGGTAGTCGACGACCATGTGATCTCTCCCGATAAGCCGATAAAGCTCCCTATCGGCGATCGCGGGAAACGACAATTGCAACGCCGCCGCCGACGCGCTCGGAACAGGATCGTGCTTTACGCAAGCGAAAGAAACGCCGATGCCGCGATCATCGCGCCATCAGCGGACTGGTGCCACAATGCTCAGGCGCGATTCGCGTGCCTGAGCGGTCAAGAATGCCCGGGATCCTTCGGATTGCGGGTATATCAATGCAGTCGGGAGGACCTAAGATGGACCGTCGAACATTCAGCATTCTCGGCGCGACCGCTCTGGCGGGCACACGCTTCGGCGCACTCACGACGAAGGCCCACGCCGCTGACAACACGATCAGGCTGGCGCTTCAGCCGGCGCCATTGCTCGGCTTCTACGTAAAGGAGAAGAAACTCCTCGAAAAGCGCGGTTTTAAGCCGGAATGGAACGTTTTTCCCTTCTCGCCGCCGATTCTCGAGGCGATGGCGGCCGGCTCCGTCGACATCGCGCTTCTGGGGGTGCTGCCGGTCATCAGCTCGGCGACCAAGGATGCCGGCGTCTGGTACTTCTACGACGAACTGGCGAATGCCGCCGGTCTGATGGTTCAAGCCGACAGCGCCATCAAGGGGCCAGCCGACCTCAAGGGCAAGAAGATTGCCTTTCCGGGAAAGGCGTCCCAACTTTACGGTCAGTTGCTGATCTATCTGTCAGGCAGCGGCGTCACCGAGAACGACATCGATCTCGTGCGCGCCAACGCGACCGACATGGGCACGTTGTTCCAGCGCAAGGCCGTGGACGGGATGCTGGCCTGGCCGCCCTTCACCACCGAGCCGGTGCGCAGCGGCGCCGGCCGAACGCTCTTTACGGCCGACGATCTGTTGAAACTGAAGGCCGGTCACTGGCTCAACTCGGGGTGGGGCGTGCGCGCCGATTACGCCAAGAGCCACGAGGATGCCGTCCTCGCCGTGGTCGAATCGCTGCATGAAGCGACGCGGGTGCTGCGCGAAAAACCGGAAGAGGTCTATGGAGTCTTCGCGCAGGCCACCGGCTATGACGTCGACGCGATCCGCTTCCTGGTGAAGGAGAACTATGAGTTCTACTACGACCCGAAGGACACAACGCCCTCGGCCGCCAATCTCCAGCAACTCTACGACGTAATGGCGAAATACGACATCGTCAAATCGGAGAAGCCGATCAAGCCTGTCTTGGAGGCCCTGGTGCATCCTGAATTCGTCGAGAAGGTTCTGGCGAAAGCGAAATAGGCCGAGGACCGCGCTCGAAAGCGCCGGTCAGGTCGCGGGCCGTACTTTCGGAACGGCCCAGGGCCGGCGCTGTGCGTCCGCGGCGGCGAAGCCGGCGATCTCGTCTGAATAGCTCGTGGTCAGGTCGATATAGTCCCAACCGTTGAGGAGCAGGCTTTTCCAAAATGGGTCAATGCGGAATTCATAAGACGTATTGCCGCAGACGATGCGTTGCGTCGCGAGATCGATGCGGATGGCATCGCCATTCACGAGATTTTGCGCCGTCAGCAGCGCCTCAATCTCGGCTTCCTCGAGCCGCGCGGGCAGCAGCCCGTTGATGACGCTGTTCGATGCGAAGATATCGCCGAAGCTCGGGGCGATCACGCACCGGATGCCGAAATCGACAAGGGCGTAGACCGCGCCTTCGCGCGACGAGCCACCGCCGAAATTGCGCCGCGTGACGAGCGCTTGCGCTCCCTTGTAACGCGGATCATCGAGCGCAAATGCGCCAACACCCCTGCCGTCCGCGCCGAAACGCAAATCGTGCAACAGGAAGGCACCATAGCCCGCGGCACGTGGCCGCTTCAGGAAGCGCGCGGGCAGCAGCTGATCGGTATCGATATTGGCGAGCGGCAGCGGGCAGGCGACGGTTTCGAGGGCGGTGAAGGGCTGCATCAGCTCCGTCCTTTCAGGAATTCGCGGGCGTCGGCGAGATGACCGGCAACCGCCGCGGCCGCCACCATGGCGGGCGACATGAGATGGGTGCGCGCTAGGGGTCCCTGGCGCCCCTTGAAGTTGCGGTTGGTGGTCGAGGCGCAGCGCTCGCCCGGCGGCACGAGAGATCACCATTCATGCCCACGCACATCGAGCAGCCGGAATCGACGAATTCCAGCCCCGCCTCGCGGAAAATGTGATCGAGCCCCTCTTCCTCGGCCTGGCGCTTCACGGCGCTCGAACCCGGCGAGACGAGGCCCGGCACCCGCGAACGTCGTCCGGCCAGAACCGCCGCCGCGGCGCGCAGGTCCTCGATGCGGCCATTCGTACAAGATCCGATGAAGACGCGATCGACGGCGATCGAGGTGAGCGGGGTCCCGGGCTTCAAACCCATATAGGCAAGGGCATCGCCAATGGCGCCCGCCTTGGTGGGATCGGTGGTCGCCGCCGGATCCGGCACCGTCCGATCGATCGGCAGCGCCTGTTCCGGGCTGGTGCCCCAGGTGACGGTCGGCGCGATTTCGGCCCCATCGAGGCTGACCTCCCTTTCGAAGGACGCGCCCTTGTCGCTCGCGAGTTGGCGCCAGTCGTCGACGGCGCGCTCGAACGCCTCCCCGGCCGGCGCGAAGGGCCGGCCCCTCAGCCAAGCATAGGTAGTCTCGTCCGGGGAGACGAGGCCGTTGCGGCCGCCGGCCTCGATCGACAAGTTGCACAAAGTCATGCGCCCTTCCATGGAGAGCGCGCGGATGGTCGCGCCCGCATATTCGATCGCGTGACCTTGCGCGCCATCGGCCCCGATCCTGGCGATCAGGGTCAAGGCGATGTCCTTCGCGGTGATGCCAGGCGCCGTCTTTCCATCGACCGATATACGCATGCGCTTCGGCATTTTCTGCCAGATCGCCTGCGTCATCAGCACATGCGCCACTTCCGACGCGCCGATCCCGAAGGCATAGGCGCCGAAAGCGCCGTGCGTCGATGTATGGCTGTCGCCGCAGACGACGACGAGGCCCGGAAGCGTCAGGCCTTGCTCCGGCAACGCCACATGAACGATGCCCTGTCTGGGATCGTCCAGTCCAAACAGCGAAATGTTGTGCTCGCTGCTGTTGCGGCCAAGCAGATCGACCATGCGCGCAAGCTCGGGATTTCCGATCGCGCCATTGCGGTCTCGCGTCGGTACATAATGGTCCGTGACGGCGAAGGAGAGGTCGGGGCGGGCGACCTTGCGGCCGCGCTGGCGCAATTGATCGAAGGCGTGGAACGAGCCCTCATGCAGCAGATGGCGATCGACGAACAGAAGTGTATCGCCGCCCTCCCGCGTCACAACGGCGTGGCTATGCCATAATTTATCGATGATGGTCTGAGGCTCGCCGCGCATCGGCACGGTCCCTCTTGATCGGGATCATTTGTCCTATAGGCTATACATCTAAAGGCAGCATATTCAAGGATGATCATGCCTGGCGTCGAGCCATCCAAGACCCAGGGAGGATTTGCCTCGTCCCGCGCGACCAGGCGGCCGGCACCTTCCGCACTCCGCACCATCAAGGAGGGGCGGGCGCAGATCGCGCTGATCCGACGCATGAACGGCGCGCAAGGGAAGCGCTCGGCGTCGATCGTCGAGGCCGGGCTATGCAGGCCCGGCACCTCGGCATTTTGCGGAACCTAGATCGGCAAGAAAAGGAGAGCGACATGAGGAACGGCCTCGACAAGATTCTGACCCGCCGCGGATTGCTCGGCAACGCGACGGCGGCGGCGGCCGCAAGCCTTGCATTGCCGAGTTCTCTGCGGGCGCAGACGGCGCCGATCAAGATCGGCATCCTGCAGCCGCTGACCGGGGCGCTGGCCTTCGACGGACAGCAGGGCCAGATGGGCGCGGAGGCCGCCCTCAAGGCGATCAACGATGCAGGCGGCATCAAATCGCTCGGCGGCGCGAAGCTCGAGATGATCGCGGGCGATGCGCGCTCGACCCCTGATGGCGGCACGAGCGAGGTCGAGCGCATGCAGAATGAAGGCGTCGCGGCGATTGTCGGCGGCTTCGCAAGCCCGATTTGCCTCGCGGCGACGCAGGCCGCTTCCCGCTACGATCTCCCCTATATCGTCGATGTCGGCGTCGCCGACCAGATCGTGCAGCGCGGCCTGAAGAACGCCTTCCGCTTCGCGCCGGGCTTCGGCATCGTCTCTGCGACCGCGATCGACAACCTCGTCAAGCTCAATGACGGGGCCGGCAAGCCCGCCAGAACCGTGGTGCTGGTGCATGAGGACGGCCTTTTCGGTTCAGGCCTTGCGAAGCTGCTGCAGGCGGAGCTACCGAAGCGCGGTTTCGAGATTCTCGACACCATCGCTCATCCGACGCCTGCCCGCGACATGTCAAATGTGGCGCTGCAGATTCGCGCCAAAAACCCGGACCTCCTGATCCCGTCCGATTACTACGGCGAGTTCGTGCTGCTGGCGCGTACCATGCAACAGCAGCGCATCAAGCCGAAGGGCATCTATTCGGTGCTGAACGGCGCCGCCTCGAATTTCCGTTTCGTCAAGGAGCTTCCCGAAGCCGCGCAATACGTCATGGACTGCAATCACTGGTACGATCCGCGCAAGGATGTGGCGGTAGCCCTGCGCAAGCAGGTGGAAGCGCAAGGCAAGTTCTTCACCTACAATACGGCGCTGAACTATTCCTGCGTGCTGTTGCTCGCGGATGCCATCGAGCGCGCCGCCTCGGCCGACCGCACCAAGATCACGGCCGCGCTCGCCTCCTCGAGCTTCGCGGGCCACATCATGCCCTATGGCCCGACCAAATTCGTCGACGGCCAGAATCAAGGCGCGGCGCCGGTCAACCTCCAGGTGCAGGGCAATGACATCAAGGTGATTTACCCCGAAGCCTTCGCTGACGCGAAACCGGTCTTCCCCGTGCCGGCCTAAAGCGCGAAGCTCGCCGGACCGTCGTGCGTCCTGAGCGCGTCCCCCACCCCGACCCTCCCCCTTTCAAGACCTGCAAGGGGGAGGTCGGTCGCCATATTTTGCCGTGGACGCAGCAAAGGTTGTTTGCTGCGTTAGCGGCCGGTTGGGGGGCGATCATGAAGCAGCGGGCTGGGAAGCGAGGCGCGTTAGCGCGGAGCAGGGTCGGGGGTGGCAGCTCGCCAGCTACGCCTCTACGATTCACATAGACGATGCTCGCGCCCACCATCATTCTGTCGGCGGTCCTGAACGGGCTGATGACTGGGGCCGTCTACGCGCTTATCGCGGTCGGGCTGACGCTCGTGTATGGCGTGTTGCACATCATCAACTTCGCCCACGGGGCTATCCTCTCCGCCGCCATGTTCGCCGCCTATTTCGCCTTCTTGGCGGGTCTCGATCCTTACCCCGCGATACTGGTGCTGGCGCCCGTTTTCTTCGGCCTCGGCTATGTGTTGCAGCGCTTGGTCATCTCGCCGGCGAGCCACGGCGAGGATCAGAACATCGTTCTCGTCACGCTCGGCCTCTCGATCCTGATCGAGAACGCACTTCTCGCCGCCTTTCATTCCGATACGCGCTCGATCGAGGCGCCCTATAGTTTCCTGACGCTCGATCTCGGCTTTACCTTTCTGCCGATGCCGCGCGCCATCGCCTTCGTCATCGCCTGCCTCGTAGCGCTAGCGCTGTGGCTGTTGCTCAGGCACACCGATACCGGCAAGGCGATGCGAGCGGTCGCCAAGGAGAAATACGGTGCGGCGCTGATGGGCATCGATGTCGTGCATATCTACGCCGTGACCTTCGGGCTCGGCGCGGCCTGCCTGGCGATCGCGGCCTGCCTCCTCCTGCCGAGTTACTACGTCAATCCGCGCGTCGGCAACGCCTATGCGCTCGTCGCCTTCACTATCGTGGTCTTCGGCGGCATGGGCTCGGTGCCGGGCGCGCTTCTCGGCGGGCTGATCATCGGCGTGATCGAGAGCCTGACCGGCCTGTTCTTCGGCGAGAGCCTCGGCGAACTCGGCATCTTCGTGCTCTTCATCTTGATGTTGCTGCTGCGCCCGACGGGGCTGTTCGGAGCCCGCGCGTGAGCGCCATGCGCGGCTATGGCACGATCCTCGGCGTGCTGGCGGTCTGCGTCGCGCTGCCTTTCGTGACCTCGTCGAACACTATTCTCAACGGCATGGTGCTGACCCTCATCATCGCGCTCGCGGGAGCCGGCTGGAACCTGCTCGGCGGCTATGGCGGCCAGTTCTCCTTCGGTCATGCCGCCTTCTTCGGCACCGGAGCCTACGCCACGGCGATCCTGCAATCGCGATACGGCGTGAATGCCTGGGCGAGTTTCGCGGCGGCCTCCGCGATCGGTGCGCTCGCGGGCTGGGTCATCGGCTATCTAAGCTTTCGCTCCGGGCTGCGCGGTTCTTATTTCGCGCTCGTCACGCTGGCCTTCGCGGAAGTGTTTCGCATCATCGCCAACGCCTCGCCCTTCTTCGGTGGCGCGCCAGGCATCCTGCTCAGGCTCGATATCCGCCCTACTAATTTCCAGTTCGAGAGTCGCGCCAGCTTCTACTGGATCGCGCTCGCGCTGATCGGCGCCGCGATGCTGGCGACGCGTCGCATCGAGCACTCGCGCTTCGGCGCCTATCTCGTCGCCATTCGCGAGAACGAGAACGCGGCACGCGCGCTCGGCGTCGACACGCTCGCGGTCAAGCTGAAGGCGATCGCGCTTTCCGCCGGCATCACGGCCTCGGCCGGCGGGCTTTACGTGCAATATTTTCTGCTGGTCAATGCTGAAATCGGCTATGGCAGCTGGGTCTCGATCGAAGCCTTGCTCGCGCCGATCATTGGCGGGCTCGGCACGGTTTTCGGGCCGCTTTTCGGCGCCCTCCTGCTGCATGAACTCGGCGAGCTGACGCGCGGCATCGCGGGGGGTGTGCCGGGAATCGATACGGCGTTATTCGGCGCGCTTCTCATCCTCGTTATCGCCTTCGCCCGTAGCGGCATCCAGAGCTGGCTGACACGCTTCGGGAAAGTCCTCTTCAAGCCGTCGAAGATAGCGGCATGACATCGCTTCTCGCGACCGAAGGCTTGACCAAGCGCTTCGGCGGCTTGACGGCGGTCAACGACATCTCGCTTTCGCTGATGCTGGGCGGGATCACCGGACTGATAGGCCCGAACGGCGCCGGCAAAACCACCTTGTTCTCGTTGATCTCCGGCTTCGAGCGCCCGACCCAAGGCCGCATCCTGTTTCGCGGCGAAGATATCGGCGCGCTCCCACCGCATAGGCGAGCCCAGCTCGGCATCGCCCGCACTTTCCAGATCGCGCAGCCCTTCGCCGGCCTCACCGTAGCTGAGAACATCGCGGTCGGCGCGCATTTGCGCCTTCGCGGCCGATCCGACGCGCTCGCCAAGGCGACCACGGTGGCGGGGCTCGTCGGCCTCGGCAGCCAGATGGAGGTGCCGGCCTCGGGCCTGACCATCGCCGGGCGCAAGCGCCTCGAACTGGCGCGGGCACTCGCGACCGAACCGACCCTTCTCCTCCTCGACGAGGTGCTGGCCGGGCTCAACCCCTCCGAACTGCGCGACCTCATGCCGGTGATGCGCCGCATTCGCGACGGCGGCGTCACGCTGTTGCTGGTCGAGCATGTGATGCAGGCTGTCATGGATCTGTGTGAAAATGTCTTCGTCCTGGCCGAGGGCCGCCTGATCGCACAGGGATCGCCTGGCCAGGTGACGCGCGACCGCAAGGTGATCGAAGCCTATCTCGGCGAAGGCGCGGCGGCGCGCTTAGAGGCCGGGCGTGGCTGACGCCGCGCTACTCCAGATCACCGGCCTCGTCTCGGGCTATGACGGGGTCGATATCTTGCGCGGCATCGACCTTAAGGTCACGGCGGGCGAGACTGTCGCCGTGCTCGGTTCGAACGGGGTCGGCAAGACGACGCTCAACAAGGTGCTGAGCGGTGTGCTACGGGCGCGCCGCGGAGCCGTCGTCTTCGACGGGCGATCGCTGATCGGCGCCTCGCCGGCGGCAATCGTCGGGATGGGTCTTATCCATGTGCCAGAAGGACGGCGCATCTTCCCCGACATGAGCGTCGATGAGAACCTTGTGCTCGGTAGCTACCGGCGCGGGAAGGCACGACGTGCCCATAACCGCGAGCGCGTCATGGCGATATTCCCGCGTCTGGCGCAGCGCTGCCGCCAGCGCGCCGGAACCTTGTCGGGCGGCGAACAGCAGATGCTGGCGATCGGCCGTGGACTGATGGGGGAGCCGCGCTTCCTCATCCTCGACGAACCCTCGCTCGGCCTGTCGCCGCTCTTGGTGGAGGAGATGTTCGACTTGGTGCGCCGCCTCGGAGCGGAGGGGCTGACTCTGCTCCTCGTCGAGCAGAATGTAGTGCAATCCCTCGCCGTCGCGGCGCATGCCTATGTGCTTGAAAATGGGCGCATTGTGCTGTCCGGGACGGGCGCGGCACTCGCCCGAAATCCCGAGTTGCAGAAGACCTATCTTGGAATGTAGGCTCCTTATGCCAGTCGTGGTTCCATGACCCCATCCTCCCATCCGTCCTTCCGACCGCCGCCAAGCAATCCTTGGCTCAAGCGGCAGATTCAGACATGTCATACGCCTCCTCCGGGAACGCTCCCCGCGCAAAGATTTGTTTACTCGCCCCCCGGCAAACGCCCTCACCCTCCAACGTCGAGCCAGGCACTCAGTGCAAAATGTGCCTTTCACACTGAAGGTCTGCCTTCCTTCGGTTGAGCCCAAATCCCCCACACGGGTCGCTCCAGGCGGACACGCAATCAGTGGAGTGCACCCCTTTGGTGAGACACACGCAATTGAGTGACATGTGGGTTGCATGAGCTATCCTATGCGTTGAGCTTGCCGAACTTCGGCTTCGAACTCAACGGGTGGCTGGTATCCGATTGCGGAGTGAAGCCGCTGGCGATTGTAGTTTTGATCGATGAATTTGTCAATATTATACCTCGCGTCTTCTATGCATCGGTAGTTCTTTCCATTGATCTCTTCGACCTTGAGCGTCTTGATAAAGCTTTCGGCTTTGGCGTTGTCGTAGGGATTGGCTGGTCGGTTCATGCTGATCCTTGCGCCCACGCCTTCGAGGCGCTCCATGTAGTCGTTGCTGGCGTATTGGACCCCGCGGTCCGAATGATGGATGAGATCGGTCAGTGGCTTCGAGCGAGCCGCGATCGCCATGTCGAGCGCCGCCATGGCGAGACTGGCTTCCAGGTGATCATCGAGCGCCCAGCCGATGGCCCTGCGCGAGAAGGCGTCGAGGATGACGGCGAGGTAGACGAAGCCGTCCAGCAGCCGGACATAGGTGATGTCGGCGACCCAGATCTGGTCGAGGCCCGAGGGTATGAGGCCGCGCACGAGATTGGGGACGATGCGGAAGC
>JBIOEJ010000140.1:0-14055 GCA_044445965.1 Hyphomicrobiales bacterium
GCGACGGTCGCCAAACCGTCCCAGCCCGCCCACAGCCTCGCAAACGAAAGTCATCGAAAGCCTCCCGCGAATCAATGTGCATCACGGAATCAGCCTTCAATGCCCACAGCAATCGAGATGTGTGCACATGACAGCGCCAAGTGCGGGAGAAGGCAGAGCCTCCTACTTCCCGCCCCAGCGGGCCGGATAGTTCGGCATGTCCTCGCAGCCGCACATGGCGTAGTGCAGGGGCGGCATCTTGGGATTGACGTATTTGGCGAGGTTGTCGGCCGTGATGGTCGGCTGCGGCAGGTTCCATTCGGGCGCCGGCACGGGTTCGCCCTTCAGCGTCTTCAGCGCCGCGATGATGGCTGAGCGCCAGACATAGACCGCGTAGGTCGGCGCGATCGCCTTGAGGTGCTCGGCTTGCCATTTCTGCAGGAAGTCCTGCTGGTCCTCGCCGTTGATGGCGGGGGCGGGCTTGCCCGCATCCTCATAGGCCTCGATGGCGGCGACCGAGGTCGCGCCCGCATCCATCCACACACCGTCGATCTTGCCGAAGCGCGCCAGATAATCGTCGACGATCGACTTCGTCTTGGCGCGATCGCCGCCGGTGAACTCGACGCCGACGACCTTGACGCCCTTCTCCTCGAAGACGCGCTTGGCGGCGGCCCAGCGGGTCTCGAGCACGTCGACGCCGGGCAGGATGCGCAGCGCCAGCACCGAGCCGCCCTTCGGGATCTGGCTCGCGATGAAATCGGCCGACACCTTGCCGAAGGCATAGCCGCCGATCGGGTGCACGAAGCTGACCGGGCAAGTGGTGCGCACGCCGCGGTCGAAGACGATGACGGGAAGCGATTTGCAGGCGTCCTCGACGGCCGGCGTCAGGGCCGCGGTGGTGTTCGGCGAGACGATCAGGATGTCGCAATTGCCGCTCGAGACGAAGGCCTTGATGTCGGAGATCTGCTTGTCGTCCTTGCCCTGCGCGTCGGCGACGTTGAAGGAGGCGATATCGGCCTTGTCGAGATCGACCTCGGCCTGCATCGTCGTCCAGCCGACCACGCGCCACGGATTGCCGACATCGGCGTTCGAGAAGCAGAGCTTATAGGGGCCCTTCTTCTTGTATTTGGTGGTGTCGGCCATCTGACCGCCGAGCCGCTGCTCCCAGGGCTTGCCGGCCGGACCCTCGGCCTTGGTCGTGAGCAGCTTGATCTGGGCGTCGTAATCCTTCTGATCGTAGAACTCGTCGGCTCGCGCGGAGGCGTAGCCGAGCGTCGCCAGCGCAGCGGCCGCGACGAGACTTGAGCCTATCTTCCTTTTCGGATGTCGCATGCTTTCCTCCTCTGCTCGTTCTTCAGGCTAGGACCGATCAGCCGGCCCGGTTTACGCTTGCCCCCGCTGACGCCAGGCGGCAGCGGCTGCAGCGATCAGGATCACGCCCTGCACGCTCTCGCGGATCGGCTGCGGCAGGCCGATCAGATTGAGGAGCGTGAACAGCGCGTAGAGGGTGAGCGCGCCGGCGAGCGCGCCGGCCACGCTGCCGCGCCCGCCGAGAAGCTGGACGCCGCCGATGACGGCGGCCGCGATCGCCTGCAGCTCCATGCCCTCGCCGGCATCGACCGAGACGCCGGCGAAGCCGCCGACCAGGATGCCGGCCGTGACAGCCGACAAGGCCGACAGGATGAAGGCCGCGACCCTGACGCGGCCGACCGCGACGCCGGCAAGCTCGGCGGCGCGCGCATTGTCGCCGATGGCGAGGGCGAGCTTGCCGAAATTCGTGGCATGCAGCAGCCAGGCCGCGACCGCCACGACCACGACGAGCACGAGAACCGCCACCGGCAAGATGCCGGTCAGCGGGACATCGCGCCAGACGAGCCGCCCGAAGGCGCGGAAATTATCCGGCAGATAGCCGCGCGGCGAGCCGCCCGACCACGCCAAGGCGGCGCCCTTCAAGGCGAGCAGCATGCCGAGCGTCGCGATGATCGAGGGCACCTTCAGGCGGTGCACGACGAGGCCGTTGACCGCGCCCGCCGCGAGCCCGATGAGGTAGAGCGCGGCGATCGCCGGATAGGTCATGGTCGGATCGCCGAGCGTGATCAGCGAGCCGCCGATCACGGTCAGGGTCACGAGCGAGCCCACCGAAAGATCGAACCCGCCCGTCACCAGCACGAAGAGCTGGCCGCAGGTGAGCACCGCGAGGGGCGCTGCCCTGCGCAGGAAATTCATCAGGCCGGCCGGCTCGACGAAGCTCGGATTGTACCAGGCGATGGCCAGGACCAACGCCGCCAGCACCAGGAAAACAGGGTTCAACCTGAGCTTCAGCGGCATGCGATCCTGGGCTCCGGCGCCGAATTTCAGATGCAGCGTGTTCATCCGACGAAGGCCTTGGTGCGGAAGGTATAGACCGCAACCGACGCGACGACGATGGCGCCGCGCAGAATTTGCTTCAGGAAGGGATCGATGCCGATCATATTGAAGGACGCGTCGAGCACCGCGAACAGGAACACCCCCGCCAGCGTGCCGCCGACGCCGCCCCTGCCGCCCGACAGGAGCGTGCCGCCGATGACGACGACGGCGATCGATTCGAGATCGTAGAGCCCGTCGCGCCCGACCCAGGGCGCACCCGAGCCGAGCCGGCTCGCGAGGTAGAGGCCGGTGACGCCGGCGGTGAGGCTCGCCAGCATATGCGCCCCGATCACGACGCGCTCGGTGCGGATGCCGGCGAGGCGCGCGCCGGTCGCATTGCCGCCGACGGCGTAGAGATGGGCGCCGAACACCGTCCTGCCGAGCAGCAGCGCGGCCGCGGCGGCGAGCACGGCGAGCGTGATGAGCGGGATCGGGATGGGCCCGATCGAGCCATAGGCGAAGAGCTGGAACTCGGTCGCGACGGAGCCCGCGAAATTATCGAAGGAGGTCGAGAGCAGGCCTTTGAGGATGAGGCCGGTGCCGAGCGTCGCAATCAGCGGATTGACCGCGAGCCGCGCGACCAGGAAGCCGTTGACGAGGCCGACCGTGGCGCTAACGGCGAGAACCGCGGCGACCGCCGCGACGATGCGGTCCGGCGAGCCCTGCATGACATAGGAGGCGAGCACCGCCCCGACGCTGATGAGATGGGCGACGGAGAGGTCGATCGAGCCGGCCAGGATGACGAGGGTCTGGCCGATGGCGACGATGCCCAGCGCCACCATGCGTTCCAGCAGGCCGCTGATGCCGCTCCAGGACAGCTGATGGGATTCCCCCGTCGCCAGCGCGATGACCACGAAGGCGAGCCCCGAAAGGATCGTGATGATCGAGGCCGCCGAGAGCGTCGCGCTCGGCCGCGCGCGAGACGAGGCGGCGATGGCGGTCACCGCGCCTCTCCCGTGGCGCTCGCGCTCTCCGCCGGGGCCGCATGGCCGACGGCTCTGGCGATGACCTCCTCCTCGCCGACCCCGCCCGGCAGCTCGGCGACGATGCGGCCTCCGGCCATCACCAGGATGCGATCGCTCAAGCCCACGATCTCGGGCAGGTCGGACGAGCACATCAGCACCGCGCCGCCTTGTTGCGTGAAGTCGCGGAGGATGCGGTAGATCGAGGTCTTCGCCGCGACGTCGATGCCGCGCGTCGGCTCGACCGCGATGAGCAGGCGCGGCGCCCGGCACAGCCAGCGGGCGATGATGGCCTTTTGCTGGTTGCCGCCCGACAACTCGACCATGGGCTGGTCGAAGCTCGCGGCGCGCACGTCGACGCCGCGCAGCCGGCCGTCGATATGCTCGGCGCGGCATGCGCCGGAACCCGGCGGCGCGAGCGGCGGCGCGAAGCCGCGCACCACCAACGCCGCATTGTCGCGCAGGCTCTGCTGCAGCGCCAGGCCCTCGCGCTTGCGGTCGTCGGAAAGATAGCCGAGCCCGACCGCCACCGCCCGGCGCGGGTTCTCGAACAGCGCGCCGTCCTCGGCGAAGCGCACCGTCCCATGCGTGAACCGCTCATCGCCGAAGATGGCGCGCGCCAGTGCGGATTTGCCTGAGCCCTCGAGCCCTGCGACGCCGACGATCTCGCCGGCCCGCAGGATGAGATCGATATCGCTGACCTCTGCATTGCCGGCCCCGCTCACCTCGAGCAGCGTTTTGCCGGCCGGCGAGGCCGGCCGCGGCGGGAAGAAGTCGGAGAGCTCGCGGCCGACCATCATGCGCACCACTTGCGCCACCGTGACCTCGTCGCGATCGACCGTCGCCACCTTGGCGCCATCCTTGAGCACGGTGATCCGATCGGCGATGTCGAAGACCTCCTGCATGCGATGGGAGATATAGATCAGCGCCACTCCCTCTTGCCGCAGGCGCCGCACCAGGGCGAGGAGCCGCGCGGCCTCGACATCGTCGAGCGCCGCGGTCGGCTCGTCGAGGACGAGGAGCTGCACGTCGACGGCGAGCGACTTGGCGATCTCCACGATCTGCTGGTCGGAAATCGAGAGCTGCCCGGCTTCCGCCTTCGGATCGATATGGGAACCGAGCCGGGCCAGGAGCTCGGCGGCGGCGGCGCGCATGGCCCGGCGGTCGAGAAAGCCGAAGCGGGCATGCTCCTCGCCGAGGAAGATATTCTCGGCGACGCTGCGGTAAGGCAGAAGGCTCAGCTCCTGGTGGATGATGCTGACGCCGGCGCGGCGCGCCTCGACGGGATGGCTGAAGCTCGCATCCTTGCCGTCGAGCAGGATCGAGCCGGAATCGGGCCGGTAGACGCCGCCCAATATCTTCATGAGCGTCGACTTGCCGGCCCCGTTCTCCCCGCAAATCGCATGGACCTCGCCGGCCCGGCAGTCGAAGGAAACGCCGGCCAAGGCCGCGATGCCGTGGAAGGCCTTGCCGATGTCGCGCATCACGAGCTTGCGGGAAGCCTCGCGGCCGGAACGAGCCGCCGCCATCTCGGTCAGCGCCACCATGCCGTTATCCTCGACAAAGCCGGACGCCGAGCATCAGCCTATCCTCCCGTAGCCGCCATCGGCTTCGCGGATGGTTCGGCCGCCTGCGATGCGGCCCTTATTGGATCGGTACAATCGCCTTTGCCCGTCAGGCCTGTCAAGGCGGCCTTGGTTGCATCAGCTGCGCCCTTCGAAAGCGCGAAGGAAGCTTCGCAGATGGACGCCGAGATACGGGCTCAGATAGCCGCCCTCCTGCACGAGCAGGGTCGGCAATTTCAGCGCGGCGAATTTGCGCGCCGCGGCTTCGAACCCGGCATTGGTGATCTTGAAGGTGGCGACCGGATCATGCTCGGAGGCGTCGAAGCCGAGCGAGACCAGGAGGGCGCCCGGCGCGAAGGCGACAACCTCGGCGAGCGCGCGATCGATGGCGTCGAGCCAGGCCGGGTCGCGCGTGTCAAAGGCAAGCGGAACGTTGAGATTGAGACCCTTGCCTTGTCCCTCCCCGATCTCATCCGCGTGCCCCGAATAGTAGGGGGCGGAAAGACGCGGGTCGACATGGATCGATGCGAAGAACACGTCGGCCCGCCGCCAGAAGATGAACTGCGTGCCGTTGCCATGATGCACATCGATGTCGACGATGGCCACCTTGCCGTAGCGCTTGGCGAGACGCTGCGCGGCGATCGCCGAATTGTTGAGGAAGCATGCCCCGCTCATGAGATCGGGATAGGCGTGATGGCCCGGCGGACGGCAGAGCGCATAGACCGGCCGATCCGCGGCGACGAGCCGATCCGCCGCGTGGACGGCCGACTGGGCGCTGGCATGCACGGCGGCCCAGGTGCCTTGCGTGATCGGGCACGAGGTCGAGTTCGAATACCAGCCGAGCTCGCCCAAGAGCTCGGTCGGCCGGCGGTGCATCCGGTGCGTCGGATGCACGTTGGGGATCACCTCGGGACCGAAATCCGGGTTGGCGGACCAGCGTTCATGCACGGTCGCCAGGAAGGCCACGTAGTCTTCGTCATGGACCTCGACGATCGGCTCCAAGCCGCCGAGCGGAGCCTCGACGATCTCGTGCCGCTCCTGGCGCGCGCTGTCGAGAAAGATGCGATAGCGCTCGGCCCGATCGGGCTGATCGATGAACTTGCCGGTCCGGAAGACACGGGCCGGATCGTGCAAGGCCTGATCTCGATGGTGCACGACCAGCATCGGTCGGCATTCCGAGGTCGAACGATCGTCTGGTCGGGCGCCGCTCGCTTCAGTCGAGCGACCTGCCCAGGGTTTCGGGGGTCAGGAAGAGGTGCGTGACGATGGCGATGGCGCAGATCGCCATCACGTAAACTGAAATATAGAGAGGGCCGCCCAAACCCTGCAGCCAGGTGGCGAGCCCCGGCGCCGTGCCTCCGAATATCGCGGCGCAAAGCGCATAGGGGATGCCGATGCCGGAAGTGCGCACGCGGGTCGGGAAGAGCTCGGCGAAAATCGTGCCCAGCACGCCGTTGTTGAGCGAGAGGAACAGTGCACCCACGACCGCGACGAACAGGAAGGTGCCGAAGCTGACCGAGCCGACCAGCATCGACAGCAGCGGATAGGTGAAGACCAGGAAGCATGCGGCCGAGGCGATCAGGAAGGGCTTGCGCCCCAAGCGGTCGGACAAATACGCGAAGCTCGGCACGCCGACGCAATAGGCGGCCGTGGCGATCATGCTGCCCGCAAAGCCCGCGGAGCGATCGAGCCCGCCCACGAGATTGGCGTAGGTCGGCAGGAAGATCATCCAGATGTAATATTGCACGGTGCCCATCTGCACCACGAAGACGATGAAGGCTTCCTTCGGGTGCTGCGCGAGCAGCCGCAGGATCGAGCCGAAGCCGATCTTCTCCTTCGCTTCGGCCTTCCGGAAGGCAGGCGTTTCGCTGAGCCCCGTGCGCAGATAGAGGCCGTAGAGCGAGATGAGCGCTCCGAGCAGGAACGGCACGCGCCAGCCCCAGGAGGCGAGCGCGTCGGCCGGAAAGATCCACGTCGTGAGGCTGGAGACGCCGGTGGCGGCGAGGATCGCTACCCCGATCGCGACGAGCTGTGGGGAGGCCGAGAAGGCCCGGTTGCGATCGCTGGCGTGCTCGTTGAGGAAGGTGATGGCGATCTGGAACTCGCCGCCGGCCGAGAAGCCCTGGAGCAGGCGGGCGGCGACGATGACGATCGGCGCCAGGATGCCGATTTGCGCATAGGTCGGGCAGAGCCCGACGATGAGGCTGCCGATGCCGGTGAGGATGACCGTCAGGGACAGCATCGAGCGCCGGCCGAGCTTGTCGGCCAGCGGGGAGAGCACCAAGGCGCCGATCGGCCGCCCGAGAAAGCCGAGCGCGAAAGCCGAGTAGCTGGCGATCAGCGAAGTCGTCGCATTGCCGGATGGGAACATCTGGCCCGCGAACACGCCGGCCAGCAGACCGTAGATCGTCCAATCGAACCATTCGATGAAATGGCCGATGGCGCCGCCCGAGATCGTCTTCAGGCGGCTCGGCGCCTCGCCCATCACCCCTGTGGCCCCGGCGTAGCTTTCCGCGCGATCGCTCATGGCCTTGCCCCTTCCCTGTCTTCGCTCGCCCCGCAATATTCGCATTCCTGCACAGAAAATAACTTTGCGGAAGAGCCGCGCATGTCGATCAATAAAGCAGCTCCTTATCGAGCACGTTGCGCATCCGCTCGATTTGCCCATCGAGATAGCAGCGCAGGTTCCAGCAGAAGATGTCCGTGATCTTGGCGTTCTCGGTGGTCACCGTGCTGGCGGAGTGGGGGCTGATCAGGACGTTCGTCATATCCCAGAGCGGGCTCGTCGCCGGCAGCGGCTCGACGGCCGCGACATCGAGCGCCGCAAAGCCGATATGGCCGCTGCGCAGCGCCTCGATCATCGCCGCTTCGTCGACGGTGTTGCCGCGCCCGATATTGACGAAGGCCGAGCCCGGACGCATCGCGGCGATCGCCGAGGCGTCGAGCATGCCGATGGTTTCGTCGGTGTCCGGGACGGTCATGACGACGGCGTCGGCGAGAGGCAACAGGCGGCGCAATTCCGGCACGCCGCGAATCTCCTCGAAGAGATGGGCGTGCGGCCGCTTCTTCTGCGGCGAGCGGGTCACGGCGAGCATGCGCATGCCGAGCGCCCCGCCGATATTGGCGACGCCGCGCGCGAGATCGCCTGCGCCGATCGTCAACAGCGTGCGCCCGGCCACCTCCTCGTCGCAATAGCGCTCCCAGCGATGGGCGCGTTGCTCGGCTTCGAGGAACCGCGCTTTGCGGAAATGCATCAAGAGCGCCATGAAGGCCCATTCGGCCAAGGGGCCCGAATGCACGCCGCGCGCCGTGGTGACGATCACATCCGTCTTGTCGAGGCCGAGCCTCTTGATCAGCTGGCCGACGCCGCTGCTCGTCGTCTGCACCCATTTGAGGCGCTTGGCGTGGACGATATCGCCCGGACCGTCCGCGGCGGGTTGCGGGCAATCCCAGAGGATCTCGGCGCGCGAGAGCGCCAGACGCCAGCGGGCAGCTTGCTCCGGCGTGCGTGCGAAGGGACCGCCCTTGTGATCGGCGACATAGCGCGTCGGGGGATGGAGGTCCGGCTCGTGGATGACATCGAGCCTCGCCCGGCCGACGGCGCGGATGCGCTCGACATGCTCCGGCTCGAGCGGCGAGGTGATGAAGAGAGTGTGCTTCGTCATGGGAACCCTTCCGGCGACATCGCCGCTGCCTCGCCTAGGGCGTGTTGACGTACAGCCAGTGGCCGGGACGCTGGTCGTTTTGGTCCGGCAAGCAGGAGGCGATCGCTGCCACGCCCTAATACATGAGCTCCTTATCGAGCACGTTGCGCATCCGCTCGATTTGGCCATCGAGATAGCAGCGCAGGTTCCAGCAGAAGATGTCCGTGATCTTGGCGTTCTCGGTGGTCACCGTGCTGGCGGAGTGGGGGCTGATCAGGACGTTCGGCATGTCCCAAAGGGGGCTGTCGGCGGGCAGGGGCTCGACCGCCGTCACGTCGAGGGCCGCAAAGCCGATATGGGCGCTGCGCAGGCTTTCGATCAGCGCCGCCTCGTCGACGATCTGGCCGCGTCCGATATTGACGAAGGCCGAGCCCTTCTTCATCGCCGCGAAGGCCGAGGCGTCGATCATGCGCTCGGTCTCGGGCGTGTGCGGCAAGGTAGCCACCGTGGCGTCCGCCTCGGCCAGCACGGCGTGCAGATGCTCGCGCGGCCTGATCTCGTCGAAGAGCGCGTTGTGCGGCCGCTCCTTCTCGGCATGCCTGGCGATAACGGCCGTCCGCATCTCGAAGGCGCGAGCCCGTTGGGCGATGCCGCGCGCGAGATCGCCCGCGCCGATGACGGCGATGCGGCGTCCGGCCACCTCCTCGCCGCAATAGCGCGGCCAGTTATGGTGTCGCTGCTCCCTCTGGAGATAGGCGAGGCCGCGCCAATGGGCGAGCAACGCCATGAACACGAATTCCGCGAGCGGGCCGGCATGCACGCCGCGCGCCGTGGTCACCAACACGTTGGATGATTGCAGCCCGAGCGTCTTGATGCTCTGTCCGACGCCGGTGCTGGTCGTCTGGACCCATTTGAGGCGATGCGCCAGCGCCGCATCCTCGCGCTTGCGCGGAAGGTCCCAGAACACCTCGGCGCTCGCCAGCGCCTGGCGCCAGCGCCGCTCCTGATCCGCGCCGCGCGTGAAGGGAAATCCGACATGGTCGGCGACATAGCGGGTCGGCGGCAAGAGATCGGGCTCGTAGACGATATCGAGCCCTGCCGGGTCGACGGCGCGGATGCGCTCGACATGCTCCGGCTCGAGCGGAGAGGTGATGAAGATGCGAAGCTTGGACATGGCGGCGTTTCCGTTCAGATAAAGGCGCTGTTGCATTCTAGCTCTTTGTTTTGCCGCATTTTCTGCGGCGAACCGGCGGCCACTTCGCCGGAAAATGCTATGGGTCGGACTTTCATTCAGGCGGCGAGATGGCAGGCGGCGCGATGCTCGCCGGCAACCCGATCGGCGGGCGCCTCATGGCGGCAGCGCTCGATCGCGCGCGGGCAGCGCGGATGGAAGGCGCAACCCTTCGGGATGGCGAGCGGGCTCGGGAGCTCGCCAGCGACCGCGTCGCTCGTCTCGCGCCGGGTGAAGTCGAGGCTCGGAGCCGCCGCCATCAAGGCCATCGTGTAGGGGTGCCGCGGATCGCCGAACACCGCTTCGGTCGGCCCTGCCTCCACGACGCGCCCGAGATACATGACGGCAACGCGATGGGCGATATAGCGCACGAGCCGCAGATCATGCGAGACGAAGATGATGGTGAGCGCGAGCCTTTGCTGAAGAGCGACGAGCAGATTGATGATCTGGGCCTGCACCGAGACATCGAGCGCCGAGACGATCTCGTCGGCGATCAGGCATTCGGGCTCGAGCGCCAAGGCCCGCGCGATGCCGATGCGCTGGCGCTGGCCGCCGCTGAAGGCATGCGGATAGCGGGCAGCCGCATCGGCGGGCAGCCCGACCATCGAGAGCAGCTCCCTCACCCTCGCCGGGATCTCGCCCGCCGGCCGCAAGCCGTGGACGCCGATCGGCTCGGCAAGCTGGCTGCCTATCCGCTGGCGCGGATTGAGCGAGCCATAGGGATCCTGGAACACCATCTGGACGCAGCGATTGAAATCGCGCCGGCTTTGCCCTTCGAGCGCCCTGGCATCCGCTCCGTCATAGAGGATCTCTCCCTCATCCGCCTCTTGCAGCCGAACCAGGCAGCGCGCCAAGGTCGACTTGCCGCAGCCGGACTCCCCGACGATCGCCAAGGTCTCCCCGCGCGGCACCGAAAGATCCACGCCGTTGAGGGCGTGCACGATCGGAGGCTTTTTCCCGACGAGCGCCGCGACGAGGCCGCGGCCTCGCGCGAAGCGCTTGGTCAATCCACGGATCTCGATGAGCGGCGACAGGTCTCTCATTCGGAAGACCCTTCGGCTTCACGCGACCGGGCCAGCACCGCGTCGTGCCGCAAGCAAGCCGTGACACGGTTCTGCCCGATGGCGGCGAGCTCAGGGCGCCCGCTCCGGCAAGCGGGCTCGACGAAGGCGCAGCGCGGCGCGAAGCGACAGCCCTCGCTGAATTCCGTAAGAGAGGGGGGAGCGCCGGGAATATTGGTCAAGGGCTCGCGCGGCCTGTGGGTCGAGGGCACGGCGCCGAGGAGGCCCAAGGTGTAGGCGTGCGCCGGACGGCGGAACACCTCGGCGACCGGGCCTACCTCCATGATGCGCCCCGCATAGAGCACCGCGACGCGATCGCAGCTTTGCGCCACGACCGCAAGGTCGTGCGTGACGAGCACGATGCTCATCTCGAGCTCGCGCCGCAGCCGCAACATCAGCTTGAGAATCTGGTCCTGGATTGTGACGTCGAGCGCCGTGGTCGGCTCGTCGGCGAGCAGGAGCTTGGGGCCGGCGGCGAGCGCGATGGCGATCATCACCCGCTGCCGCATGCCGCCCGAGAACTCGTGCGGATAGGAATCGAGCCGCCTCTCGGCGTCGGCGATCCCGACCATTCCGAGAAGCTCGGCCGCCCGACCGCGCGCGGCGCGCCCGTGGAGGGAAAGATGGGTCTCGAGGCTCTCCTCGATCTGCAGGCCGATGGGCAGCACGGGATTGAGCGCCGCCATCGGCTCCTGGAAGATCATGGCGATCTCGCGCCCGCGAACCCGCCGCAGATCGGGTTCGGCAAGGCTCGTGAGGTCGGCGCCGCGCCAGCCGATGGTGCCGTCGATCTGCGCCGCCGGCCCGAGCAGGCGCAGTATGGCGCGCAAGGTCACGCTCTTGCCCGATCCCGATTCGCCGACGAGCCCGAGGACCTCGCCGGCGCCGACCTCGAGGTCGACGCCGTCGACCGCCACGAGCGGACCGCCGGCGGTGTCGAAGGTGACACGCAGACCGCGGATGCCGAGCAAGGCCGGGCGCGTCATTTCGGCCGCAACCAATCGGCGACGCTGTCGCCGATGAGGCTGAAGGAGAGGCCGGCGGCGACGATCGCGGCGCCCGGAAAGATCGACATCCACCAGGCGGTCGTCATGAAATTCTTGCCGTCGGCGATCAGCACCCCCCATTCGGCCGTGGGCGGCTGGGCGCCGAGACCGAGATAGCCGAGGCTCGAGCCCAAGAGCACGGCGAGCGACAGATCGGTCATCCAATAGACGATGGTCGGCGTGATGGCGTTCGGCAGGAGGTGGCGGAAGATGACACGCGAGGCGCCAAAGCCCATGGCGCGCGCCGCCGCCGCATAGTCGCGCTTCGACTGGACCATCATCTCGGAGCGCACGAGCCGCGCATAGGGCACCCAGCCGACGACGCTCACGGCCACATAGAGATTGAAGAGGCCGGGGCCCAGCACCGCGACGATGGCGATCACCAGGATCAGGAAGGGCACCGTCACGCTCAGATCGACGAGCCGGCCGAAGAGGGCGTCGAAGAGGCCGCCGCGATAGCCGACGATCGCGCCGATCGTGGTTCCGAACAGCAGCGGGAAGACGGTCGCGAAGATGGCGATCTGCAGATCGATCGAAGCCGCGAAGACCACGCGCGACAGCATGTCCCGACCGAGATTATCGGTGCCGAACGGGTGGGCGAGGCTCGGCGGCTCGAGCAGCGCCAGATAGTCGAGATGGTTGGGATCATAAGGAGCGATGGCGCCTGGAAAGAGCGCGCAGGCAAGGAAGATGATGAGCAGCAGCGCGCCGATGAGCGGGGCGACAAGGCTCGTGCCGAGGCGCGCCCGAAGCGGCCGTGCCGTGACGACAGCCGGCACCGGACCGTCGACGGTGTCGCTCATGCCGGACCTGCGCCGAGCTCGCGCGGTGAGCTGCCAGGCTCGACCGACGGACCTATCCCTCCCACGCTTCGCGTGGGAGGGATGGCCGCTGGCCCGATTGAACTCCCCCTCATGCGGAATGCCGCGGGTCGAGCATGGCGAGGACGATATCGACGGCGAGGAAGATCAGCGACACGAGGACCGCGATGACCAGGGTGAGGCCCTGCACCACCTGGTAGTCGCGGCTGAAGATGCTGTCGACCATGAGCCGCCCGACGCCCGGAATGGCGAACACCGTCTCGGTGACCACGGCGCCGCCGATGAGCGAGCCGATATGGAGGCCGAACAGCGTCACCGTCGAGATGGCGGCGTTGCGCAGCACATGGCGCATGACCACGAGCTTGCGGGAAAGCCCCTTGGCGGTGGCGAAGGTGACATATTCGGCGTCCAGCACCTCGATGAGGGAGGCGCGCAGATTGCGCATCAGGATCGCCGAGAGGCTCATGGCGAGGGTCAGCGCCGGCAGCGCGAGGTGATAGAGCTCGTCGAAGATCGTCTCGCCGAAGCCGCCGACCGGGAACCAGCCGAGACCCGCGGCGAGCACGATGAGCAGAATGAGCCCGACATAGAAGACCGGCATGGAAACGCCGAGCTGGAAGGCGCCGCGGATGAGCGCATCGAGCGCACCGCCGCGATGCAAGGCCGCGATCAGCGCGAAGGGCACGGCGATGACGGCTGCGAGGAGCGCCGACATGACGGTCAGCATCGCGGTGACCGGCAGGCGCTGCAAGATGAGCTCCGACACCGGCAGGCGCAGGATCATCGAGCGGCCGAGGTCGCCGGCGAGCAGGTTTCGCAGGTAGAGGACGAACTGCTCCAGGACCGGGCGATCGACGCCCATCGTCTGGCGCATGCGCTCCACCGCCTCGCTGGTCGCCCGTTCGCCGAGGAGCGCGATGGCCGGATCGCCGGGCAAGAGATGCGCCAGCACGAAGACCAGCACCACCGCCAGCATCAGGGTCGGCACGATCTGCGCCAGGCGGCGCCCGACATAGGAGGCCGAAAGCATAGGCAAAGACGATCGACGCTAGAGCCTTCGCCGATCCGACGGAAGCGGATCGGGAGGCACTCGTTCTTTGCATTCAGGCATTGTCTTCACGCGAACCGCTTCCGCCCCCGCCTGCGCATTACGGGTTTCCTGGGCACCAGCGCCCACCCTCTCCCGCGAGGCTACCACATTCACACATCTTCGACGGCGGTGGGAAATATGGAGCGGCGATGGCGCGCTTACCCTCTCCCCTCGCGGGAGAGGGTGCCTCGATGAAATCGAGGCGGGAGTGGGGGTGAATGCGCCCGGCCTTTGCCCCCCTCTCCCGCCC
>JBIOEJ010000141.1:0-13871 GCA_044445965.1 Hyphomicrobiales bacterium
AGTCGTGTAGGAGCGGATATCGGGGTCGCCGGCGATGATCTTCTCGCCTTCGCGCGCCGCGGCCTCGGTCGCCTTGATCGAGGTGCCGGCCGGCATGCGGATCTCGAAGAACAGCTCGGGCCGGTCGGAGACCGGGAAGAATTGCTGCTGTACATGGCCGAAGGCGACGATGGCGCCGGCGAACAGGCCGAGCGTCGCGAGCGAGACCGTGAGGCGCCTGCGCACGCAGAAGCGTACCACGCGGCGAAAGAGATTGTAGGAGCGCGTGTCGTAAATGGCGTTCGGATCGGCATGAGCATGCCCGGCTTTCTTGAACTCCGGCAACAGCATCACGCCGAATAGCGGCGTGAACAGCACCGCCACCACCCAGGAGGCGAGAAGCGCGATCGCCACCACCCAGAAAATGCCGCCGGCATATTCGCCGACCGCCGAGACCGCAAAGCCGATCGGCACGAAGCCGATGGCGGTGACCAGCGTGCCGGTGAGCATCGGGAAGGCGGTCGAGGTCCAGGCATAGGCCGCAGCCTTGGCCCGCGGCCAGCCTTGCTCCATCTTCACCACCATCATCTCGACGGCGATGATGGCGTCGTCGACGAGCAGGCCGAGCGCGATGATCAGCGCGCCGAGCGTGATGCGGTTGAGATCCATCGCCAGCGCGCTCATCACCAGGGCGACGACCGCGAGCACCAGCGGCACCGAGGTCGCGACCACGATGCCGGTGCGCCAGCCGAGCGACAGGAAGCTCACGCCGAGCACGATGACCAGCGCTTCGGCGAAGGAGCGCAGGAACTCGAACACCGCGTGGTCGACGACCGTCGGCTGGTCGGCGATCTGCGTCACGTCGATGCCGAGCGGCATCGCCGCGATATGAGCGGCGAGCGCCGCCTTCACGTCCTTGCCGAAGGAGAGGATGTTCGTGCCCTTCGCCATGACGACGCCGACGCCGAGCGCGGGCTCGCCGTCCTGGCGCACCAGGAAGCTCGGCGGGTCGGCATAGCCCGCCGTCACGCTGGCGATGTCGCCGAGGCGAAAGGTGACCCCGTTTGTCGAGACCGGCGTCGCCTTCACGGCCTCGACGCCGTCGAGCGCGCCCGACACCCGCAGCGGGATGTGCTGGCCGCCGGTCTCGAAAGTGCCGGCGGCCGTCACGGCGTTCTGCTTGGACAAGCTGTCGAACACGGTTTGCGGCGCAACGCCGAGGCTCGCGAGCTTGGCCGTGTCGAAGTCGACGAAGATGGTCTGATCCTGCGCCCCGTAGATATCGACCTTGGTCACGTTCGGCACGCGCAGCAGCGCCTTCTTCAAATCCTCAGCCGCATCCTTGAGCAGGCGGTAGGAGGCGCGCTTGCCGGTGAGCATGAAGAGCAGGCTGTCGACATCGCCGAACTCGTCATTGATGTTCGGCCCGATCAGGCCTGCCGGCAGCTCGGCGCGGATGTCGGTGAGCTTCTTGCGGAGCTGATAGAAGAGTTCGGGCACGCTCGCCGGCGGCGTGTCGTCGCGGAAGGAAAGCTGCAACGCCATGAAGCCGGGCGTCACATAGGTGCGCCCCCGGTCGAAATACGGGAGCTCCTGCAGCTTCTTCTCGATGGGATCTGCGACCTGATCTTGCATCTCGCGCGATGTGGCGCCGGGCCAAGTCGCCGTGATGTTCGCGACCTTGATGGTGAAGTTCGGATCCTCGGCGCGGCCGAGCCGCGTATAGGCATAGGCCCCGCCGAGCGCCAGCGCGATGACGAAGAACAGGGCGAGCGAACGATGCGCCACCGCCCAGGCCGAGAGGTTGAAGCGGGACGGCTCGTTCTCGTCGCCTGCCTTGCGCGCGCGGGCCGCAGCGTCGTCCATCGCTCGCATCCGGGCCTCCTCAGATACCAGCTTGGCTCACCAGACGCACCACATCGCCCGCATGCAGTTTCTGCACGCCGAGCGCGACCACGGCTTCGCCTTCCGATATGCCCGACGCGATGATGACCTCCTGCGCGTCATAGCCCTGGACGGTCACGGGACGGCGGGTCAGCGCCTTGGTCTGTGGATCGATGACGAACACGGCCGCCCCCTGGCCTTCGTCGAGGATGGCGCCGAGCGGCAGCCGCGCCACCGAAGCCGAGGCGTCGGTGATCGTCACGGTCGCCGTCATGCCGAGCTCGATCTCGGCGCCCGCCTTCTCGATCGAGAAGCGGGCCGGATAGGTGCGGGTCGCGGGGTCGGCCGAAGGGGTAAGCTCGCGCAAGGTCGCCCCATAGACCTTGTCGGGCCGCGACCACAGCACCACCGTCGCCTTGCCGGCGCGCACCCTTTCGAGCATGGCCTCGGGGACCGACACGTCCGCTTCCCGAGCGCCTGCCCGGGCGAGCGTGACGACGGCCTGCCCCGCCGCGACCACCTGCCCCGGTTCGGCGAGGGTGGCGGTGACTACGCCATCCGCGTCCGCGACGAGCGTCGCGTAGGAGAGCGCATTCTGCTGCAGCGTCACTGCCCGCTCGGCCTGGACGAAAGCGCCGGTCGCCTGGTCGGCCGCCGAGTTCGCTTTGTCGAGGTCGGAGCTGGTGGACCAGCCCTTGGCGCGCAATTGGGCGATGCGCTCGCGCTCGGCGACCGCTTGGTCGCGCGCGCCGCGCGCCGCGGCGAGCCCCGCCTGAGCTTGCTGCAATTGCAGCTTCCAATCGGTCTGGTCGAGGATGGCGAGCGGCTGGCCGGCCTTCACTTGCGCGCCCCGGTCGACGAGACGCTGGGCGATCTTGCCGGTGACGCGGAAGCCGAGATTGCTCTCGACGCGGGCCTTGACGATGCCGACCAGGCTCCTCGGAGCGAGAGCCGGGGCGAAACGCGCCTTGACCACGAAGACCGGGCGCTCCGGCTGCGCCTTGGTCTGATCGACCGGCTTGTCGCAGCCGGCAAGCGCCAGCGCCGCGATGCCGATGAAGCCGAAGGTCAAGGAACGTCCCAACATACGGTTCGGTCGCCTGCGGTCTTTCCCGGTCATGGCTATTCTCCAGCTTGGGCCAGCACGGTCACATTGGCGTCGGAGATTTGGGCGTCGGAGATTTGGGCGTCAGGGATTCGAGTGTCGGAGATCGGGGCCTCGCAGACTTGCAGCCCACGTATGAGAAGCCGCGCGAGGCCACGCACCTTCTGCTCCGAGGTGTCCTCCGCACAGTCGGCAATCATGGCCGGATGGAAGGCGCCGCAGCAGGCAAATCCGATGAGGTCGGCGAGCACCGGGGCGTCGCAAGGTGCGAACTCGCGGGCCGCCACCCCCTCTGCGATCAGCCGCGCGAAGGCCGCCTTCATGAAACGCACATGTTCGTCGACCGCCTCCCAGTTCTCCTGCATGGCGACCGCGACCATCTCGTGCACCGTCTGCTGATGCGTGAAACGCGCCTTGCTGTGGAGATGGACGGCGACGATCAGCTCCTCGAGCCGTTGCGAGGGCGTGCCGGGCCTATCGGCGATGCCCTCGGCCATGGCGTGCAATTCGGCCAGCATGCGCCGGCACAGGGCGTCGTTGATCGCCCCTTTGGACGGAAAGAAGCGGTAGATATTGGCCCCGGACATCGAGAGCGCAGCTGCTATGTCGGCGACCGTCGTCTTCGAATAACCGATGCGGCGGAACAGAGTTTCGGCCGCGTCGAGGATGCGCTCGCGGGCTTCATCCGCATCATAGCGAGGTCTGATGCTCACCGCCATGAACCCTGATGAATGATAATTTTCATTTTTTATCATTATTCGCTTCGCCGAAGGCCGTCAAGCCGGTGCGAGGCCCGCAGATCCGCCTTCGGCAAAGAATGCCTCTCCCGCAGAGGGTAAAGAGAGTATGCCTCATGCTGCATCGCAACATCTGTTAATAACAGACGATTTACAGTTCCTGGCGGAGAAACCCCGTCGATTTATGCTGCGGTGCAGCATCCGACCCAGCGGCATTCGCGCGAATCCGATCGGCACCGGATCGGCGTCTGATTTGAGATACGGTTTTCAAACCGCCTTCGCTGTAAACTACAGCGAATCGACAGCGAGACGGCATCGGCACGCTCGAGGCACCACTAACCACGGAGCGAGGCGCATCGCCGCGGCATCTCGAACATATCGGAACATAGCAGAACGAAAGAGCCCCGACAAGGGGAACATCGCTCCGGGGACGGCAAGCAACTCCAGGAAGGTCCGACCCTATCGGCTTCGAGCTACTATTCGGCGGGCAACGTTCGGCGCCGCAATACCACCCAGCCCACGCCGCCGATCCACTCGTCGACAAGCGCGATGAATTCGAGTTGCGGGTGGGAGGCGAACTTCCGCGCCAAGGTCGACGCGTCCACTCTCTCCGACCCGAAATGGCGCCTCAGAAACGCCTCTTGGCCGCTCCTCTCACCTGTCGCGGCTATCCTGCCCAGGCCTCCGTGGGCGATGGCGGGATCATAAACGATGATCGAGATCAGGTAACCGCCAGGCTTCAGCCCATCTTCGGCTGCATGGTCGATCAGCTCTTCGTATATTTTGCCGATCCGCGCGGGCAAGTTGATGACGACGAGGTCATGCAGAGTTTTGGGCGCAGTCCTTTTGCGAGGCCGGAGGAACCTGGCGGTCAGCCGCTGCAATCTCGTTCCGTGCTCTTGGAGCAGGCGCTCGCCCTCGACGCAGATGACCTTCCCGCCAATGATCTCCTCAATCGGTGTGATGACCTCCTGCCGTCTCGTCTCCACGACAATCGCCAGGGAAGTCGGATTTGCGGGAAACTCGAACATCGACAAGATCGCGCGCAGGCCGAGCCTTCGCGTGTCGGTGAGATCCAAGGGATTGCGAAGGAGCGCACTGCGTTCGGGCCGCCCATCGGTCTTCCTTCTGAGCACGACCCAGGCAAGGCAGCCATCCCCGATCCAGCGCTCGATGACCAATACGAGTTCGAGGCTGGGATGGTGCTCGAACTTCCTTGCGATCACCTTGGCGTCGATGCGCTCCGACCCGAAGAACCGCAGGTTGAACTCGCTGTCCAGCGCCCGTTCCCCTTCCGGAAACAACGGTATCTCGCGCTCATAGGCCCCCGCCACGTCGAGCAGGACCACGCCGACCACGAAGCCGCTTGGCTGCAACCCGTCGGCGAGAGCGAAGTCGAGAAGATGCTCGAACGTCCCCATGAACGGGCGCAGATCCATCACGATGAGATCGAATTTGGTCTCGATCCCCCTTTCGCCGTAGGTTGCCTGCACGGCCTCGATGCGGTCCCGGTATTTCTCCCGAAGCGCGTCGCACACCTCAGCCGAAGGGTGCACCCCGATGATGCGGCCGTTCACCATCTCGACCAGATGGTCGGTGGTTATGCCCCCGCCATTTGCGCCGGCCCCCACGTCGATGACGGTCGGATGCGGGGGAAGCCGCAACAACGACAGGATCGCGCGAAAGCCGGATCGCCGCGCCGCCGTCAGCTCGACTGGAATCTTGATCGCCGAATCGGTCGGCAAGGCGGCCTCGCCCGCTGAATCGCTCCGTGGCCCCGGCGTCGATTCCAATTTCCGGCGATTGAACCAGGGGGCTTTCCGCCACGGAGGCGCGGCGCCATGGCGTCCCAGCAAACGTAACAATCGATCGGGGGAGGCTCGAGGGCGATCGAACTTGGGCAAGCGGCGCCTCAAGACCACCCAACCCACGCAGTTGCGGCCCTCGCCCATGTATTTGTCGACGAGCGCCACGAACTCGAATTCCTTATGGGCCGCGAACTTGCCAGCCAGGATCGAGGCGTCCAGTAGCTCCGTGCCGAAGTATCGCCTCAAGAAGGCCTCCTGGGCCGCCCTGTTTCCGGCATTGAGAAGCCCAGTCTCCTCATGGTAGGCGACCGAAGGGTTATAGACGATGACCGAAATCAGAAATCCGCCTGGCTTGAGCCCGTCCTCGACGGCGAAGTCGAGGAGCTCGTCAAATATTTGCGGGACGAAGTTGGTGTGTATATCGAGCACGACGAGGTCGTGCGGGGCGTTGACGCCGATCGCTCCGTAATAGCCAGGAATATTCGTGATGCGGTCGCCGAATTTCCAGCCGAGGGCCAAGGAATAACTGGGGTCGGCCTCGATGCAGATGACCTTTCCGCCCAGGATATCGAGTATCGGCTGGGTGGTCGTGTCTCCCACGAAGCCTCCGGCGCCCACATCCACGGTGGTCGGGTGCGGGGGCAGGTCGAGCAGCGAAAGGATGGCGCGAAGCCCTGATCTTCGTGCATCCGTCAGCTGGAAGGGAAGCTTGATGGGCAGGTCTCGCATCATGCCGTGCGGCGCATCCTGGAGCGCCGGCCCAGGCTCATCCGAAGCGTTCCGGGAACGCCGTCGGATGTCGCCTGGCCGTTGACGCCGAAACGACCCTTCCCCGAACTTACGCCGAGGCTCGCATACCACTGAGCAGCCGTAAGCATCGCACCCCCGTGCAAAATGACGGCATCTAATACCGTAAGCCTCAACCGAGATCGAGTCCCACCGACGCGACTTTGCCCTGCGCCCGATCGCCTTGCCCGCCGTGCTCGCCGCCTCCTTGGCCGCTCACGTGAGCCGGGAGTATGTGCCAGGACGGGTCCGGCGCTCGTCCTACCGGGCTCGAGCATTTCCTACGGCGGCAATCACGGGGCGAACATAGCCATCGGCTCCGTGCCGACCTATCTAGAGGATGAGAACACGAAGCCTGGAGCGACACGCCAAATCGAGGAGGCGATCTTGCTTGACACGGTCCGCCACAATAAGGCCCATCATCGCTTCGAGCTCGACCGCGACGGCCACACGGCCTTTGCCTATTATAGCCGGGCGCCTGGTGTCATCACCTTCATTCACACCACGGTGCCCGCGGAGCTCTCGGGCAAGGGCGTCGGCTCGAAATTGATCAGAGGCGCGCTCGAAGAGGTTCGCAGGCAACGCCAGACGGTGGTGGCGCAATGTCCTTTCGTCGGCGCATTCATCGCCAAGCACCCTGAATATGGCGACCTTTTGCGCGAGGCGCCGAAGGCGCGGCCCGAAACCGCAACCGTGGCAGCGCTCGAGCACAACCACCTCGACGCCCTTTTGGACGAGGCCTTGATGGAGACCTTCCCGGCCAGCGACCCGCCGGCGATCATCGTGAGGAGCTGATCGCGACGGCGGTTGCCGGACGTCGACTACGTCGGCGCCGCCCGCCCTTCACCTCTCATGGGCAGTCTGGGTGACGAATTCGCGCAAGGGCGAAAGCAGATAGTCGATAGCGCGGCGCTGCCCCGTCTTGATCTCCACGGAGACGGACATGCCCGGCACCAACGCCATCTCGCTGTCGCCGATCGACACGGTGCGGCGGGTAAAGGTTATGGTTGCCGGAAAGGCGAGGCTCGGTGCTTGCGACGGTTGGCCCGCGGAGCCTTCGGGCTTTGCGGCGCTCGCGGCGTCGCTCAGATTGGTCGCGTAGCGCTCGTCGACCGCGTCGCGGGAAATCTTGGTGACGGTCGCGTCGATCGTCCCGTAGCGGGTGAACGGGAAGGCCTCGATCTTGATGACCGCGGGCTGCCCGACCTTGACGAAGCCGATATCCTTGTTGGCGATCATCGCCTCGATCTCCATCGGCCCCTCGAGCGGCACGATGGTCAAGACGGATTGTCCGCTCGCCACCACCTGGCCGATGGTCGTGGTGGCGAGCTGCTGCACCGTGCCGTCGATCGGCGCCGTCAGCCGGGTGAGGTCGTGCCTCGACCGCGCCTTGATCAGATCCTGCTCCAGCTTGTCCCGGGCGCGCTCGACATCCGCGAGCTTCTGGGCCTGGACGGCGATGAATTGGGTACCGGCCTCCTGGATCTTGGTCTCCAGCGAGCGCATGGCGGCATCGGTCTCGAGCAGCTGACCTTGGTCGCTCGCATCGCTCACGAGATATGTCTGATACTGCTCCATGGCTTGGATGGTGAGCGCCCGCGAGCCCGCGCCCTTCCCGGCGAGCGATTGCTGCATCTCGACTCGCTCCTTGCCGAGCGCGATGAGGGCCTTGCGGGCTGCGATGTTCAACAGCAGCTTCTTCTTCGTCGCTTCCTTCTCGGCAAGCTGCGCCTTGAGGCTCGTTATGCCCGAGCGAAGCTCCCCGAGGTCGGCCGCCAGCACGCCTTCCTCGCGGCGCCTGACGAGCTCGTCGATGCCGGATGGGAATTCGATCGGCATGGGCTCGAGCTGGCCGCTGCGCGCCGCCGCGATCGCGGCTCCGCGGCGGGCGGCCTCGGCGCTCGCCGCCTCGAGCGCGCTCTGCTGGGCTTGCCGATCCGCGTCGCTATCGGTCGGATCGAGCTCGATGAGCACATCGCCCGCCTTGACGCGGCTGCCGTTCTCGACGTGAATGGCCGCGACCTTGCCGGGATATAGGGATTGCAAGACTTTCGACTGTCCGCTGAGCTGTATCTTGCCTGGCGCGATCGCATAGATGTCG
Organism: Hyphomicrobiales bacterium; assembly: GCA_044445965.1. Classification (GTDB taxonomy): domain Bacteria; phylum Pseudomonadota; class Alphaproteobacteria; order Rhizobiales; family Beijerinckiaceae; genus GAS188. The sequence continues at coordinate 8,401 of JBIOEJ010000141.1, forward strand.
AGCAGGCCGAAATAGGACCAGGCGAGCGCGCAGAAGAAGAAGAAACAGATATACAGGAGCAGCGAGCTTCCGAGGGGCGAAGGTGGGGTCTGTAGAATCTCGATCGCCGCCGGCAGGAACTCGAGATCCTGGGAAGCATGGCGGCCGGAGATCGGAACGGTGGCCGGCAGCTTCGCTTTCGCCGGAACAAGCATTGCTGTTCAATCCTCGCTGTCTTCGACCTGCATGCGCCAGAGCTTGCTGTACAGCCCATCCGGACGAGCCAGAAGCTCGGCATGCGTGCCGTCCTGCGTGACGGCTCCGTTCTCGATCGCGACGATGCGATCGCATCTGCGTACCGCCGATAGGCGATGGGCGATGATGATGACCGTCCTGCCGCGCGCGATCTGCCGCATATTGGCCTGGACGATGCGCTCGCTCTCGTAGTCGAGCGCGCTGGTGGCTTCGTCGAAGATCACGATGCGCGGCTGCGTCGCAAGCGCCCTGGCGATGGCGATGCGCTGGCGCTGGCCGCCCGAAAGATTGGCGCCGCGCTCCTCGATCTGCGTGTCGTAGCCGAGCGGCAGCTTGGATATGAACTCGTCGGCGCCCGCGAGCCTGGCGACCGCGATGACATTGGCGCGCTGCATGCCGGGGTTCGCCAGTGCGATGTTTTCGTGGATCGAGCGGTTGAACAGCATGTTCTCCTGCAGCACCACGCCGATCTGGCGCCTGAGCCAGGCGGTATCGACCTGGCCGATATCGATGCCGTCGATCAGGATCTGGCCGCGCTCGATGCGGTAGAGCCGCTGGATGAGCTTGGTCAGTGTGGACTTTCCCGACCCCGAGCGGCCGATGAGGCCGATGACCTGCCCGGCCGGGATCTCGAGGTTGATGTCCTTGAGCACATCGGTCAGGTCCATCGCGTAGCGAAACGAGAGGTTGCTGATCTTGATGGCGCCTTGGGCCGCAGGCAGGTTGGCGGTCGCGAGGCGCTGGCCTTCGGGAGTGGCATTGAGGATGTCGCCGAGCCGCTGCACCGAAATCTGGATCTGCTGAAAGTCCTGCCAGAGCTGCGACAGCCTCAAGATCGGCGCGACGGCCTGGTTGGTGATCATCGTGAATGCGACGAGCGCGCCGACCGTCAGGTCGCCGTTGATAACCGCCTCGGCGCCGAAGAACAGGATCAGCGCGATCGTCGCCTTGCTGACATACTGAATTGAATTCTGCCCGATGCTGCTCAACACCACCGCCTGAAACGACGTCTTCACATAGGCGGCGAGCCTGTCCTCCCATTCATTGCGCAGGATGGGCTCGACGGCCGCGGCCTTCAGGGTCTGGATGCCGACGATCGACTCGACCAGGAATTGCTGGCTCGCCGCACCGGTGTTGAAGCGCTGGTTGATCTTGGCGCGCAGCGCCGGGCGGATGAGGATGGCGATGATCAGATAGCACGGGAAGGATAGGACGACGATCAACGTCATCTTGGGCGAGAAAGTCATCAAGACCGCGATGAAGATGACGACGAACAGAAGGTCTATTGCCGATAACAGGCCAGGCCCGGTGAGGAAGTTGCGTATCGTCTCGAGCTCGCGCACCCGGGCCACGGTCTGACCGGTGGGCCTTGTCTCGAAATAGGCGAGCGGCAGCCGCAGCAGATGATCGAACAGGCGGCTGCCGAGCTCGACATCGATGCGGCTCGAGGTATGGCTGAGAACGTAGGCGCGCAGGAATTGCAGGGTAGCGTCGAACAGGCTGATCGCCGCCAGCCCGACGACGATGACGACCAGTGTCGATAACCCCTTATGGACCAGTACCTTGTCGATCACGATCTGAAAGAACAGCGGCGTCACCAGCGCGAAGAATTGAATGAACAAGGATGCGATCAGCACATGCGCCAAAGGCTTCCGGTAGCGCCAGAGCGACGGCAAGAACCAGCGGAAGCCGAACGTCGTCGGATCGATTCCCGCCCCGCCGAAGCGGCGCGTCACCAGGATGATCTCGCCGCCCCAGACCTCGGCCAGCGCCTCGGAGGTCTCCTGCTGGATGGTCCGCGCCAGCGGCTCGGCGACCCGGAACCGGCCATCCGACCCGCGCGACCCGACGATGCGATAGCCGCCATCCTTCATGCGGATGATGACCGGCAGCGGTATCACGCCCAGCCGCTCGATCCGCTGGTCCCACAAATGGCGCGCCTTCAGGCCGATCCGCTGCGCGGCGCGGACGATGTCTCCTCCGGCCGCTGGTCTCGCGCCGAGGCCGAGATCATGCGCGAGCTGAAACGGGTCTGCGGCGATGCGGTAATGGCCGGCGATCGTGGCGAGCGATGTAAGTCCGGGGTCCGGTCCCGATGGCTTGGCAGGCTGCCCCTCGATCCCGGCCGTCGAGGGGCGGGCCGTGGCGTCGGAGTAGCTTCGCGGCGGCTCGCCCGCGCCGGGATCGCCTCTCTGGCCCTCGTTCACGTTCCAACCCCTTTTGCCGCCGACAGCCTGACGCCAGTATATCAGAAAATGCGACCGAAGCGGCCCAGCCACGCCTGCCGATGAAATCGGACCGGAACTCTAATTCCTTGCCTTGTCGCCTTTTCTACGGCGAATCGGAGGCGGCTCCCAGCTCCTTGACGGCGGGCTTCGCCGCAAAACTCGTGCAAGGTGCAAGTCGTGGAAATGACCTCGTGCGCTTGCGCGAAAGGAGCCTCCGGTTCGCCGCGGAAAATGCGGCAAAACACGACCCTTAGAGCCCCGGTCCGACTCCGTTATCCAGATCTGGCCATCGTCGTTCTGCCGCAGAAGGTCCCCCTTGCCGTCGCCGTTGAAGTCGCCGGTCGTGACCACATGCCAAGCTGTTTCTCCGGCATTGCCGAGGTCGAGCGAATGAACGTCACTCGCTACCCTGAGCGGGCCGCGCGCTCGCGCGGGGCCGCCACGGCGTCCGGGAGGTCGCGTTTTCTTCGTCTCGTGAGCGCCGTCATCGATCGAGCAAGACGCGACGATTGTGGGAACATTGTCGCGACCAGGCGCCTCGCCTCGCCATTTGCGTCGTCAAGGTTAACTGTCGCTTACCGCAATTCAGCTAGCTCGTCGCACCAATCCAGTAGGCGGCGGCCGCTCGCCGCCACCTCGCACTGGCGCAACGGCGGAGGGGCCGCGTTTCGCCGCCCTTCGGCCGCGCCTTGCAATCGTGATCGAGGGTGCGCGGGACGCGCACCCTTCACGATGCGCTCAGGAGTGAGCCGGCAAGATGTGCCAGGACGGATCCCCGGCATTGCCGAGATCGTTGGAGCCGATGACCTGATTGGCGACCAGCAGCGTCTGCCACACCTGGCCGTCGTCGTTCTGCCACAGGATGTCGGAGTGGCCGTCGCCGTTGAAGTCGCCGGCCCTGACCACGTGCCAAGCGGGATTGCCGGCATTGCCCATGTCGATCGAGTTGACGGTCGAGCCGCCGTTCAACTCCGTTATCCAGACATGGCCATCGTCGTTCTGCCACAAGATGTCCGACTTGCCGTCGCCGTTGAAGTCACCGGTCGTGACGACATGCCAAGCGGGATTGCCGGCATTGCCCATGTCGATGGAGTTGACGATGCCATTGCCGCCGTTCAACTCCGTTATCCAGACATGGCCATCGTCGTTCTGCCACAGAAGGTCCCCCTTGCCGTCGCCGTTGAAGTCGCCGGTCGCGACCACATGCCAAGCCGTTTCTCCGGCATTGCCAAGGTCGAGGGAGTTAATGACCGAACCGCCGTTCATCTGCGATTCCCAGACATGGCCGTCGTCGTTCTGCCAGATGATGTCCGATTTGCCGTCGCCGTTCATGTCAGCTGCCGTCACGACGTGCCAAGCCGGGTTGCCGGCATTGCCGAGATCGAGGGAGTTCACGATCTGATTGCCGTTGAGCTGGGTTTCCCAGACATGGCCGTCGTCGTTCTGCCACAGCAGACCCGACTTGCCGCTGCCCGTGAAGTCGCCGGTCGCGACGACGTGCCAAGCGGGGTTGCCGCCATTGCCGAGATCGTTGGAGGCGATAACCTGGCTGCCGCTCATCAGCGATTGCCAGACCTCGCCATCGTCATTCTGCCAGAGGAGGTCGGCCTTGTGGTCGCCGTTGAAATCAGGGTTGGGCACCCCGTTCGGTCCCTGGAAGCTCGCCGCCGAGCGCGTGAAGCCGAGCACGTCCATCAGCGTCAAGTCGGCGGCCGTCATCGAGGAGCCACCGATGGTCTCGTTGAAGGGATCGGGCCCCTGGATGCCGGTATTGAGAAAATCGCCGGGATCCGAATTGATGCCGAAATCGGCGAGTTTCGTCGCCCCGCCATCGATCGAGAAATAGGCCCCTGCGGGCGCCGGGACGGCACCTCCATAGACGCGGTTTCCCGACATATTTTCGTTGAAGCGGAACATATCGAGGTTTTCCCCCGCGATCCGGCCCATGGCATGGGTCAGCTCGTGCAGAGCGCCGCCCAAAAGCACATTGCCGGTGAAGTTGGTTCCCATGCCGACCGCGCCGTCGAGAAGGGGGTTGTTGGGAGCCAAGAGACCCCACGCTTTCACCAGGGCGGAACTGACATGCCAGCTATTCACTGCATGGCCCTGGAGATCCGTGACGTTCGGCAAATCATTGGCGTAGGCCGTGGCGTCGTCGGCGGAAGTCGCGGAGTTGAGCATCAGGGTTCTGATGGTCTGGTAGGTGCCAGAAAAGTCTGCTCCATTGACGCCGTTATAGTCGACGTTACCTTCGGAGGTGTTCTGATTGGGCAAGGCACCGCCCAAGTATTCGCCATAGCCGACCGTGATGTTGACCGTAATGGCGTTGGAAAAATCCGCATCCAGGATATTGGCCGCCGCTTGCATTCCGTTCCTGAAGCTTTGCGGCGCGGCTAGAGCTTGCGCGTCGAATTCGAGGTTGACGATCATGGTTCTCGGTCCCTTGCTTTGCGTCCTCGGTTGCCAGTCACGCAGTCACGCGAAACAGGCCATTCGGCCTTCCTGGGTCGTACCACCCAGGCCCTCGAAGCATCAGCCGCACCCTTACCCTGGCCGCATTACGGTGTGACGAAAAGGCCGATTCTATGTCCGGCCCGTGGCGTTGCTGAGTTGGTCCCTTAGCCCAGCTCGGGCTTTGCCCGCCCGTTGCGTTGGCCGGTCGGCGGCGGTCGTTCGCGGCGGCCGCACCAGCGCCATGGCGGATTGGCGGCGCCTCGCCGCACTTCGGCCGATCGCAGCCCCCGCCTTGCTATCGTGATCGATGGTGCGCGGGACGCCCACCCTCGACGACGCTCATCCGTGAGCCGGGACTATGTGCCAGGACGGATTCCCGGCATTGCCGAGATCGTTGGAGCCGATGACCTGACCGGTAAGCATTCGGTGAGGGCCGCGGGAAGGGCCGGTTGATTGGCGGGGACTAAAGTCAGGCTGCGGCGGGCAGCTTGGCGGGGTTCCAGTTCCACGGCAGGAGCTGGTGGAGGTCGCGGACCTTGTGGTCGGCGATGCGGG
>JBIOEJ010000142.1:0-13773 GCA_044445965.1 Hyphomicrobiales bacterium
AAGAGCGCGTGCGCCGGGAGGGCGATCTCGTCCAGGCGCGCCTCAAGGAGCGCTTTTCGCGCATCGCGCTACCGAATGAGCTCCGTCGTATCGAATGCAGCTTCGGAGCGATGGCCGGGTCTGTCGCGGCGGAGGCACGCTGGGCTGACCTGTTCGTCGCGACTTGCCCTTACCGAGACAGCACGTTGGCGTTGGCGAATTGGGATGACGTGGTGGAATCCGTCCTGTTCGCGAGCGGACACGGTGTCTATCTTGTGCCTCCCGGGTCTAAGCCCCGCGGCCGGTTGAGCCGGATCCTCGTCGCATGGACGGATACGCGCGAGGCGGCTCGCGCGATCGCCGAGGCGGAGCCCTTCCTGCGGGCTACGTCCGACGCCGAAATTGTGATCGTCGACGCTTCCGAAAAGCAGATCGGCGCTGGCGGATATGCAGCAGTCGACATCGCCGCCCATCTCGACCGCCGCGGCGTCAAGGTCGCTATTCGCCTTGTCTCGGCCGGCAAGCGGAGCGTGAGCGAGGCGCTCTTGGACGAGGCGCGCAAGAGAAGCGCGGATTTGATCGTCATGGGCGCCTACGGCCATTCGCGTTGGCGCGAATGGATCATAGGGGGAACCACGAGGGAGATGCTGGCCTCGACCGAAGTTCCAATACTCATGGCGCATTGACGAGGCATTCGGGTCGGTCCCGCTGACCGGCGGCGAAGCGCTGCCGAAGCTACATTCTCGAGGAGAAGTGACATGAATGCTGCTCGCATCGATCCATCGGATGATACTTCGTTGAATGAAGCCGCAGTCATGATGTCGGAACCTGTGCTTGCGGCATACAAGGCCTATTTCGTCGATCTTCCGCTGACGGTGACGAACGAGGCTCTTCGCTTCGCGGCTCACCGGCTGCAGGAGCAGGCGAAACTGGTCTCGGCGTTGATCAGCAGCAAGAGCCTCTCCGAGGCGGCGGAAGCCCAGTCGGCCTTCCTGCGCGGCGCGATCGGCGATTATCGCAAGGAGGCCGGAACGGTCGTTCACCGAGCCCGGGACGTAGTTTCGCAGTAAGTTGACCAAGATCAAGGCCAGGCTCTCCGAGAGTGCTTTTTGTGAACTGGGATTTATTCCCGACAAGGCTTTACATGGAGGTATTGCAATGAACCTGAGATCACTCATTCCCGTCGGGCGTAACCGGACCGCTCTGACGGCCCAGACCAACCCGTTCGTCTCGCTGCAGCAGGAAATCGAGCGGCTCTTCGACGATTTCGGCGGGAGCTTCTCCGGCTTCGGCGAGAAGGGCAACCTCGTCCCTCGTATGGATGTCACGGAGACCGACAAAGCCATCGAGGTGACCGCCGAGCTTCCGGGGCTCGAGGAGAAGGATGTCGAGATCAACCTCGCCGACGACTTGCTGACCATCCGCGGCGAGAAGAAATCCGAGAAGGAAGAGAAGGACAAGAATTATCATCTGGTCGAGAGGAATTACGGCTCCTTCTCGCGCTCGATCCAGCTGCCCGCCGGCGTCAAGTCCGACGCCATTCAGGCGAGCATCGCCAAGGGCGTGCTTAAGGTGACGGTTCCGAAGCCCGAGCCCAGCGTGACCAAGAAGATCGAGGTCAAGGCGGCGGCCTGATCAGGCGGATGCAACTGCTGCCCCGCCGTTCGGGCGGGGCAGCGATCTGGAATGGCATGACAGCTCCATTGGTGAGCCGCGCCGACCTTCTTCCGATAAGCGCTGGAGAGGAGGCCACAATGCCATATGCGACCAATGCGGACCTTCCCGTGCCGGTCCGGCACAGCCTGCCGGAACATGCTCAGGATATCTTCCGCGCAGCCTTCAACGCCGCTTTCCAAGCCCATGCTTCGGATCCGCGCCGGGAGGAGGCGGCGCGGCGCATCGCCTGGGGCGCGGTCAAGCGATCTTATGAGAAGATCGGCGAGCGCTGGGTCGGCAAGGAGGCTGGCCATCATTGAGGGTCGACGCCGTCCAGCGATCGGGACGGCACGTCTTCGCTAGCGGATTCCGACGAGGCGTTGCATGGCGCGGGCGATCGGCCGCTCCTCGTTGGTGGGGATGACCAGAAGTTCGACGCTCGAGCCGTCGGCGTGAATGCGCCCTTCTGGCGTTTTGTTGCGCAGGGGATCGATCCGAGCGCCGGTCCAGGCAAGGCCCTCGCAGATTTGGTTCCGCAGCTTCGCGGAATGCTCGCCGATCCCCGCGGTGAAGACGAAGACATCGAGCCCGCCGAGCGCCGCGATCAGCGAGCCCGCCTCCCGCAGGATTCGATAGACGAAGAGGTCGAGCGCCTCCTTGGCCCTCGGGTCGTCGCTCGCTTCGAGCACGCGCACGTCACCGCTGATCCCGGATACACCGAGCAGGCCCGATCGGTTGTTCAACAGATCCGCGACCGGCTCGCAGCCTCGCTCGCGCACGAGCTGCAGGACGAGCCCGGGGTCGATCGCGCCGCACCGCGTCGACATGATCAGCCCGTCGATTGCGGTGTAGCCCATCGTGGTGGCGAGGCTCCGCCGACCCTTCAGGGCGCAAAGGCTGGCGCCATTCCCGAGATGGGCCACCACGATCCTTCCCTCGGCGCGTCCGCCCGCGATGTCCGGCAGCACTCCGGCGATGTATTCGTAGGAAAGGCCATGAAAGCCGTAGCGCAACATGCCGGCTTCGGCATAGGCGTGCGGAAGTCCGAATAGTTGCGCGAGCCTTGGTTGGCTGCGATGGAAGGCCGTATCGAAGCAGCCGATCTGCGGCAGGCCGGGCCAAGCCTTGGTGACGGCGCGGACGCCCGCCAGGTTATGGGGTTCATGTCCCGGAGCCAACGGGGTGAGGCGATCGAGCTTGGCGAGCGTCGCATCGTCGAGCAGCACGGGAGCCTCGAACTCGTGCCCGCCATGCACGATGCGATGTCCCGCCGCAACGACCTCGAGTTGCTCCGCTGCGCGCAACACCTCGATGAGCCAGGCGACGACATCCTCATGGCTCCCCGTCACCGGCGGAGCCCGCCAATCGATCGTGCCCGATGCCAGCTGCCGGCCGATGTCGAGCTTGGCGCTCTGCCCCAGATTGGCGATGCCGCCCCGGCAGAGGAGCTCCAGAGCACCGGCATCGTAGAGCGCGAATTTGAGACTTGAGGAGCCCGCGTTCAGTATGAGGAATGCTCTGTTCACGGCCGCGCGGCTTTCCCATTGTGAACAAAGAGCTGAGCGAGCGCGCAGGAAGCAAGCCGCGCGAGCGTGCTGTCCGACCGGCTCGTCAGCACGATCGGTACGCGTGCGCCGAGCACCAAGCCGGCCGCCTCCGCCTCCGCGAGATAGATAAGCTGCTTGGCGAGCATATTGCCGGCCTCGAGGTTCGGCGCGACGAGGATGTCGGCATCGCCGGCGACGTTGGACACGATGTGCTTGGTCTTTGCCGCTTCCTTCGACACGGCATTGTCGAATGCCAGCGGCCCGTCCAGGATGCCGCCCTCGATCTGGCCACGTTCCGCCATCTTACACAGCGCTGCGGCATCGACGGTCGATTTCATCTTCGCCGAGACGGTCTCGACCGCCGACAGGATCGCGACCTTGGGCGCCTCGATGCCGAGCGCCCGGCACAGGTCGATCGCATTTTGAACGATGTCGCGCTTTTCCTCGAGCGTCGGATCGATATTCACCGCCGCGTCGGTGATGAAGAGAGGCTTCGGGTAATGAGGAACATCGAGCGCGAAGACATGGCTCATGCGGCGATCGGTACGCAGCCCGGTGTCCGGGTCGACGACGGCGGCCATCAGTTCGTCGGTGTGCAATGAGCCTTTCATCAGAGCTTCGACTTGGCCGGTTCGCGCGAGCCTGACAGCCTCGTCGGCCGCGGCATGGCTATGGGGCATGTCGATGATTTCAATGCCGTCGATGACGAGCTTGGCCTCCCCCGCGGCTGTCTCGATCTTTCGCCGCGGCCCCACGAGTACGGGGTTTATGAGGCCCGCGTCGCGCGCTTCGAAAGCCGCGGCGAGGGATACGCCGTCGCAAGGATGGACGACCGCGGTCCTGATCGGCGGCAGGCCGCGCGTTGCCTCGATCAACTGGCGATAGCGCTGGCCCGGCGAACGCAGGTGGAACTCCGGAAGCAGGCTTCGCGGGCGCCGGACCTTCAGCGTCGGCGCGATGACCTCGGCGACGCCCGCGATCACGACCTCCCCACGCTGGTTGCTGCACTTGCAGTCGAGGATGATGTGCTTGGTCGCCGGGTGCTTTTCCTTGACGCGCACGCCCACCGTGATCGTATCGCCGAGAGCGACCGGGCTTCGAAACTCGAGGGACTGGCTGACATAGATCGTGCCCGGCCCCGGCAATCGCGTGCCCAGCACCGCGGAGATCAAGGAGGCGCCCCACATTCCGTGTGCGACCACGTGGTGGTAAGGGTCGCGCTTCGCGAATTCATCATCGAGATGGGCCGGGTTGGCATCGCCCGACATGACCGCGAAAAGCTCGATGTCTTCGTGGCAGAGGGTGCGGGCCAACTCGGCGCCGTCGCCGATCGCGATGTCGTCGAAAATCCTGTTTTCGATGAACTCGAGGGGTACGGTCACTGGCACATCCTTGCATTGGTGGCCTTGCAAACAACCCGGCCATCCGGGCACGGCTTTGTTTCGAACGACTACGAGCTGCCACGCTTGGTCGTCACGAGGCAGGAGACTGAGCAACTTGTATCGCTTTTCTGCTCGCGAGAGCGGCAGACGCCATGACCCGGCTCGAGCGCATCCCTTGCACCTCGCAGGGTCGCTCGCTTGACCAAGATCAAAGAGCGCGACCTCCGAAAATGCCATGAACATTCAAACTGGCGTCCAGCAAGCGAGGTCGGCGGAGCCGGGAATTGCGATGCGTGCAGCGGATGTGATGACAACTCATGTGATCGGGATCGAGCCGGAGGCCAGCACGACCCAGGCCTGCGATCTCATGGAGCGGGCTCGCATCAGCGGGCTTCCCGTGATCGATTCCTCGGGCAAGCCGATCGGCATCGTGACGCGTAGCGATCTCGTGCGTTCCGGCGAGCTCAGGACGCCGGGGCACGCGAAGCGCTTGTTCGAATTCCTCCCCGGTCTCGACAAGCTCGCGCGCCGGTTCGAGTCGAGATGCGACAAGAAGGTCCGCAACGTCATGACGCGCGAGCTGATCGCGGTGACCGAGGATACGCCGTTGAGCGAGATCGTCGCGCTGCTCAATCGTCATCGCATCAAGCGTGTGCCCGTCATGCAAGCCGGCAAGATTGTCGGCATCGTCAGCCGTGGCGATCTTCTGCACGCCCTGGCCTGGGTCTTCGGGGCGCAGGAGTCTCAAGAGATTGCGGACGCGGATATCAAGAGCAGAATCATGGCCGAGCTCGAAAGCATCCACGCAACCTCGCCCCGCCTGGTCGATATCTCCGTCCGCAATGCCGAGGTCGAGCTGCAAGGCACGCTTGCGAACAAGGGCTTGCGTGATGCCGTGCTGCAGACGGTCGGGAGCGTTTCCGGCATCAAGGCGATTCATGACCACCTCGGTTGGTCCGAGCCGGATTTGTCTCTAGAACGTCATTCGAAAGCCCCATCACGGGCGCAGACCGGCTGAGCGCATTTCCGGGACGAAGACCGTCACGCCGCGCCACCAGGCGATCGAGCGGTCGCGGATAGCCCTCGTGATGTCGGACCACGACTCGTCGAGAGCATATCGGGAGATCGATGTGACAAGCAAAGCGGTATCCGAAGCACCGCCGGTCGGTCCCCTGTCGCCATCCCAGCTCGATCGGATCGACGCTTATTGGCGCGCGGCGAACTACTTGTCCGTCGGGCAAATCTACCTGCTCGACAATCCCCTGTTGCGCGAGCCCCTGAAGCCGGAGCACATCAAACCGCGTCTCCTCGGTCATTGGGGCACGACGCCGGGTCTCAACTTCATCTATGCTCATTTGAACCGCGTCATCCGCGCACATGACCTGAACGTCATCTTCGTGTGCGGTCCCGGGCATGGTGGACCGGGCATGGTGGCCAATGCCTATCTCGAAGGTACCTATAGCGAAGTCTATCCCGATGTCGCCGAGGATATCGAAGGGCTGCGCCGCCTGTGCCGGCAATTCTCGTTCCCCGGAGGCATACCGAGCCATGTGGCGCCCGAGACCCCAGGTTCGATTCATGAGGGCGGGGAGCTCGGATATGCGCTGGCGCATGCATTCGGCGCGGCTTTCGACAACCCGGATTTGATCGTCGCCTGCGTCATCGGCGACGGCGAGGCCGAGACCGGTCCGCTCGCAGCCTCCTGGCATTCCAACAAGTTCCTGAACCCTGCCGGCGACGGAGCCGTGCTCCCGATCCTGCATCTCAACGGCTACAAGATCGCCAACCCGACGGTGCTCGGCCGCATGTCCGACCAGGAGCTCCGCAACCTGTTCGCCGGCTATGGCTATGATGCCTTCTTCGTCGAAGGCCATGAGCCCGAGCCGATGCACCAAAGAATGGCCGAGGTGTTGGAAACGATATGCGCCAAGATCGGTGCCATCTGGACGAGGGCGCGCGAGCAAGGCGACCGTTCACGCCCTCTTTGGCCGATGATCATCCTGCGCAGTCCCAAAGGTTGGACGGGTCCCAAGGAAGTCGATGGACATAAGGTCGAGGGATTCTGGCGTGCCCATCAAGTGCCGATCGACCATGTGCGCGAGAATGCGAGCCATCTGCGGCTGCTCGAGACCTGGATGCGAAGCTATCGCCCTCAAGAGCTGTTCGACGATCACGGACGGTTCGTCGGCGACATCGCCGCGTCGGCGCCGAGGGGCGTGCGCCGCATGAGCGCCAACCCGCATGCGAATGGCGGTCTTCTGCTGCAGCAATTGCGGCTGCCGGATTTCCGGGACTACGCGGTGGACGTGCCGGAACCCGCCCGCACCGAAGGGGAGGCGACACGCGTGATGGGCGCCATGCTGCGCGACGTGATCAAATTGAATGCGGCAACGCGCAATTTTCGCGTCATGGGGCCGGATGAAACGGCCTCGAACCGCCTCGATGCCGTGTTCGAGGCGACAGAGCGTGTGTGGATGGAAGTAATCCTTCCCGAAGACGTGCATCTGGCGACTGACGGGCGCGTCATGGAGGTCCTCAGCGAACATCTGTGCCAGGGATGGCTCGAGGGCTATCTTCTGACGGGTCGACACGGTCTCTTTTCGTGCTACGAGGCCTTCATTCACATCATCGACTCGATGGTGAACCAGCATGCGAAATGGCTGAAGGTGGCGCGCGCTCTTCCGTGGCGCCGGCCCATCGCTTCGCTCAACTATCTCCTCACCTCGCATGTGTGGCGGCAGGACCATAACGGCTTCAGCCACCAGGACCCGGGCTTCATCGACTTCATAGCCAACAAGAAGGCCGATACGGTTCGCGTCTATCTTCCGCCCGACGCGAATTGCTTGTTGTGGGTCACCGATCATTGTCTGCGGACCTATGATCGCATCAACGTCATCGTGGCCGGCAAGCAACCGAGCCCGCAATGGCTCACCATGGACGAGGCAACCGCACATTGCTCGGCAGGGATCGGCATGTGGGATTGGGCCTCCAACGACGAGAATGGCGAACCTGATGTCGTGATGGGCTGCGCCGGAGACGTACCGACGCTCGAGACGATCGCCGCGGTGGGGCTGTTACGCGAGCATCTGCCCGATCTGAAAATTCGCGTCGTCAACGTCGTGGATCTGATGGCGCTTCAGCCTCATGAGCAGCATCCGCATGGGCTGTCCGACCGGGATTTCGACGATCTCTTCACCACAAGCAAGCCCGTCATCTTCGCCTATCACGGCTATCCCTACCTCATCCATCGACTGATCTATAAGCGGGCGAGCCACGGCAATTTCCATGTGCACGGCTACAAGGAGGAAGGGACGACCACGACGCCTTTCGACATGACCGTCCTCAACGAGCTCGATCGCTTCCACCTCGCCATGGCGGTGATCGAGCGCGTGCCGAAGCTTCGCGCCGCGGCGGCGCACGTCAAACAGCATTTTCGCGACAAGCTCAGCGAGCATAAGCGGTACATCGCCCGGCATGGCGAGGACATGCCCGAGGTCCGGCACTGGGTGTGGCCGGCGGCGTCGGAAAGGACCGAGGCCGGGCGAAACTGAACGTGTCGCGGAACGTTATCCCCGGCGAAAGCGAACCGTTCTCCGGTTGAGCTCAGCGAGGCAATCGCCCCTCGCGCCTCTCTCCCGGTCGTTCCACTGATTACCGCGACATCAGGACCGGGATCGTCATGGCCTGCAGCAGCGAACGCGTCGCCCCGCCGAACACGGCTTCTCGCCAACGCGAATGCCCGTAGGCGCCCATGATCAGGAGATCGGCGCCGATATCCGCCGCGTGGGACAGGAGCGTGCTGCCGATCTCGCCGACGCTTGGCGTGTGCTTGAAAGTCGCGTCGATTCCATGACGGGCGAGATGGCGCGTCACGGCTGCACCTCGCTGATCGTAGCCCTTCAGCGCCTTGGCGCCCACGCTGACGAGCTCGACGCGGTCGGCGCGCGCCAGCAGCGGCAGCGCGTCTCCAAGAGCCCTGGCCGCCGGCGCGCTTCCGTCCCATGCCACGAGGACGTTCTTCAGGCTTGCGGGGCGCGTCTGGATATAAGGGACGATGAGCACCGGCCGACTTGAACCGAACACGACGGACTCGATCGCTTTGCCGCGCCCCTCCGGCTGTTCAGGAATTGCCTGCTCCATAATGACGATATCGAAAAGCCTCGTGATTTGGTTGAGCTTGTCGAAGGCTCCATGCTCGAAACAGTCGAGCGACAGGGCATTCACCTGGAGGCCTTCCTGGTGACCGTCCGTCTTGATCTTGTGGACCATCTCCTCGGCGGCCCGCTGCATCTCATCTCTCGCCGATTGGACCAGGTCATATCGAAGCTCGGCATAGGCGTAGCTCGCAAGATATGGCCCGACGACCGCCGAGACCGCCGTGAGATGGGCATCGAGCAGGGCAGCGAAGGACAAAGCGTAGGGCCCTGCCTTCTTCGTCCGGCCATCGATGATGAGGGCTAGATCCTTGATCATGGCACGATCTCTCATAACGGGGCGGGAAGTCCCGCGACCCACCTTGTGCTCAATTAGATTCGAGGCGGCGCAAATGGCGCCGCCTCGATTGCGAGCTCAGCCGAGCGTCAGGCGATCCTCGACGGTTTGTACGCCGGGCACCGACCAGGCCGCATGCTCGACGAGATTGCGCTCGTACCAGGCCTTGACCTTGCCTTCGAGGGTCACCTTGCCGCCGGCGACGCTGACGCGGATGGCGCCCGCTTCGACATCGGCATTGCGTTTGAGCGCATCCATGATGTTCTTCTTCACGTCGGTGCTCTGCACGCGAGGCTTGACCTCAACCATATTGGAAACGCCCATCACGCCGCTCAGCTTGCGAATGGCCGATTCCGCCGCCATCTTCTGATAGTTCCAGGGCACGGAACCCGTCAGGGTGACCCACCCTTTCTGGACCTTGACCATGATGGCGTCCTTCGGGATTTGCGCGTCCCAACTGATGATGTTGATTGCCCGTTCGGCGATCTGATCGTCGGCCGTCTTCTTGTCCGATGCATAGCGGACTTGGATCTCCTCCGCGATGCCGTGCACGCCCTTGACGCGCTGCACAGCGCGCTCGGCGGCCATCTTCTCGGCATAGCTGACGACATGGCCGGTGAGCGTGACGACGCCATTCTCGACCGCCACCCCGATATTCGCGGCGTCGACGCTCGGCTCGAAGTCGAGCTCGTCGATGACGAGCTGACGCAAATATTTGTCCGCCATGATCCAACCTCCATTGTGCAGGGCGCGCGGGCATATATCCACGGCCCAATGGTACACTTCTCGCAAGATCTGGGACGACAGGGATTGACCTAGCTCAAGCCTGGCGGACGAATCCCGTCAGGCCAAGCCGTCCGGCCGCGTCCCGCTTCCGATAAAGGAGGGGCGCGCGCAGCCAAAAAAAGCCCCGAGCAGGTTGGTGCTCGGGGCAGAGGTGGGTGGGGGATCCATGATCGGGGAGGTCCCTCGACCCATGGCAGCATAGCTCCGCAGCATGACGCTTTTGTGCAAGCCTCAGGCGCGATCAGCGGATATAGCCGCGCCGCTTCATGAACTGCATCGCCTTGTCTTGCAGATCCGCTGCGGCCTGCTCCGGCGTCTTGGCCTTGGCGCAGGCGGCGTTTGCCTCGTCGTACATCATCATATGGATCTGCTCGGACTCCTTGAACGGTATGTAGCCGAAGGTCGGACCGATCATCGCCGTCCGCACGGCCGGGTAATGCGGATAGCGTTCGATCAGGGCCGCATCGCTGAGCGCCGAGATGCGCGCTGGCGACGTGCCGCCGAAGGCGGTGCGCTTTACCGTATCGGGCGAGGTGAGCCAGGCGAGGTAGAGGCGCGCCGCCTCCGGCTGCGTCGACTTGGCGTTGATGCCGATCGAGGTGCCGCCGAGCAACGCTCCGCCCGGCGGCGGCGCCAGGCCGAAGCGGCCGACGACCGCCGATTTCGCCGGATCATAGAGGCTGGCGAATCCGCCCGGCCACATCAAGCCTTGCGCCGACTGGGCCGTGAGGAAGCTGCCCAGCATCTCGTTATAATCCCAGGTGAGGTTGCCGGGCGGGGCGATCGGCTCGAGCTCGTCGGCCATATAGCGCATCGCCGCGAGCCCTGCCTCGCCGCCGAGGTCGGGCCGGCCGGCGGCGTCGAAATAGCGGCCCCCGAATGCATGATAGAGCAAGATCCAGGTGACGGCGCATTGGATGGCCTTGCCCGCCGGCAGAGCGTAGCCGAACTTGCCGCCCGCCGTCATCTTTCTGCCGCGCTGCGCGATATCCTGCCAGGTCGTCGGCGCAGCCTCGGGATCCAACCCCGCCGCGCGATAGGCGTCCTTGTTCCAGAGCATGAACGAGACATCGCCGATCAGCGGCAGGCCGACCAGCCGGTTATCGGCCTTGCAATAGATGTCGAGCAGGGTCGGGGGATAGTCGTCGAGCGCCAGCGGCGGGGCGCCCGGCACGTCCCTCTCGAGCGTCGAGAGTTCGGCGAGATAGGGGGCGACCTCGTATTTCCACTGATAGACGAACAGCGTCACGTCGAAGGAGTGGGTGCCGCTCGTAAGGTCGAGGATCATCTTCTGATACTGGTCGCCCGGCGCGATCCGCGTGTATTGGAGATTGATCCCGGTCGCCGCGGTGAACTGCGGACCGACATTGATGGTCGCGTCGATCGAGGGGCTCGATCGCGACAGGATGTTCAAGGTGGTGCCGGCGTAGCGCCGGGGCAGTTCCACGGCCGCGCGCGCCGGCCAATCGAGGCCGGCGAGGCCGGCTGCGCCAAGGATGAAGCTGCGGCGTCTGATGCTCGACATATCGGTTTCCTCCCTATGATGCTTTTCGTTCCTCGCGCATGGCCCGAGATGTTGCGGACCTCCGAGATGTTGCGGACCTCCGAGAGGTTGCGGACCTCCGAGATGTTGCGGACCTCTTGGTCGTGACCATGCGTATCGACGGCTCCCCACTCATCCCTTCACCGACCCCATGGTGAGGCCGCGCACCAGGTATTTCTGCATGACGACCGCGAACAGCACGACGGGCGACGAGATCATCAGCGCCGCCGCGCCGATCTCGCCCCATTGCACTCCGTATTCATTGCGGAAGCCGATGATCGCCAAAGGCGCGGTCGCCGTATGCGCGTTGGTCAGCGCCAGCGCGAAGAGGAACTCGTTCCAGGCGGCGATGAAGACGAAGACGCTGGTGGCGACGAGGCCGGTCGATACGAGCGGCAGGATGATCTTGCGAAACACCTGGAGCTCGCCGCAGCCGTCGATGATGGCGGCTTCCCGCACCTCGCTCGGTATCTCGCGGAAGAAGCCGCGCAAGAGCCAGATGGCGAAGGGCAGGTTGAAGGCCGTATAGATGACGATCAGCACGCCATAGGTGTCGAGCTGCCCGAGCCGGGAGGCCGCGAGATAGATCGGCACCACGATGGCGATGCCGGGCACCATGCGCGCCACCAGGATCGCGGCGAGGAACACGCCGCCGCGCAGCCGCAGATGCGTCAGGGCATAGGCGGCCGGTGCGGCGACCGCGGCGACGATGAGCGTCGCGCTGACGGCGACGATGACGCTGTGCCCGAGATAGTTCTGGAACTTGACCTCGCTGAAGATGGCGTCGAAGCCATCGAGGGTCGGCATGAAGATGAACTTGGGCGGCATGGTGAGCGTGTCCACCGGCCGCCTGAAGCCCGTCAACACCATCCACAGATAGGGAAACAGATAGAGGAAGGCGATGACCGACCACGTGCCCGTCAAGGCGAGCTTGACGATGAGCCGGCGGTTGGCCGCGGTCAGATGCATGGCTGCGGACACCCCTATCGCTCCGCCATCGAGGTCTTGAACAGATGGCGCATCAACGGCGCCGAGACGGTGAGCACGATGACGACGAAGATCCAGGCGATCGCCGCCGTCCTGCCGATGTCGAAGGCGGAGAAGCCGGTCTTGTAGGTGAAGATGGTGATCGTGGTCGTCCGGTCTCCCGGACCGCCCGAGGTCAGCAACCAGATCTTGTCGAAATCGCCCATGGCGGCGATGCTGCGGAAGGCCGCCGCGATCAGCATATAGGGCAGGAGGTGCGGCAACAGGATGTAGCGGAACATCTGGCCGTGTCCCGCTCCGTCGACGCGCGCCGCGTCGATCTGATTCTCGTCGATCGAGTGAAGCCCCGCGAGGATCACCAGCATGAAGAACGGCGTCGTTTGCCACACATCCATGATGATGATCGAGGGCAGCGCCATGTCGAGGCTGAGCCAAGGCGCCTTGGGCAGGCCCAGCGCGCCGAGGAAATAGTTGAAGACGCCGCCTTCCTCCTCGTAGAGCAGCTTCCAGAAGATGCCGATCACGGCCGGCGTGATCACCATCGGGATCATCATCACGGCGCGGAAGAAGGAGCGCCAGAAGAAGTCGAGATTCAGCAGCAACGCCAGTATCGTGCCGAGCGTCAGGCCGCAGGCGACCGAGCTTGCCGCATAAGTGACGGTGACCCTGACCGCGCTCCAGAACTCACGGTTCGAGAGCACGTCGGCGTAGTTGGAAAGGCCCGCCGGATCGTTCTCGCTGCCGATATCGGTCAAGACCCAATGCGTGAACGAGGCCTTCAGCGCATAGAGCATCGGCCCGGCATAGACGAAGGCGAGCACCACGAGCGCGGGCAGGATGAACCAGACGGGCTGCCAGCCGAGCCCCGGCTGGGTCTCGTATGATCGATACCGGCGTGCCGCGGCTTTGGGCAGGAGGCGCGCGACGAGTGAATCGGAGCTAGCCAAGGAGAGACGAGCGCCGCGTCATGCCAACGCCTCAGCCGCGCTGATAGCCGCGCCGCTTCAGGAAGGTCACCACCTTGTCCTGCAGGTCGTCGGCTGCCTGTTCCGGCGTCTTGGTGCCGGCGCAGGCGGCGTTGGCCTCGTCATAGATCATGATGTTGATCTGCTCGGAATCCTTGATCGGCGCATAGGCCGCGACCTTGCCGGACATGCCGTCGAGCACGGCCGGGAGCGCCGGAAACTTGGCGACCACGTCGGGGTCGCGGAAGGACGAGATCCGGCATGGCTGGCCGGCGATCACCGCGGCGCGCTTCGAGATCTCGCGCGAGGTCAGCCAGCCGGCGAAGAGCTTGGCGGCATCGAGATTATGCGATTTCGCATTGACGGCGAGCCCCCAGCCGCCGAGCAGGACCGATTGCGGCGTCGGCGCGAAGCCGAGATCATGCGCGACCACCGAT
>JBIOEJ010000143.1:0-13722 GCA_044445965.1 Hyphomicrobiales bacterium
AGCCCATGCTCGCTCTTCGGAGATCGCACCATGCTCTCGAGCATTGAACGCTCCGCCTCCCTCAATACGATCGGGGTCGCTTCCTGGATGTTCATCCCATCCTTGAATCACGACTCCAACTCCAGCGATAGCCGGTACTAGAGCATTTTCCGGTCGATTTCATCGGACCCGAAAAGGCTCGAGGAGTGCCGGCCGCGGCCATATCCGAAAGGACCGATGCAGCTCAAGGTCAAGACGCAACGCCTGGCGAAGGTTGCTCCGCTCAGCGTTCTCGAAGCCGAGGCGGTGCGTCTTCTCGCCTTCGACGGCGAAGAGGTGACGCTGGAACCCCAAGCGGTTCTGTTCCGGCAAGGCGAGGTCGCCGATAGCGGCTATGCGGTCATCTCGGGCGCGGTCGGGCTGGAGCGCGAGGCCGATCTTCAGACGCCGGAGCGGCTCATGAGCGCCGGCTCGCTGATCGGCGTGCACGCCCTGATCGTCGAGGGCGAACGGCCCGTGACCGCGACGGCACGCGAAAAGTCATTGCTCATCAAGTTGCCGCGCCGCCTGATGCTGCGGGTGCTCGAGGCCTTCCCGGACTCGGCCATCGCCTTCAAGCATTACATCCAAGGCAGCATCGCCGAGCGGGCAAGCGCGCTCGGCCGTGTCGCGGATGCGATCGACGCCATGGCGGCTTCCTACAAATCGAGGCCGAGCAAGACCGGCACGTGATCGGAGGGGCGATCGAGGCCGCGAGCCGCCTTCTCGATGACGATGTTGCCGATGCGCGCCGCGAGCGGCTGCGATACCCAGATATGGTCGAGCCTTCGCCCCCGGTCCGAGGCCGCCCAGTCGGCGGCCCGATAGCTCCACCAGGTATAGACGCGCTCCGGCTCCGGGATGCGGTGGCGAACCGCGTCCGTCCACTCGCCGCGCAGGCGGATATCCTCGAGTGTGCGCGTCTCGATCGGCGTATGGCTCACCACGTCGAGGAGCTGCTTATGGCTCCAGACATCGCTCTCGTAGGGCGCGATGTTGAGGTCGCCGGTGATCACCAGCGGCTGCCCCCCTCGAGCCTGCTCGCCGCTCCAGCTCAGCATATCGTCGAGAAAACCGAGCTTATGGGCGAATTTCACATTCAGCGCGGCGTCCGGGATGTCGCCGCCGGCTGGCACATAGAAATTATGCACGGTGACCGGTGCGCCCGCCTCGGGCGTCACCTCGGCCGCCACATGGCGCGCATCGCCCTTGCCGCCGAAGGGCAAGGATGAGGGCTCGCCGAGCGGCAGGCGGGAGAGGATGGCGACGCCGTTATAGCCCTTGTCGCCCTTGATCGCCTGATGCGCGTAGCCGGCCTCCTTGAAGGCCTGGCGCGGAAACTGGTCGTCGAGGCATTTCGTCTCCTGCAGGCAGAGCACATCGGGTCGCGCGCGCATCAGATAGTCGAGCACGAGCTGCAGGCGCAGCCTGACCGAGTTGATGTTCCAGGTGGCGATGGACAGGGGCATGAGGAGAGATCAGAAGCTCTTGGGAAGTCCGGCCTGCTTGAGCGCGGCATTGGCGGTGTGGCGGGACTTGATCTTGCCGTCAACGACAGTCCGGCGGCCTGTGGACATGTTCCCGCCGGACTGCGCCGAAAAAGCTTGCGGTGAGATGGCAGAGGCAGCCTCGAGCGGCCACAAACACGTGCTCGCGAAGCAGAAACCGATCATCGTCGATCCGCGGTTTCCCGCGCAATCGTCAGAACGCGAGCGCCTTCGCCTGCCTCACGCCTGGAATCATGTGCACCTTGTCGAGCACCGTCTCCGGCACCGAGCCGTCGACCTCGACGAGCGCGATCGCCGAGCCGCCCGGCTGGTCGCGGCCGAGCGCGAAGGTCGCGATGTTGACGCCGGCCTCGCCGAGGAGGCTCGCGAAGCGGCCGATGAAACCCGGCTTGTCCTCATTCGTCACATAGATCATCGAGGGTGCGAATTCGGCGTCGACCTTGATGCCCTTGATCTCGAGGATGCGCGGCTTGCCGTCGTGGAACACCGTGCCGGAGACGGCGCGTTCCTGGCGTTCGGTCGTGACGCTCACGGTGATCAGCGAGGCATAGTCGCCGTTCGCGTCCCGCACCGTCTCCTCGACGACGACGCCGCGCTCCTTGGCGATGCTCGGCGCCGAGACCACGTTGATATCGGCGAGCATCGGCCGCAGGAGCCCGGCGACGGCCGCGCTCGTCAGCGCCTTCGTCTTCATGCCGGCGACCTCGCCCGAATAGGTGATACGCACCGCCTTCAAGCCGCTCTCGGTGAGCTGGCCGGCGAAGGAACCGAGCTTCTCGGCGAGCGCGATATAGGGCTTGAGCTTCGGCGCCTCCTCGGCGGTGATCGAAGGGAAGTTGATGGCGTTCGAGATGGCGCCGCGCAAGAGATAATCCGACATCTGCTCGGCGATCTGCAGCGCCACATTCTCCTGCGCCTCCGTGGTCGCGGCCCCGAGATGAGGAGTGCACACGACGTTCGGATGACCGAACAGCGGATTGGTCTTCGCCGGTTCCTCGACGAAGACATCGATCGCCGCGCCTGCGACATGGCCGGAGTCGAGCCCGGCGCGCAGCGCCGTCTCGTCGAGGAGGCCGCCACGCGCGCAATTGACGATGCGCACGCCCTTCCTGGTCTTGGCGAGGTTCTCGGCCGAGAGGATGTTCCTGGTCTGCGCCGTCATGGGCGTGTGCAGGGTGATGATGTCGGCGCGTTGCAAAAGATCGGCGAGCTCGACCTTCTCGACGCCGATCGCGAGCGCCCGCTCCGGCGACAGGAACGGGTCATAGGCGATCACCCGCATCTTGAGGCCGATGGCGCGGTCGGCGACGATCGAGCCGATATTGCCGCAGCCGATGATGCCGAGCAGCTTGCCCGAGAGCTCGACGCCCATGAAGCGGTTCTTTTCCCACTTGCCCGCCTGGGTCGAGGCATCGGCCTGCGGGATCTGGCGGGCGAGCGCGAACATCATGGCGATGGCGTGCTCGGCCGTGGTGATCGAATTGCCGAAGGGCGTATTCATGACGATCACGCCCTTCGCGGTCGCCGCCGGGATGTCGACATTGTCGACGCCGATGCCGGCGCGCCCGACGACCTTGAGCTTGGTCGCGGCGTCGAGAAGCTTCGCCGTCACCTTGGTGGCGGAGCGGATGGCAAGGCCGTCATAATTGCCGATGATCTTGGCGATTTCGTCCTTGTCGATGCCGGGCTTGAAGTCGACTGCGACGCCACGATCCTTGAAGATCTGCACGGCCGCATCGGAAAGGGCGTCGGAGATGAGAACGCGAGGTTCGGTCATGGGTCAGGCCGCCTTCGGCAGCGCGGACTTCTCGCGATCGAAGGCCCAATCGAGCCAATGCGTCAGCGCCTCGATATCGCCTGTCTCGACGGTGGCGCCGCACCAGATGCGCAAGCCCGGCGGAGCATCGCGATAGGCGCCGATGTCGAAGGCGACGCCTTCCTTGTCGAGCGTCGCGGCGATGCCCTTGGCGACCGACGCCACGGCCTCGGCGCCGCGCGCCCTCACCTCTGGATCGGCGATGACGAGGCAGATGCTGGTGTTGGAGCGCGTCGCGGGCTGCTTCGCGAGATGGGCGACCCATGCTGTCCGCTCGACCCAGGCCGAGAGCTTCGAGGCATTGGCGTCGACGCGTTTGAACAGCGCCTCGAGGCCGCCGATCGATTTCGCCCATTTGAGCGTATCGAGATAGTCCTCGACGCAGAGCATGGAGGGCGTGTTGATGGTCTCTCCCTCGAAGATCGCCTCGTTCAGCTTACCCGCCTTTGTGAGGCGGAAGATTTTCGGCAATGGCCAAGGCGGCGAATAGCTCTCGAGCCGCGCCACGGCGCGCGGCGACAGGATCAGCATGCCATGCGCCGCCTCCCCGCCGAGCACCTTCTGCCAGGAGTAGGTCACGACATCGAGCTTCTCGAAATCGAGAGCCTGCGCGAAGGCGGCCGAAGTGGCGTCGCAGATGGCGAGGCCCTCGCGGTCGGCCGCGATCCAATCGGCATTCGGCACGCGCACGCCAGAAGTCGTGCCGTTCCAGGTGAAGACGAGATCGCGCTTCTTGGCATCGACCTCGTCGAGCCTCGGCAGCTCGCCATAAGCGGCCTTGATGATGCGGCAGTCCTCGAGCTTGAGCTGCTTTGCCACATCGGTCACCCAGCCCTCGCCGAAGCTCTCCCAGGCGAGCATATCGACGCCGCGTGCTCCGAGCAGCGACCACAGCGCCAGCTCGACCGCGCCGGTGTCCGAGGCCGGCACGATGCCGATGCGATGGGAGGCCGGCACGCGCAACACCTCGCGCGTGAGGTCGATCGCTTGCTTGAGCTTGGTCCTGCTGATCTTTGCCCGATGCGAGCGGCCGAGCGCCGCATCTTTGAGGGCCTCGACCGTCCAGCCGGGGCGCTTGGCGCAAGGGCCGGAGGAAAAATGCGGATTGGCCGGCCGCATGCCGGGCTTCTCGTTCGCCATGTCTCTCCATCCTTCCAGATGGGCGCTCCCCGTTGGGAGGGAGTGACCCGGCGCCGCTTCTAAGGGAGGCTGCAATCTCGGTCAATGCGAGCAGGCGGAGATATCTCCGTGCGAGCGCTCGATGGACACCGAATTGGTCCTGGGCTACTCTTTCCCTTATGGGGAACTAATGGAGCGTCCCCGAGCGATATGCGGTGAGCGGATCGGCCGTTGAGCCTATATCGCAAGTTATTGGAATATTAGACTTTAATCTTTGAATAAGGCCTCTCAAATCAAACACGCTGAATTCGCAGAAAGCAGCCGAGAGTGATGCGCGACACCGCGTTTCGCCTGATATGACGGTTCGGCGCCCGCCCCGGTGGATATGTGAGCCTCCCGCGACTTGCCCCGTCGTCCTTTCGTCGCTATCCACTTACCGCTTGATCGCGGAGGCGGGATGCATTGGCCGAGCGCGGCAGGACCGAGCGCCAGGAACGTCTTGTTAAGGCGCTGCGCGACAATCTGAGACGGCGAAAGGCGCCGCCTCGAGAGGCTGCCAAGGGCGTCGATGAGCCCGACCGCGCTCCGTCGCCCGCGAGGCAAGCCGAGCCTAAGCCGCAATCGTGAAACGGGCCGGCTCGGGACCGGCCTGGGGCCAGCGAGGAGACACCTAAGTGGATCGCATCAAAATCACCGGCGGCGCCAGGCTCAATGGCAGGATCCCGATCTCCGGGGCGAAGAACGCCGCCCTGCCGCTGATGATCGCCTCATTGCTGACGCCTTATGCGCTCGAGCTCGAAAACGTACCGCGCCTCGCCGATGTGCAGACATTGCTGCGCATTCTCGCGAATCACGGCGTCGATCATGCGATCAACGGCAAGCGCCCCGGCGAGCGGGCCGAAACCGGCCAGACGCTGCGACTGACTGCGGCATCGATCGTCGACACCACGGCTCCCTATGAGCTCGTCTCGAAGATGCGAGCAGGCTTCTGGGTGATCGCGCCGCTGCTCGCCCGCATGGGCGAGGCCCGCGTGTCGCTGCCGGGAGGCTGCGCCATCGGCACGCGGCCGGTCGATCTCCTGATCATGGCGCTCGAACGGCTCGGCGCCACGATCGACATCGAGGCCGGCTATGTGGTCGCCAAGGCGCCGCGCGGGCTGAAAGGCGCGGAGATCGAGTTCCCCAAGGTCACGGTCGGCGGCACGCATACCGCCTTGATGGGTGCGGTCACGGCCGATGGCACGAGCGTCATCAAGAATGCGGCGCGCGAACCCGAGCTCGCCGATCTCGCCCAATGCCTGATCGCCATGGGCGCGCGCATCGAAGGCGCCGGATCATCCACGATCACCGTGCATGGCGTCACCACCCTCTCGGGCGCACGCCATGCGGTGCTGCCGGACCGGATCGAGACCGGCACCTATGCGATGGCGGTCGCCATGGCGGGCGGCGATGTCATGTTGGAAGGGGCGCGGCCCGATCTGCTGCAATCGGCCCTCGATGCCGTCGTGCAGGCGGGGGCCGAAATCTCCGCGACCAACGAGGGAGTGAGGGTCATGCGCAATGGCTCAGGCCTCTCGCCGGTCGATGTCACGACCAATCCGTTCCCGGGCTTCCCCACCGATCTGCAGGCTCAGTTCATGGCGCTGATGAGCCGCGCCAAGGGCACGTCGACCATCCGCGAGACGATCTTCGAGAACCGCTTCATGCATGTGCAGGAGCTGGCGCGGCTCGGCGCCCGCATCCGCCTCGACGGCGATGCCGCCTATGTCGACGGGGTCGAGCGGCTCAACGGCGCGCCGGTCATGG
This sequence comes from Hyphomicrobiales bacterium, assembly GCA_044445965.1. Lineage (GTDB taxonomy): Bacteria > Pseudomonadota > Alphaproteobacteria > Rhizobiales > Beijerinckiaceae > GAS188. The sequence goes on from JBIOEJ010000143.1 coordinate 6,268, forward strand.
CGACCGATCTGCGCGCCTCGGTGTCGCTGGTCATCGGCGGCCTCGCCGCCGAAGGCGAGACGATCATCAACCGGGTCTACCATCTCGATCGCGGCTTCGAGGCGCTCGAGACCAAGCTCGCGCGCTGCGGCGCTCAGATCGAGCGCCTCGCGGGCTGAGCGGCTAAGGGGTTGCGGTTGGTAATATTGCGCCACGACCGGCACGCCCGGCAGAGAAGACGAGTGCGAAGCCGGCCGCGAGAGCCGTGAGAAGCCAAGCGCGAAGCATCACCGTCATCCTTTTTTGATTCGGGCCATCGCCGCAACATTACAGAGATGTAATCGTCCGCGCACGGCAATTGAGATCGCCCGAGGTCGAAGCCTCTTGCTTGTCCACCGCGGACTCGCGGGAGCCTAGTCACATCACCGTCTTGACCATCGCGAAGGCGAGGGCCGCGACGAAGAGCCAGGCGAAGCCGCCGAGCAAGAAGGGCCGAAGGCCCTTGGCCATGAGCTTGCGGATATCGGTTTCGAGCCCCATCGCGGCCGTCGCCATGGCAAGCAGGAAGGGGGTGGCCTGGATCAGGCCGGATTTCATGTCCGGCGGGATGGTCATGAGGCTGTTGACGACGACCACGGCGAGGAAGCCGAAAACGAACCAGGGCGCCGGCGCCGAAGCGCGGCTGTCCCCGCGCCGTCGCGAGCGCAGGAAGCCGAGGCTCAGCACCAGCGGCGCCAGCAGCGCCACGCGCGACAGCTTGGCGATCAGGCCGAAATCGCCGGAGATCTGCCCGTTCTGCAGCGAGGCGGCGATGACTTGCGCGACCTCATGGATGGAGCTCCCCGACCACAGCCCATAGCCTCGCGCATCGAGATGCAGGAGGCCCGGCAGCAGCGGGTAGAGGAACATGGCCACCGTGCCATAGGCGGTGACGCAGGCGACGCCGTAGGCGACATCCTCTTCCGAGCCCTCGGTCACGGTGTTGGTGGCCACGACCGCGGCGGCCCCGCAAACCGCCGTGCCGGCGCCGACGAGCTCGGCGAGCTTGGGCTCGACGCCGATGAGCTTGCCGACCCGCACGGTGAACAGAAAGGTCGCCGCGAGGGTGGCGGAGATCGCCAGGAATCCGACAATGCCGACTGAGGAAACCTGCGTCAGCGTCAACTGCAAGCCGTAAAGGATGATGGCGAAGCGCAAGATGCGCCGCATCGAGAACTTGATGCCGGCCTTGCAGATGGCCGGCGTTCCGACGAGGTTGTGGAAGGTGATGCCGATCAGGATCGCCAGGATCAGCGCGCTGAAGGTCGCAACGCCCGGGATCAACCGCAAGATATAGGCAGCGACGGCGATGGCGAAGGTGAGCCCGACGCCGGGCAGCGGCAGTGCCCAGGCCGGCCACGCGGAAGGCCCCGCTCGAGACGCGGCAGCGAGTGGGGTGGGCTCTTGGGCTTGCGCCGCGGGCGCGGCTCTCAGGTCGTTCATCCAGCGTCCTGCAATGCAGCAACAAGCCGCGCCGCGGTCTTGGCGCAGAGGGGAGGGCGAGTCCAGCTCCTGCCGCGGGCTGGGCCCATGCCGCGAGCCGCGCTGGCTCTATCCTCGACCGGCGCGGGGCTCCTCGACGAGTTCCGGCGCACTTACAGCCACGGCCGCGCCGCGGCTGCCTTCTTCTCATAGCGCAGGATGCTCTCGCGCTTCTCCTCGGTGAGGCCGATATCGTCGAGACCGTTCAAGAGACAGTGCTTCAAATGCGCGTCGATGTCGAAATGCACCACCCCGCCATCGGGTCCTCTGATCTCCTGCTTCTCGAGATCGATGGTCAAGGTGGCGTTGGCGCCGCGCTCGGCATCGTCGAAGAGTTTCTCGATGTCCTGCGGGCTCACCTTGATCAGCAGCATGCCGTTCTTGAAGGAATTATTGTAGAAGATATCGGCGAAACCCGTCGAGATGACGCAGCGTATGCCGAAATCGGCGAGCGCCCAGGGCGCATGCTCGCGCGACGAGCCGCAACCGAAGTTGTCGCCGGCGACGATCACCTTGGCGTTGCGATAGGCCGGCTTGTTGAGCACGAAGTCCGGGTTCTCCGAACCATCTTCGTTGTAGCGCATCTCGGCGAACAGGCCCTTGCCGAGGCCGGTGCGCTCGATGGTCTTGAGATATTGCTTGGGGATGATCTTGTCGGTGTCGACGTTGATCATCGGCAAGGGCGCGGCGACGCCGGTCAAGGTGGTGAATTTCTGCATGGATCGATCTCTGATTTGAGCCGCGGCGTGTTAGCAGATAGGAGCCGGCCTGGCGAGGGAGAAGCGCAATGCCGCAACCGCAAGAAACGAATATCGCGCTTGCCGGCTTTGGAGCCTGGGGCCAAATGACCGCCAAGGCCCTGTCGGCGATCGAAGGGGCGCGCATCGCCGCCGTCTATTGTCATGGCGAGGCGTCGGAGCGGGCGGCAAGGGAGCTGCTGCCGCAGGCGCGGCGCTTCAGCGACTATGCCCTCATGCTGCAATCGGGCGGGATCGACGTCGTCTGCGTCACCGTCCCCAACCATCGGCATGCCGCATTCGCGCTCGCGGCGCTGGAGCACCGCGCCCATGTATTCCTGGAAAAGCCGCTGGGTCTCTCGCTCGCCGAATGCGACGCCGTGATCGCCGCCTCGCGCCGGAGCGGGCGGCAGGTCGCGCTCGACCATGAGTTTCGCGTCTCGCAGCAATGGCGCACGGCGCGCGAGCTGATCGAGCAGGGCGAGCTCGGCCGGGTGCGCTATCAGCGCATCGGCCTCTTCCGCCGCCCTTTCCGGCCGGGCTCCGCTGGATGGCGGCATGACCCTGCCCGCGTCGGCTCCTGGATCCTCGAGGAGCTGGTGCATTTCGCCGATCTCGTGCTCTGGTATGCGCGCGAGAACGGCAAGCCGACACGGCTGCGCGCGGCGGGCTCGGGCGCCCGCGCGGCGCAGGGGCTGTACGACAACCTGACGCTCGAGCTCTTCTGGGAAGACGGCTCGACGGCGCTCCTCTCGCAATGCCTTTCGGGTTTCGAGCATCATCTCGTGGTCGAGATCACCGGCAGCGAGGGCGGGGTGCGCAGCTGGTGGTCAGGCGCCATGGACCGCACCCTGACACCTCGCTTCGAGTTCAAGACGAGGCGCAAGGGAACCGACCCGATGGGGCCCGCCGAGGCGCTGCCGATCGAGTTTTCCGGCGAGGTCTTCGAGCTCGAGGAGAATCTGCGGCTTGCGCTCGCGGGCTTCCGAGAGGGGCGTTCCATCTTGCCGCCCGAAGAGGCCCGCGCTTCGATCGCGGTCTGCCTCGCTGCCGCGGAAGCGGCGCGGACTGGACGGGAGATAGGGTTGGCATTGTGAGGAGGCGGCTTTCTCGCGCCGCTTCGGCTTGGGCTTGCTTCTCAGGTTTGCGAAAAAGGGAGAGCCGCGCGGGTAAGGGCGGGGCGCCGATATTGGACGCTGGCGCAAAACCCTTGCCAAATGCCGCAAGGGCCATTATTTGAGTTGCAAGCTTTTCAGCGTGCAATCGAAGAACTTCATCGAGAGCGGGGTCCGCTGGGGGCCACGCTCTTTTCGTTTGATCGGACGGTGGATGCAGCAGGAAGGCGATATCGTCGAGCCGCGCCTCATCGTTGAGACGGGGCTGGCCGCGCGCGTTGCGAGCGCGGTCGAGCCGTCGCTGCCGGCGGCCGGATTCCGCCTGGTGCGCGTCAGGGTGACGGCCGAGGCGGGCTGCACGGTGCAGATCATGGCCGAGCGGCCCGACGGCTCGATGAGCGTCGAGGATTGCGAGGCGGTGAGCCGTCTCGTCTCGCCGATCCTCGATGTGGAGGATCCGATCGAGCGTGCCTATCGCCTCGAGATCTCCTCGCCCGGCATCGATCGGCCGCTGGTGCGCCGCTCCGACTTCGCCCGTTGGGCGACGCATCGGGCCAAGATCGAGCTGTCGCTGCCGCTCGCCGGCCGCAAACGCTTCAACGGCGTGCTGCTCGGCGTCGAAGGCGAGGCCACGCGGCTGCGCCGGCTCGACGCGCATGCGGACGAGGAGGCCGAGGTTCTTCTGCCGTTGGCCGAAATCGCCGAGGCGCACCTCGTACTCACCGACGAGCTGATCCGGGAATCGTTGCGGCGCGGCAAGCGTGCGGCGCGCGAGCGGCAATATGGGGATGTCGAGCCCACGACCGATGAAGAGGATGCCACGGCGCAGGCTCGATCCAAACCGAACGGGCGCGCCTCACCGCGCCATTCGGCAAGACATCAACAGACCGACACAATTCGGAGCGAATGAACCATGGCCGTCAGTGCAAACAGGCTGGAATTGCTGCAGATCGCCGACGCGGTGGCGCGCGAGAAGCTCATCGACCGCCAAATCGTCATCTCGGCGATGGAGGAATCGATCGCCAAGGCGGCGCGCTCGCGCTACGGGCTCGAAACCGACATCCATGCCGAGATCAATCCGAAGACCGGCGAATTGCGGATCGCCCGGCACCTTCTGGTCGCCGACGCCATCGACAATCCGGCGACCCAGATCAGCATCGAGGATGCGCGCAAGCGCAACCCCGCGGCCCAGGCCGGCGACTACATCTCCGAGCCGTTGCCGCCCTTCGAGTTCGGCCGGGTCGCGGCGCAATCGGCAAAGCAGGTCATCGTGCAGAAGGTGCGCGAGGCCGAGCGCGACCGCCAATATGACGAGTTCAAGGACCGCATCGGCCAGATCGTCAACGGCACGGTGAAGCGGGTCGAATACGGCAACGTCATCGTCGATCTCGGGCGCGGCGAAGCGATCGTGCGTCGCGACGAATTGATCCCGCGCGAGACCTTCAAGCCTGGCGACCGCATCCGCGCCTATGTGCTCGACGTGCGGCGCGAGCAGCGCGGGCCGCAGATATTCCTGTCGCGCACCCACCCGCTGTTCATGGCCAAGCTTTTCGGTCAGGAAGTGCCGGAGATCTATGACGGCATCATCGAGGTGAAGGCGGTGGCCCGCGACCCCGGCTCGCGCGCCAAGATCGCGGTCATCTCGCGCGATTCCTCCATCGATCCGGTCGGCGCCTGCGTCGGCATGCGCGGCTCGCGCGTGCAGGCCGTGGTCGGCGAGTTGCAGGGTGAGAAGATCGACATCATCCCCTGGTCGCCGGACGTCGCGACCTTCGTGGTCAACGCCTTGCAGCCGGCCGAAGTCGCCAAGGTGGTGCTCGACGAGGATTCCGACAAGATCGAGGTGGTGGTGCCCGACGAGCAGCTCTCGCTCGCCATCGGCCGGCGCGGCCAGAATGTGCGGCTCGCCTCGCAGCTCACCGGCTGGGACATCGATATCCTGACGGAGGAGGAGGAGTCGGAACGACGCAAGCAGGAATTCGAGCAGCGCTCGACCTTGTTCATCAGCGCGCTCAACGTCGACGAGACGGTCGGCCAGCTGCTCGCTTCCGAGGGCTTCCGCTCGGTCGAGGAGCTCGCCCATGTCGACCAATCGGAGATCGCCGGAATCGAGGGCTTCGACGAGGAAACCGCGCAGGAGTTGCAGAACCGCGCGCGCAGCCATCTGGCGATGATCGAGGCTGAGCACGACGCCAAGCGCAAGGAGCTCGGCGTCGAGGACGCCTTGTTGAACATCGACGGCGTGACTATGGCGATGCTGGTCAAGTTCGGCGAGAACGGCATCAAGACTGTCGAGGACCTCGCCGGCTGCGCGACCGACGATCTGACCGGCTGGACCGAGCGCAAGGACGGCCAGGCGACGCGCCACCCGGGCGCGCTCGACGGCTTCGATCTCTCGCGCGAGCAGGCCGAGACGATGATCATGGCGGCGCGAGTGTCGGTCGGCTGGATCGAGCCGCCGGCGCCGCCCGCCGCGCAGGGCGAGGCAGGGACGGAGGCCGGCACGGCGCATTGAGCGCCGCGCCGGATGTCAGCAATGGGCAGACACGGACATGGCGCGACATGCGCATGATGGAGAGCCGCGCCACGGCACGGCTGCGCCCGCCGCAGCCGTGGACGCGACGCGTGCCGGGTCGGCCTTGGAGGCCTCGCGACAGGACGGCGTAGACGCACGGCGGGCCAAGGAGAGGCCCGAGCGCAGCTGCATCGTGACGCGCTCGCGGCTGCCGCCGGCCGAGCTCATCCGTTTCGTGCTGTCCCCCGAGGGCGTGGTCACGCCTGATGTCAGGCGCGCCCTGCCCGGCCGTGGCGTCTGGGTGACGGCGACCCGCGCGAGGATCGACGAAGCCGCGAGGGGCAAGGCCTTCGCGCGCGCCTTTCGCAAGGAGGCCGCGATGCCGGCCGATCTCGCGGATCGGGTCGGCGAGCTCCTCCGCAAGGATGCGCTGCAGGCGATCTCGCTCGCGAACAAGGCGGGCGCGGTGACGGCCGGCTTCGAGAAGGTGCGCTCGGCGCTTCGCGACGCCGAGGTCCTGGCCCTGATCGAGGCGAGCGACGGTTCCCCGGACGGCCGCGAGAAGCTCGCCGCCACGTCGCGCGCCGACCTGCCTCGCGTCATGGATTGTTTCACCTCGACCGAGCTGGATTTGGCGCTCGGGCGCGCCCATGTGATACATGCAGCCTTGCACAAGGCGCCGGCTGGCGACTTTGCCTTGACGAAGTGTCTGCGCTTTCACCGTTTTGAATTGATCGAAAAACACGCTAGTGGAAGCGCTGGGCGTCGCGGCAGCGCCAGCAGTAACCGCCAACGAAACCGGATCGAGCCGCAGGACAAAAGTCTGAATGAGTGACCTTAAGACGCCGGGCGACAACAAGCCGTTGAGCATGCCGTCCGGAAAGTTGAGCATCAAGAGGCCTGCCGAACAGGGCACCGTGCGCCAGAGCTTCAGCCATGGCCGCTCGAAGACCGTCGTCGTCGAGAAGGTCAAGCGGCGCACGGGCGAAGCGCGCGAGCAGGCGCCGACCCAAGCGCCGGCCGCCAAGCGGGTCGCGACGCCGGCCGCGGCGCGCGCTCCTGTTGCGCGCGGCGTTGCCGCCGCTCCGGCCGCGACACCGCCCGCCGCGCGCGGCGCCGCGCCCGCGGGTCAAAAGGCCGGCCTCGTCCTGCGCACGCTGACCGAGGAAGAACGCGATCTTCGTTCCACCGCGCTCGTCGAGGCGCGCCGCCGCGAGGAGGGTGAGCGCAAGCACGCCGAGGACGAGGCGCGAATTCGGGCGCTGCGCGAAGACGCGGAACGCAAGGAGCGCGAGGCCGCCGAAGAGCGCAAGCGCGAGGAAGAAGAGCGGCGCAGGGCCGAGGAGCAAGCGCGCAAGAAGGCCGAGGAGGAGGCGCGCCGCCGCTTCGGCGATCCGCCCCCGCCTGCCCCGCGTGCAGCTGGAGCTCCGATTCCAAGGCTCGATCCGCGTCCGGCACCCACGGCGTCGCCAGCAGCCGGCGCGGCTGCGACCGCGCGCGCGCCGGCGCGCGCCGCCGGGTCGGCGCGGGCCGGGCTGAGCGGGCCGACGCCCACGCGCCGGACGCTCACGCCCGAGAACGAGGCCGG
>JBIOEJ010000144.1:0-13363 GCA_044445965.1 Hyphomicrobiales bacterium
CGGCGCCGCGTCAGGCCGGTGAGAGGATGGTGCGCATTCTGCGGCGCATGTTCGGCACGGTCTTCGAGTCCCGCCAGAAGCAGGACGACCGGGAGATCGCCGGCTTCCTCGCCCGCTCGGGTGGGCGCCTCACCGACGACATCGAGCGTGAGATGATGCGGCGCCGGATGACGTCGAACTGGACGGTTCACGGATGAGAGATGACATCCGGCCGGCCGATGATCGCTTTCAGGCCCGCGAATGGCGGGTGATGAAGGCCGCGAAGGCATCCAGCGTCTCGGAGCTCGCGTGGTGTTCGATGCCCTCTGCGTCCCGCCGGGCCGTGTCCTGGCTGACGCCGAGCGCCCGCAGGAAGGTTTCGACCAATTGATGTCGGGCGCGGCTGCGATTGGCGAGATCTTGTCCCATTTTCGTGAGGAACACCCCCCGATACGGCCTTTGCGAGATAAATCCTTCTTCGACGAGGCGTTTCAGCATTTTGGCGACGGTCGGCTGGGCGACGCCGAGCCTTGCCGCGATATCGACTTGGCGTGCTTCGCCGCCATCGCCGATCAAATCCGCGATGAGCTCGATGTAATCCTCGACCAGCTCGAGCCGGCGCGCCTCGCGCGCTTGTCGGAAACTCTCGACCTGCGTCTCAGTGTCGACGAGTGTAACGGCATCCGATGCCGTGCGCCGTCTGGCCATCATGTTGTTTCCCGTCGAGCCCGCCAACCTGATACACCGGCGGACAATAATTTAGCAAATGCTAATAATGCTCACGACGGCATATAGTCGTTGGGGCTCGGGGGCTGCGGCGAGCGGCTCGGGCTATTGCCGCTACGACGGCGTCCGCGTTGAACGCGCCGTTTACGGGCTTTCGGGCGCCTCGCGATCCGAAGCCTGGTCGGGCTGATCCCCGGCCATGATGCCGTATCTACCGATGATGACGCCGTCCTCGACCTCGCCCGTTGCCCGATCGGTCACCCTGGAAAAGGCCACGGCGCCACCCAGCACCCCGGCGAAAACCTCTGCCGCGCGCTTGGCGTCATCCTCGGACGGAAACGGCACCTCGGGCTGGACCGCCAAATGCCCGTCGAGCCCTCGAAAGACAGGAAAGACCCCGAACTCCGCCGTTCTCGCCATGACGATACCTCGCCGCCTCATTACACAGGATACGCTTCACCCGGCTCGAGGGTTCCGGCGGTCACAACTTCCAACCTCCGACCGGCGCAGGCGGCGCCCTCGGTCGGTGAAGGGATCCCTATCGCCTTCGAAAATAGTGGATGGGAACGGTGAGCACAAGGATGGTCTTGCCGAGGCAGAGGCTCGCCGAAGCGCCGCGCCCCTGGGGAAAGCTGCTGCGTCACGTTGCATTGCAACACCTGTTAATAACAGGCGATTTACAGTTCGGGCGAGGAATCACAGTCAAATCATGTTGCACCGCAGCATCGGACGCGACAGCCCATGCAAATCCGACCGATGCCGGACCGGCGCCGTTTGATTTGAGATGCACTTTTCAAAGCCGCTCTCGCTGTAAACTACAGCGAATCCGCAGCGAGAGCGGCGGACAGCCGGATGAGTCAACCCTTGCGGCGGGCTCCTCCGATCTCCGTCCTTCCGTCATCCGTCAGCCGTAAACTGCAGCGAGACGGCATCGGCACGCTCGAGGCAACCGCCAGCGACGCGGCGAGGCGTATCGCCGGCGGCATCTCGAACATAGGCGGAACATAGCAGAAGGTCTGAGCCCCGGCAAGGGGAATAGTCCGCTGGGGGAATAAACCGCAGGGCCGTCTGAACCGCGCTCGTCTCGCGCCGGGACGCGGGGCTTTCGCAATGCCGGAATCTCAATGCCAGCGGCCGCAGACCCGCCCATAATAGGTGCGGCGGCAATAACGGATGAGGTAGTGGCGGCGATAGTGCCAGCGCCGATAGCCCCGATGATATCCGTAGTGCCAGCGGCCGCAGATTTTCCCATAATGGGTATAGCGGCAATAGCGATAGGCAGCCTTGGCGACAAGGCTGTCTTCCCCGGAGCTCGACGCCACCGCGGCGGCCGCAACCGGGCTTGCCACGCCAGCGAAGGCGTCCTGTGGGACTTCCGCCAAGGCAAGAGTCGCGAGAAGGATCGCCATCAACAAGGTCTTGATTTTGCGCATAACTTGTACCCTCTTCATGAGATGCTCACCGCTACCGAGGTGAATCGTCGCCTGGCCTTCACCCGCCACCACGCGGCACGCCGATCCGACGATCATGCCATGGTTTTCGTAGCCGCATATGACGGCAATTCTAGCGCGCAATTTGGGCAAGCGGCGCCGGCGCGTCGGAGGAGGCATGCGGGCCGAGCGCGTTCTCCCGATCATTGGCGGCCTTGATCGCTGCTTGAACCTTCTCGCGGAAGGCCCGCCGCGCTTCCTCCTTGGGCGTGAGGCCGACATAGTCGTCGAGCAGCCGCAGTTCCTTTCTGGTCAGCATCTTGCTTTCGCGAGGATCGGAGAAATCCGTCGCCCGATAGGGCGGATGCGCGGCTCCGCGAAAGACCTCCGCTCCCACATCGGTGATCACGATATCTCCCGGCCTCAGCGTCGTGTCGTTGAGGATTGCCTCGAGGGGCGAACCGAATGCGGTCTGCGGACAGCCCACGCACATCGAGATCTCGGGTCCGGAGACAGCGAGCGGAATGCGCTTCACGGCCCCGGCTGCCGGCCGCACCCGCCACGGATGGGCGGGTGACAGATCGGCGGGCATCACATTTGCCCGCCCTCTCGCGTCGCGCACCCTGAATTGACGCAGTGCCGAGTTGAACTGAGCCCCGATCCTGGTGCCGCGCGCTGCCGCCTGAGGCGATGCGGAGGGTCTTGCCTGCGTGGCGCGGAACGCCGCGTCGGCCCGGATGAAATCGTAGGCCCCGGAGTCGTCCGCCGCATAGAGGAGCTGCGGCGCCATAGCGGCGCCCACGCTGCCGCCGAGGACCAGGCCGAGCGCCAGGCAAGCAAGCGGGTACGCAGGAGGAACCAGCCTTTTCCATCCAGGACGCATCGGAGGCTCCCCGCACCGACGATACAGAGGTCAGCGACATCTCGACCGCTCAGTCGAGTATTGGGGGCGATCCAATACTCTTTGATGACAGTCGAGGCCGCGCTGCTTTGCGGCGAGGCCGTTCGCCCGATCGGTCATCGAACATCGGTTCCTTGCGGTGACCGGCCGAGCTAGCCCGGCCAAAAATAATGCCGCGCCAGCCGCGGCGCCGATGTCGATTTGGCCGGGCTTCGCACGACTGGATGGCGGCATATGATGCCGATCCTCCAAGGGAGACTGAAAATGCAGTATCTGTTGCTCATCTATGCGAACGAAGCCGAAGCAGCCGCGCGGGGCAAGGACGGCATGTCGGAGATGATGAACGCCTATCGGGCCTTCACGCAATCCATCATCCAGGGCGGCCAGTTCAAGGCCGGCGACGCCTTGAAGCCGACCGCGACCGCGACCACGGTGCGGGTGCGCGACGGCAAGACGCTGACGACCGACGGCCCGTTCGCCGAGACGCGCGAGCAGCTCGGCGGCTATTATCTCATCGAGGCGAAAGACCTCGATGAAGCGACCGCCATCGCCTCGCGGGTCCCTTCCGCCAAGTTCGGCTCCATCGAGGTCCGCCCGGTAATGGTCTATTCATGACTGATGCGCCGTCGCCGCCAGGCACGGCGCGGCGCCAAAAGATGCGAGCATGAGCACTGGCGATATCGAACGCATATTCCGCCGGGAGGCGGGACGGGTTCTTGCGACGCTGATCAGGCTCGTCGGCGATTTCGAGCTCGCCGAGGAGGCCTTGCAGGAGGCCTTCGCGGCGGCTCTCGCGCAATGGCCGCGTGCGGAGATGCCGGCCAATCCGCGCGCCTGGCTCGTCAATGTCGGCCGCCACAAGGCGATCGACGCCCTGCGGCGAATGATCCGGTTCCGGGCGAAACGTCGCGATCTCGAGGCCGAGGCCGCCATTGCGGGGCAGATGGGGCCGTCCGGGGAGAATGACGGAGCCTTGATCGGGAACGGGGCCTTGGGCTCGGATGACGCCTGGGGCGACGACATGCTGCGCCTGGTGTTCACCTGCTGCCATCCAGCCTTGAACATGGAGACGCGCGTCGCATTGACCTTGCGGGCCGTCTGCGGTCTCACGACGCAGGCCGTGGCGCGCGCCTTCCTGGTCGGCGAGGAGACCATGGCGCAGCGGCTGGTGCGCGCCAAGAAAAAGATTCGCGACGCCAATATCCCTTACGAGACGCCGGCGCCTCCGATGCTCGACGAACGCGTCGAGGGCGTGCTGGCGGTCATCTACCTGGTGTTCACCGAAGGCTATGCGGGGACCTCGGGCGTCGAGCTGATGCGCGAGGACCTTTCGCGCGAGGCCATCCGGCTCGGCCGCCTCCTCGACGAGCTGCTGCGGGGCCAGCCGGCCGTCAAGGGGCTGCTGGCGCTGATGCTGCTGCACGATGCGCGGCGCGCGGCGCGCGCCACCCGCGACGGCGACATCGTGCTGTTGGAGGATCAGGACCGCAGCCTCTGGGACCAGGGGCAGATCGCCGAAGGATTGACGCTCGTCGATCAGGCCTTGCGGGCTCCCGGCAGGCCGAGCTCTTACGCCGTGCAGGCCGCGATCGCGGCCCTGCACGCTCGGGCGGAGCGTTATGAGGCGACCGATTGGCCCCAGATCGTCGGGCTCTACGAAGTGCTGCTGCGCATCCATCCTTCGCCGGTGATCGAGCTCAATCACGCCGCCGCCGTGTCGATGGTCGACGGCCCGGCGCGGGCGCTCGATCTCCTCGACGCCCTCGCGGCGCGTGGCGGCCTCGATCTCTATCACCTGCTGCCGGCGGCGCGAGCCGCCCTCCTGCGGCGCCTGGGCCGCCGCGAGCAAGCCCAGGAGGCCTATCGCGGCGCGCTCGCCCTCGCCAGGCTCGATCCGGAGCGCCGCCTCATCGCCAAACGGCTGGCCGAGCTCGGATAGTCTCGACGCAAATAATTCCCTTGAGCCTGTCGATCGAGCGAGCCTGTGTTCGACAGATGATGACGGCGGCTGACCCGAGAGCATTGCGGCGGAGCGGGAGAGGCTCCGGCGGGCGATGCGACGGCCGTCGCCATTCCATCAGCCAACCGACCGGAGTTTTCCCATGACCGCGATGCTGCCCATGACGACCGCCCTCTACGCCGCCATTCTCGGCCTGCTCGGCGCGCTGCTCACCGTCAATGTGATCGTGAACCGGGTCCGCAGCCACGTCGATGCCGGCGACGGCGGCGTGGCGAGGCTGGCGCAAGCCATCCGCGCCCATGCCAATTTCGCCGAGCAGGCGCCGCTCGCCCTGATCGTCATCGCCTTTGCCGAGATGTGGGGCGAACGCGCGCTCGTCCTGCACATCCTGGGCGTGGCCCTGGTGCTGTCGCGATTTGCGGGCGCCTATGCGCTCAACCAGTCGCTCGGCCAATCGGGGTTGCGGCAGTTCGGCGGCGGCTTCAGCGTGCTCGTCCTCGCCGCGGCTTCCATCGCGGTCCTGCTGGCGATGGCCGGCATACGCTGAACGCCCGGCGCTCGAGGAATCCGACGACGCGAATGACCGTGCTTGCCCGCAAGGCCGATTGGAAGGAGGATCGGCCTGCCGGGTAACGCAACGGATGGGCCGGAGCCAGATTCGATCATGGAAATGCTCCGCGTCGGGCTCATCGGCACAGGGTTCATGGGGAAATGCCATGCGCTCGCCTGGGCGTCCGTGCGAGCCGTCTTCGGCGACGTGCCGCCTATCCGGCTCGCCTGCCTCGCGGAGACGAATGGCGAGCTCGCGCGGCGCAGGGCCGATACGCTCGGGTTCGAACGAGCCTTCGGGGACTGGCGCGCCCTCGTCGCCGATCCGGCGGTCGACGTCGTCTCGGTCACAACGCCGAACCACCTTCATGCCGAGATGGCCGTCGCGGCACTGGAAGCCGGCAAGCATGTGTGGTGCGAAAAACCGATGGCGACCAGTCTGGAGGCTGCCAGCCGCATGCTCGCGGCGGCACATGAGAGCGGCAAGGTGGCGATCCTCGGCTACAACTACGTTCAGAACCCGGCGGTCCGGAAGATGGCCGCTCTCGTCGCGGACGGCGCCGTTGGGTTCATCACCCATGTCAGGGTGGAGATGGACGAAGACTTCATGGCCGATCCGAACACGCCCTTTTCATTGCGCAGCGACGCCAGGTCCGGATACGGCGCGCTCGACGATTTCGGCGTGCATGCCTTGTCCCTGCTATGGGCGATGGTAGGTCCGGTGAAGCGGGTGATCGCCCATATGGCGATGCCCTATCCGACCCGTCCGCTCGCGCAAGGGACGGATCGCAAGGTGGAAACCCACGATATCGCGACGCTGCTGGTCGAGATGCGCAACGGCGCCTCGGGCCTGATCGCGCTGAACCGGGCCGCATGGGGTCGCAAAGGGCGAATCGCCGTGCAGATCTTCGGCTCGCGCGGGTCGATCTCGTTCGATCAGGAACGGATGAACGAGATACGGGTCTTCCAGGCGAGCGCGCCTGCGAGCGACCAGGGCTATGCCACCATCCTCATGGGTCCCGCCCACCCTCCCTACGGCAACTTCATCCCGGCGCCGGGGCATCAGCTCGGATTCAACGACCTCAAAGTGATCGAGTGTCGCCAGCTCATCGGCCGGATACGGGGCGAGAAATCTTCATGCATCGGATTCGAGGAGGGCTTTGCCATCGAGAAGGCGGTCCACGCGGCGGCGGAGAGCTTCAAGAAGACCGCCTGGGTGGACATCGATTGAGAGCGGGCGCGGCATGATCCATAAGCTCAGCTAAGCGCGGAAACCCTGGCCGAGCCTGTCGTTCGATCCAGCAAGTGGAAGTCAGGTCTGAATGGAGCCCGCAAGCGTCGAGCACGCCGATCCCAAGAGCCTTTCGGTCGAAGCCCTGTGGAAAATGCCGGAGGTCGAATTGCTCGAGGTTTACTACGATGCCAGACGGCGTCATGTCGAAAAGAAGTTCGCGCGCGACAGCCAGCGGGCGAGGCTCGAATGGTTGAAGGCAAAGGCCTTCGTCGCCGGCTCCGGCGGCGTGACCGATCGCAAGAATGCCGTGGATGCCTCCGAAGACCTCGGTCGCAGGGGGCAAGAGCTGCGCGACATGAGCCGCGATCTCGACCTCCTCAAGATCGATGGCGATCTCATCGCCATGATCATACGCTGGCGCAGCGGGTCGGCGCCGACCGACGCCAAGGTCGCAGAGCCGCCCGATCGCGAGGAAGAAGAGGAAGGCGCGTAGATCGCGGGCCGGAATCCTTCGGTCGCTCTTGGCATGTGGATTGCGGTGTCTCGTCGATTCCCCGAATCAGCGTGTCCGGGTAGATTCGCACGGCAGCTCCGGCACCAGCTGATTCGCGCAGGCGACCGGTCATCGAGACATGAAGGGTATCCATGGCAACCGCCATCACGTCGCGAGAACAGAGCGCCCTCGACAATCCCGAGACCGTGCCGGGTCGCCGGGAGGTGCTGGCGCGCTACCTGCATCTGCGGGCGATCAGCAAGCAGCATCACTCCAAGATCCTCGATTTCCTGTCCATGAATGCGGCCTTGGACCACGCACGCCGTTTGGGCCTGGCGGTCGGCAAGACGTTCATCGCCGACGATATGGACGATCTGACATATGCCTGGGACCTCGCGATCCACACCGCGCCGAACGACCGGTCGCGGGCGATCGACCGCTATGCCAGAGCGGCGCGGCTGGCGCCCGGCTCGGACGAGGCGCTGGTGCTCGAGGCGATGCGCCAGGCGCGCTTCGCGGTCGTTCGCGTCGAGCGCCGGCACGAGACCGTCGGCCTCATCGTCAGGGACCTGATGCGCGGGATGGAGGTCTGGCTGGTCGATCAGGGCGCGGAGAGCTCGGCTCCCGACGGCTACGTGATGGCGACACGGCTTTTCGCGCCGGAAACCTTCTCGATGGCAGCCGGCGTGCAAGTGCCGCTCGGCCGAGAATTGATCGAGGAGGCGCTCGACAGCCTGCCGCAATGGCACCACAAGACGCCCGCCGAGGTGGCGGACGATCGCCGCTTCGCCGAAGCCATTTATCGCGTCGCCCTTGCGGCGGGAGTGACGCGGAACGTCACCTACCGGGACGCCGTCCCAGAAGAAGACTGAGCGCTCGCCCTCGCGCTACGCCAATGAACGCCGGCCGTGGAAATCCGATGCCCGTCAGCTTCGAAGGGGCGCACTCGATCAATGGCATGATTTCGAGGCGAAAGCCGAAGAAAGACCATTGAGGATGTGGTGCGAACTCAATTCGATGGAGGTCGGCGACTGATATCGGCGCCCACACCTGCGCCTGGCGCGCCGCCCGCGACGACCAAGGAATCTCTGGGGAAGCTGAAATGAAGGGCTCCGCCAAGCTCACCGTCAACCTCGATCGGCTGGAATCGAGGATGGACCAAGCCGGCCTCGACGCGGTCGTCGCCCGAGCCGGGATCAATTTCTGCTATCTCGCCGGAATAGCCTATCCGGGAACCCTGGCGCGCCATGTCGATCTCGCCGATTCGCCTCGCGCCGTATTCCTGGTCTGGCCGCGGCACGGCGAGCCCAGGATGGTCGTGAACGCCATCGCCGAAGGGCTCGCCCGCAGGGATTCCTGGGTCGAGCATTTCGACGTCTATGAGGGCTATGTGGAACCGCCAGTCGAGCGGCTCGCCAAGGTTCTCGCCGAGATGGGACTTGCCGAGGCGAAGGTCGGATTCGAACGCAACTATGTGAGCGCCGCCGATTGGGATGTGCTGCGCTCGCGCCTGCCGCGCCTGAAGATGGCCGATTCCACGACGGTCATGGACGAGGTCCGCGCCGTCAAGACCGCGGGCGAGATCGCGCTCTTCAAGCAAGGCGCCGATATCCTCGACGACGCATTCCTGAAGGTATTCCGGGCGGCGCGGCCGGGGATACGCGAGCGCGATCTGCACGCCGCGCTGGTATCAGCGTGCCTGGCGGGCGGCTGCGAGTTCGTGCACGGCATCCTCAATTCGAGCCGCAACACGCTCGCCTATGCGGGAGAGAGCGATTTCGCCTTCGCCCCCGGCGATGCGGTCCGCAGCGACTACGTCGCCTATCGCAAGGGCTATCCCGGCCACCAGTCGCGCTGCGCCGTCATCGGCAAGCCGAGCGGCGAGCAGGAGCGGCAGTACCGCGTCATCCGGGACCTCTATCGCGCCGCGCTCGATCAATGCCGTCCCGGGCGGACGGCGGGCGAGGTGTATCGCTTCGTCGTCGAGAGCTTCCAGGCAGCAGGTTTCACCTACAGGTCGATGCTGGCCGGCCACAGCGTCGGGGCCTGGTGGCACCAGCAGGAGCCGGTCATTTCGCGCGACAATCCACGGCTGTTGGAAGAGGGGATGGTGATCGCCATGGAGCCGCATGTCGATCATTGGCACATCCAGGACATGATCGTGCTGCGCGCCGATGGGCCCGAGCTCATCTCGGACAGATTCCCGACGGATCAAATCTTCGGCTGCGGGTAGAATCGGGGCGCATGGAGGCGGAACAATGAGCATCGCCAATCTGACCAGAGAAGACTGGCTCACCTGGGGGCGTTCCGGTCCTTCTGCTCGTTCTCGCTCTGATAGCCCTTGCGATCGTTCGCATCAGCGCCCGCAAGTCCCATCGGGACGATGGCAATCCTCCCATTCATGGCGCGCTGCCTCCGGCGCGGCCGGTCGAATAAACACGAGGCGACCCGCGGGCGAGGCAGCTCACGGCTTGCGTCCGGCCCTTCCGCGTCGCGGCAGCCGCGAGGGAGCCCCGGCGCTCGCTGCGGTCGACCTCGCTCAGCGCTTCGGGTCGAACAGCTTGCCGAATTCCTCGACGGGGCGGAAGGCGCCGGCGATATCCCCGATCAGGGCTGGATTCCTGGGATCGGCAACCATCACCGAGGCACCCTCGTTCAGATCGAAACTCTCCAAACCGGCCCACACCAGGTTCGCCGACTTCGCCACGTTGAAGTAATAGACGTGGTGGGTGAGGTCGGCGAGGCTCATCCATTTCGGATCCCACACATCCTCGCTCTCGGTGCCGGAGTAGTCGCGGGCTCCGAACGGCACCTGCACGTCGCGGATCACCGACAGCAGCATGGCGACTGCTTCGCGGTAGTTTTCCGGCCGCTGCAGGGTTTTCAGATAGGTGGAAGCGCGCACGAAGCGGCTCATCGGATCGATATCGCCGGGCAGCGACAACGTTCCGCCGAACGGCTTGTAGCGCTTCAGGTTCTCCAATTGCTTGGGGAAGGCAGGCTCGTTGGTCATCACCGTATATTGCCGGTCATGGTAGACGGACATCTTGCCATCGACGAACTCGATCACGGCGGAGTCGCCGCTCGCGTCCTCGATAGCCAAATGAAGCGGCAGCTCCTTTTTTATCCCGGCGGCCTCGACCGGGACCGGAACCACCTGGTAGCGCGGCAAATCGGCCAGCGCCTCCTGCACGGTCGCGTGATTGTCGAGCAGGTACTGCAACCAGACTACATAAGAGATGCCGGGCCGTTCGTCCAGGGGCTCATAACGCGCCTCTTGCAGCCACAGCAGATGCGCAGCCAGGCCCTTTTCGTTGAGTCCGTCATCAATGCCAGCGCCGTTCATCCCGGCCACGGAAATGCTGGCATATTTCGATGTCCAGCTCATGGCCCCTCCGATGTCTCCACCGTGGCGCCGCAGCCCGCGCGGGAAGACGACGAGGCTCGGTAGATCATCGGTATAGAATTCCATGTTGCGGGCCGACAGGACCGCCTGGCCATTATCCGACCAGAGGATTCGGCTGCACGCCTCGACGGCCGGATTCCATAGAAGAGCGACAGCGATCGTTGCCGTGTAAAATAGAGCGGTTCGTCGCATGGCGGGCCTCCAAGCTGTCATCAAAATCCGCCGAGCCTAGAGGCGCATTTATGATGCTAGTCGAAAAGTCCACCCTCCTTTGCAGCTTGGCGCGGCCTCTCGTCATCTTCGTTGATCCAGATCAAGTCTCGGCCGATGGCTGCCGGAGTGATCTATTATCATAAAGAGTTGGCATCAAATAACCTTTCGTTTGCGCTCTTTTATTTAACAAGGAGTCAATCATTAGGCTCCAATAACTTCCGGCCTTCGTCACCGTCGGAGAAGGTGACCGTGGCAAAAGCCGCTAAGAGTATCGACAAGCTACGAGATCGGGCGGACGCATATGCAGCCTGGGTCGCAGAGCTGCGCAGCGGCGGGCCAGTTCCCATGCTTCGCTCCGACAGCGCCGATCCGTTGGCCAAGCTCGGCCAGGAACTACAGCTCCTCGCAGATACCCTGAGCCGGCGGGAATGGGAGTTGCGACAGCTTTTCGACCTGGTCGGGACGGTCGAGCGGGGGGTGTTGGTAGAGGAAGTCCTGAACCGGATATTCGATGGCTTTACCGGTTTAATCCCCTACGAGCGCATCGGCTGCGCCTTTCTTTCCAGCAACGGGGCTTCCGTGGCCGCCTATTGGGCGCGGTCCGAACTCGGCCCGGTCCAGATCTCGGCGGGCTATTCCCGGCCGCTCGCCGGTAGCAGCCTCGAGCAGATCCTGCAAAGCGGTCATCCACGCATTCTGAACGATCTCGAAGGCTACCTGAGGGCCAAGCCCCAATCGGATGCGACGCGACGGATCGTGCTCGAAGGAGGGCGTTCCAGCTTTACCTGCCCGCTCATCGTCGACCACCGACCGATCGGATTCCTGTTCTTCACAAGTCGGCACAAAGATGCGTATCGAGAGACGCACCAGGCCATTTTCCAGCAAATCGCAAACCAGGTATCGGCGGTGGTCGGTAACAGCTATACTTATCTGCAGATCATCGAACGCAATCGGGAACTGATAGAGGAGGGCAGGAGGCTCGCGGAGATCGCGAATCGCGATGCTCTGACTGGGGTGCTGAACCGTGGAGCGGTCATGCGAGCGGCGCAACGGGCGGTGACGGAGGCAGCCGAGACGCACAAATGGGTCGGAATCATCATGGCTGATATCGACCACTTCAAGGAGGTCAATGATAGCCTCGGTCACGTCGCCGGCGACAAAGCCTTGACGGAGTTTGCGCGGCGCCTCGCAGGAGGGGTGCGCCAAAGCGATCAGCTCGGACGGTATGGCGGCGAAGAGTTCCTCATTGTGGTCGCCGGCCCTACGACCTGCGAAACGCTGAGCAGGACGGCCGAGCGGCTGCGCCAAGCGATCATCGCCTCTCCCTTCGACCTTGGCGGCGAAGTCAGAACCATTTCGGCGAGCTTCGGCGCGGCGATCTCGAGCGGCACTAATCAGTCCGTACAGGACGTGGTCGCCGCCGCTGACCGTGCCCTCTATGCCGCCAAGCACAGTGGTCGGAATCGAGTCGTGATGGCCACGCAGGCCGATGCTGCGCAGGACAGCCGGAATGGCCGGCGCAATGGCGGCGCCAAAGCTGCGCATCGAGCCTAATGTCGAGAAGGACGGCACAATGAGCCATGAGCGCCGCCTGCGTGCCGAGGCGGTTCCGCCGTGTCTTCGATAATTCGCCACGATCCATGGAATGTGGCTGCGCCTCTCGCGCCCCGCACCGATCGCCAACGGCCATCGCCGTCCGCCTGCATCGACGCATGGCGCGCCACGGTCGATGGAGATGGGCACTACAGCTGCGCCGTGGCGCAATGATGCCGGGGCCTTGCTGCGCGATTCGATCAGCAAGTCTGCGACCGGGCGCGATCTGGCGCTACGGAAGATGCGCGGTTGTCTTCCCGGCATCGAAAGCCTTTCAGGTCTAGTGCGCTTGTTCCCGTTTTGGGAACATGCTATGTTGCGACATGCGGGTGATTGCTCGAAACGTGCTTATCAACTTCTGGAGCAAGCACCCGGAAGTAAAGGTTTCGCTCGAACGCTGGCACAAGCTCGTAAGAGCGGCACAATGGACCTCTACTGACGAGGTCCAGAAAACCGCTCCGAAAGCCAAGGTGCTGGACCGCGAGAGGGTGAGGTTCGAGGTCGCGGGAGGAAACTATCGCTTGGTGGCTGCTTTCGATTTCCGTCGGCAGATCGCCTTTGTGAAATTCATCGGCACCCATGCGGAGTATGACCGCATCGATGCACTGACCGTGTCGCAGTTCTGAGGAGACGACTATGGACATCCGGCCTATTCGCACGGACGAAGATCACCGCGCGGCGCTTGTTGCGATCGATGCCTGTTGGGGCGCGCCGGAGGGTACGGAAGAGGGCGACAGGCTCGACGTGCTCCTGGCGCTGGTCGACATCTACGAAGCAAAGCGATGGCCGATCGAAATCGACGGCACTTTCGATCCTGTCGACGTGCTCCGGTATGCCATCGACGAGCTCGGGCATACCCAGGCGGAGTTGGCGGAACTC